>NZ_JABZED010000002.1:220565-396568 GCF_013416675.1 Salinispora sp. H7-4
GCACCCACGACCTCACCCACGCCCTCACCCGCTGGTTCGGCGCCCCCCAGAACGGAACCGCACCGAGCGGACCGGCACCGGCCGCCGGTCCACCCCGTCTCGACTACGGCTAAAGACACCCCTGCCACCCTCAGCCAAACGGCGACCGAGGAGGGCGTACCGGATGTCTCGTCACCACGGGCAAGCTGCGCTGGCCACGGAAGGCTTCAGGCTCGCCATTGCGGGCAGCGACGAAGCGACGGGTAACGACAAATTCGATCTGAAGAACTTCGAGCGACTGCCGGCACGAGACGTTCCCCTGGACGCCCTGTCGCCCAGCCTGCGGCTGCGGCAGGGTGGCACGAGCGGAGCCCACGTCCAGCTACTCGTGGAGGCGGGCGGCACCACGCAGCTACCGCCTCTCCTCGTCCAGGAGGAGGGCTGGCGGGTTATCGACGGGCTGCACCGGCTCGAGGCCGCCCGGATCCGCGGCGATCACGTCATCCCCGCACGCTTCCTGGACTGCACCGACGCCGAGGCCCTCATCCTGGCGATGCAGGCGAACATCGCCCATGGGTTACCGCTGTCCCGAGCCGACCGGCTCGCCGGCGCCAACCGGGTGCTGTCGGAGTATCCGGACTGGTCTGACCGGGCCCTCGCCGCCATCACGGGATTGAGCGCGAAGACGATCGCATCGTTGCGTACCCGGTCGCCAGGGGCAGCAGGGGCCGGCGGCAAGCGGATCGGCCGGGACGGAAGGCGTCGTCCGGTCACCGCCGTGGAGGGCCGGCGTCGCGCCGCCGCCTACCTCAGCGCGCACCCGGACGCCCCGCTGCGGCAGGTCGCCCGCGAGGCCGACGTATCGCTGGGCACCGTCCATGATGTGAGCGCTCGGCTGCGCCGGGGCATCAGCCCGGAGCGCACCGGGCACCGCCTTCCCCCGGTCGAGGAGCCGGTGGGACCAGCCCGGCGAGCCGCGGCGCCCACCCCCACGTTGCCGGCGCCCCGCGGTGGTGCGGTCCGGCGCCGGGGGCCGGCGGACGCGCCACTGACCTGGGCCGGGGTGGCGAACAAGCTGGCTACCGATCCGTCCATCCGGTACACCGAGGGCGGCCGGGCGTTCATTCGGTGGATGGCGTGGCACGCCGGTGCCCCACATCGCTGGCGGGAGGTCGCCGGCTCGATACCGCCGCACTGGCTGAGCGTGATCGCCCCGCTCGCGGACAGCATCAGTGCGGAGTGGGGCCTCTTCGCCGAACAACTCAAACGCAAGCAGGAGGACGGAACGTAACGCCACCCGCCACACCCCGGCCGACCGCCGCCACCTGCCCGGGTCAACTCTCACTCGACCGGAATTCGCGGGAGCGCGGGGAGACTGCTACCACATCGCAGCCCACGAAAGAGCAGGCGACATGGTGGACAACGAACAGGATCGGGCAGGTACGGCGCCCCACGTGGTCATCGTCGGGGGTGGCATCACGGGGGTGACCGCGGCGTTCTACCTCCGGAACGAGCCAGTACGAATCACCCTCCTCGAGGCCGCACCGCGGCTCGGGGGGAAGCTGTCCGCCTCGGAGGTGGCGGGCGTCCTCGTCGACGAGGGGGCGGAAGGGCTCTATGCCCGGCGGCCCAAGACCACCCGGTTGCTCACCGCGGCCGGTCTCGGCGATCAGCTCGCCCTGGCCGGCGCCACCACAACCGCGATCTGGAGCAGGGGCGCACTCCGGCCCCTGCCGGCCAGCCAGTTCATGGGCATCCCCGCGGACCTGGACGCGCTCGCCGACTCCGGCATCCTCTCGCCGGGCGGGGTGGCCGCGGCCCGCCGCGACCTCGGGCTGCCACCGACCGAACGGGACGGCGACGTCACCGTCGCGGCCTACGTCTCGCAGCGACTCGGCCAGGAGGTGTTGGACCGCCTCGTTGACCCGTTCCTCAGCGATGTCTGCGCCGGCCGCTCCGACCAGCTGTCCTTCGAGGCCATGCTGGCCCCGCTGGCGAACGCGGCCCGCAGGTACCCGTCGCTGATCCAGGCAGCGGGCTCGCTGGTCCCCCCGCCACCGCCAGACGGGCAGGAACCGCCAACCGGGATCGGTACCCTGACCGGCGGGCTCGGCAACCTACCCCAGGTGTTGGTCGACGCAGTTCTCGCCGACTCGCCCGACGCGCGGGTACGAACCGGGGCGGAGGTCACCGGCCTGGCTCCGGAGCGGCAGGGGTGGCGGTTGACCGTCAACGCCGACGCCGGGACCGAACAGCTCACCGCGGATGCGGTCATCGTCGCCGTCCCCGCCGGGCCTGCCGGCCGATTGCTGGCCGGCGTACCCGGAGTGGCGCCGGCCGCCGCTGAGCTGGCGCAGCTCCCGTACGCCAGTGTCGGCAGCATCACGCTGGCCTACCCCCGTACGGCGTTCGCCGGTGGGCTCGCCACGCGCGGGTTCTGCGGCTACCGGGTTCCGGCGGTGGACGGACGGGCCGTCAACGAAGTGACCTTCTCCACGGTGAAGTGGCCGCACCTGGCGGGCGAGGTGGAGATCCTGCGCTGTTCGGTCGGGAAGGTCGGCGACGAGGCAGCGCTCCACCGCGATGACGCCGACCTCGTCCGGCTGGTGACCGCCGAGGTCGCCGCGGCAACCGGGGCGAACGGTGTCCCGGTGGCGACCCGGGTCACCCGGTGGCCGAGCGCGCTGCCCCAGTACACCGTCGGCCACCTGAATCGGGTGAACCGGATCCGGACGGCGGTCGGTGGCTCGCCGGGGCTCGCCGTCTGCGGTGCCGCGTACGAGGGAGTGGGGGTCGGCACGTGCATCGCCGATGCGCAGAAAGCCGTTGACCAGGTGCTCACAGGGCTGCCCGGAACCACCCCCGCCGCCTTGAGCTGAGGTGCCCTCCCCGCCCCGGTGGCGCGGGCACCGGCCGCGCCGCCCGACCGCGGCCGCGTCGGTATCCTCGCCCCGCCCCACCGGGGGACGCCGCGGACATACCCGTGCCCGCCCGGGCCGACCGGCCGGGCGGGCACGGGGGATCTGCTGTTGCCGGGGTCAGGCTCGGGCCGGCCCCGCGTTCTCCAGGATGCGTCCGAGGGCCCCGGCCAGCTCACCGGTCGGGTTCGCGCCGGCGCCCCTGCTGCGCCACGCCACGTGGTTGTCCGGGCGGACCAGAATGGCGCCCTCGTCGGCGATTTCCCGGACGCGTGACCACCGGTCGTCGGCGGCCGTGTACTCAGCCCCGACCCCGATGGCGACGGTGTCGATCGGCACCGAGAGCTTCTCCGCCACCGCCGCGGCCGCCGCCCGCCACCGCTCCGCCTTCGGGCCGATGATCAGCACGAAGCTGCCGGCGGAACCGGTCAGGTCGTGGGTGGACCGGACCCGGCCGGCGCGGGTGATCCAGGCATGCGGCAGCAGATGCCCGGGCCGGGTGGTGGGGTGGTAGACGTCCCGCAACGGCTCCCGCGGTGGCGGCGGGCTTCCGTCGGGGATGACCGCACCCTGTTCGTACGCGAAACCCAGCTCGACGTCGTGTGCCTGACATCCACCCCGGTGGGTGGCGAACAGCTCGGCCGCCCGCGCCCGCGCCGCCGCGGCGATCGGGGATGGGTCGACGAACGCCGCGAACGCTCGCTCCCGACGCTGCGGCGCGGTGTGCTGACCGACCCCGACAGCCTCGAGGATCGCGTGGTGGTGCAGGGCCGCGGAGACCGCCCAGTCGACGTTGTGCCGGCCGATCGGATGCCGCTCGGCCTGGTAGGTGTCGAGCAGGCTGTCGGGGGCGCGGCCGGTGAGTACCGCGGCGAGTTTCCACGCGAGGTTGTGTGCGTCCTGAATCCCGGTGTTCAGTCCCAGCCCGACGGTGGGGGGCTGCCGGTGGGCGGCGTCACCGGCAAGGAGCACTCGACCGACCCGGTACTGGTCGGCGACCAGGGATTCCACCGACCAGTTCGTGACCTGGCGCAGCGTGAGCTCCAGGTCGGGCAGCCCGAGGACCTCACGGATCTTGGGGACGATGGTCTCCGCGGGGTAGCGCTGCGGGTCACCCGGCGGAAAGTGCAGCACCCACTCCTCGCAGTGCTTGCCCCAGGTGGGGCCCATCTCGATGAGGTTGCTGGACAGGTCGGGGTCGTGCGGATTGAGGAAGTGGGTGAGTAGGGTGCCCTCCCGCCACCACGGCGACAGGTCCGCGGTGAAGTAGGCGGTGGTGACGTCGAGAAACCCCGGAAGGCCCCGCATCTGTACGCCGAGCGCCGCGCCGACGGTACGGCCGCCGTCAGCCGCGATGAGGTAGCGGGCCACCACCGTGGTGACCTCGCCCGTGCCGACCGCTCGGACCTGGGCTACCACCCGGTCGCCCTCCTCGGCGAAAGTAACCAGTTCATGACCGAACCGGATCTCTCCCGGGCCGCGCCGCTCGGCGTGTTGCCGCAGGATCGGCTCCAACCGGACCTGGGGTAGCTTGACCGGAAGTACCGGCCCAGCCGCCTCGTAGGTCTCCCGCAACGCGCCGCCGCCGAACGCGTCCATCTCCTGAATGACCAGACCGTCGAGGGGCCCTTCCCCACCGAGCGAGGTCAGCCAGCGCAGCTTGCCGAACTCCGCCAGGCACGCCCCCTGCTGGGCCACCTCAGCATCGAGCTCGTGCTGGCGGAAGATGCCCATCGTCCGCTGGTTGAGATAGTGCGCCTTCGGCATTCTCGACGTACCCGGGTGCCGCTCCACCAGCAGGTGGCGTACACCGTGGTCGGACAGAAAGACGGAGGCAGCCAGGCCACATCCACCGCCGCCCACGATCAGAACCGGAACCTCTATCGTTGCCATTGTCGTCCTTCCGAGTGGTGACCGCCCGGCTGGGCGGGTACGTGGCCCCGCTCGCGGCTCGCCGACCCATGGCTGTCGACCGGCGCGTGGAGAGGGGAATCGACGATCGGGCCGGACCGCTCGCAGTCTGCCGAGAGCCGCTGCAGTCCCGGTCAAGGACGGATTGATTCGACAACCCTATTGCCGGCCCGAAACAGCGAGCAACGGTCAGCGGTTTCGACTGCGTTTCACCGGGCGGTTGAACGAAGGGATCCGCATACCGCCGACCGCTTTCGGGGAACAGCTGATTACTGCACATCCGACCGTTGCCATTGGTCAGGGCACCGTTATAGGTTCACCCCGTGGTCGTCGAATAGTCCGGCGCGGACGGAATCGACCACACCACCCCGGCCGGATATGAACTGTCCTGCCACCGTTCTGTGGGGCGTGCTGCCCCGGACGGTGTGACCTCCGAACAATGGTGGGTGCGCATGAGCTCAGTGCGGAACAACGACGTGGCACGGCCGGTGATCGGGGTCTGCGCACGAACGACTCCAGTGACGGTGCAGGGGCTCGACACGACCGTCAGCCTGGCGCTGCAGGCCCACGTGGACATGCTCGCCGCCGCGGGGTGCGCCCCCCTGTTGGTACCGCTGCTGCCGGGCGCCGAGGACCTGGTGCCGCACCTCGACGGCCTACTGCTACCCGGGGGGCCAGACCTGGACCCGAAGCTGTACGGGCAGCCCCGGCACACCAGGACCCGATGCGGCAACCCTGCCGCGGACCGGGTCGAACTGGCCCTGCTCCGCGCAGCGCTCGACGCCGACCGGCCCGTCCTGGCCATCTGCCGCGGGATGCAGGTGCTCAATGTGTTGTCGGGCGGGACCCTGCACCAGCACCTGCCCGAGGCCGTGAACCACGACGGCCACTGCCCGCAGACCGCGACCTTCACCCTCGGCCGGAACCACCTGCACCTCCAGCGCGGCAGCCTCGCCGCCGCTGCCTACGGCGCCGATGTCCCCACCGTCGCCTGCCACCACCACCAGGGTGTCGACCGGGTCGGTGCGGGTCTCACCGTGACCGCCCGGGCGTCGGACGGAGTCGTCGAGGCGATCGAGGCGATCGGGCACCCGTTCGTGCTCGGGGTGCAGTGGGAGGCCGGGCAGGACTCTGACGACCGGCTGCACCGCGCGCTCGCCGACGCCGCCGAACGTGCGAGACAACGACCCCCAACCCCGGGAGAAGCTGATGGCATCGCGGATGAACAACCCGTCTCTGGTCGTGCCCGACGCGCTGCCGCCCCTGCTCGAACTCGGTAAAGTGATCAACCAGGTCGGCGTGCCGGTCCGGACCCTCGATCTGGTCCGGATGCGGGTCAGCCAGCTCAATGGCCGAGTCTGGATCCTGCCGGCCGGTCCGGAGGCCGCGTCGCGGATCGATCACCGCCTGTCGATCGTGGCGTCCTGGCGTGAGGCCGACTGTTTCACCGATGCCGAGCGGGCGGCGCTGGCGCTCGCCGAGGCCGCCACCCGTCTCGGTGACCGCGTGGATCCGGTGCCGGACGAGGTCTGGGACGAGGCTGTCCGGCACTATACCGAGCCGGAACTCAGCGCATTGATCATGCATGTCGGGCTGGTAAGCCTCTGGAACTGCATCAATCTATCCACTCGACAGGACCCAGGGGACTGGCGCTGATTCCGGGCCACCCGACCACCAGGACCGGCAGGAGGGGTTCACATATGTTACGGCTCATCAACACCGGCTTGGGCCGGACCGGCACCACGTCACTGAAGCTGGCGCTGGAGCGCCTCGGCTACGGACCCTGCTCTCACATGTTCAATATCGTCAACGATTCGGACCGACTCCAGCAGTGGGAAAAGGTCGTCTGTGACGGGCAGCGGCCCGACTGGGAGGAGCTGTTCGACGGCTTCGTCTCCGTCGCGGACGGGCCCAGCGCCATCTACCACAAGGAAATCATCCGGGCATTCCCGAAGGCGAAGGTAATCCTGACCGTACGGGACAGCGAGGAGTGGTACCGAAGCACGTACGACACCTTGTACCAGTTCGCCGTCCGGAGCCGCGACAATCCACCGGAACCCGGCTCCGTGCCGGCCCGGATATATCGGTTCGTCAACACCATGGTCTGGGATGGTCTCTTCGGTGGACGCTTCGCCGACAAGGGTCACGCCATTCGGGTCTTTCACCGGCACAACGAGGCGGTCGCCAGCTCTGTCGCCCCCGACAACCTGCTCACCTATGACGTGCAGCAGGGATGGGAACCACTGTGCGCGTTCCTCGGGGTCGCGGTGCCGGCGGAGGACTTCCCCCACGCCAACGACAGCGGGTCGATGCGTCAGGTCATCCGAGACGTGGGCGGCGGGGCCGCTGGGGTGGCGACCGCCTGAGCCAGTCGGCGAGTGTGACGGGCAGCCGGGGCAGGCCGAGGGCCACCCCACCAGGGGTACGGGCCGCCGCAGGGCAGCGGCCCGTACCGCACCTCACCACGAGTCCTGGCCGACCTCGGCGGCCCGGGTCTGCAGGATTGCCAGCAGGGTCCGGGCCTGGACGTTGACGTAGCGGCTGTGCCCGGCCAGCCAGCTGAGCTGGCCCGGGGTGATCCAGTGGTAGCCGGGCGGCGCCTCGGTCGGCGTCGCCGTCTCGTCGGTGGCGACCACCAGATAGCGGCTCTCGGCATTGCGGAACCGACCGCCCTCCTCGGAATGCGTCGCTGCATACCGGACCCGTTCCGGGGACGGGTCCAACATCAGGTCAAGAAACGGAGGGCGTTGCGCCGCTGGCAGCTGGGGGTAGCTCGCCGGAACACACTGCACGGTGGGCGCCAGTTCCACGGTGTCGAGGAAGCCCCCCTCCACCCGGGCGTGCACGAGAACGTGCGGCACCCCGCCGAAGGTCCGGTACGCAAAACCCACCACGCCCGGTGCCACCGGCTCGATCAGCGGCTGACTCCAACTGGAGACCTCTCGGTTCGCGCCCTCAACAGCGACCGCTAGCACCCGGAAATGCCGCTGATCCGGACGGTAGATGCTGTGCTCGTCACGGCACCAGCCGGCTATCCGCGCCAGCGGAACACGGTGGGCCCGCACCTCGTGGCTGGCCCGTTGACCGGTGAACCAGGAAGCCACCTCGGCGTCGGAGCAGACGGCACCGTGTTCGGGATACGCCAGCGGTGCGCTCGCCAGCACCGTCCGCGAGTCCATGTTGACCACGTTGTCCTGCCGGAGCAGCTGACCCAGCTGACCCAGCGTGAGCCAGCGAAAGCGCTCGTCCGCTGGCACCTCACCCTTCACCTCGACGATCATGTTGCGATTGCGCTTGCGGTAGAACCAGGCGCCGTGTTCGGACTGCAGGACATCGGTGAGCACCCGGCCCGGAGGCGGATCAAGGAAGTGTTCCAGGTACCTCACCGCCGTCCCGCCATGCGCCTTCGTGTAGTTACTTCGGGTGGCCTGCACGGTGGGTGACAGCTGCACCAGGTTGGGATTACCCGGCTCCACCTTCGCCTGCATGAGGAAGTGCAGCGTGCCGTCGAACTCCTTCGCCAGGATCCCGAGGATGCCGATCTCCCGTTGCACGATGATCGGCTGTTGCCACTCGGCGCCCACATCCGGTCGGACGACGTGCAGGCCCTCCACCGTGAAGAACCCTCCACTACGGTGGCGCAGATTCCCGGTTTCGGACTGGAACGACCAGCCGTCCAACTCCGCGAATGGGATCCGCCGCACTCGGGTGCGGCACGCTGCCCGCTCGGCAGCGAGCCAGTCCAACACATCGGAGGTTGCGATCCCGGCGCCATCGGTAGCCGCTGCCGAGCGTGCGAGCCGTTCGGCGAGTTCGGTGCCGCAACGCGGTTGGAGCAGTACTGCTGAGGTCACGGTCGATCACCACTTCCTAGCGCGCGAGCCGTTGCGGGGTCACCGGTGGCGGCACTCGCCGCTCGGCGGGCATCACCGAAACACCCCCGGGCACCGGTCCCGCCATGGTGCTCAGGGACCGCCCATCCGGGCATCCTCGACGTTGCCCCGGCCACGGTCACACTGCCGAACCTGATCAGTTCGTCTGGCGGCCCGGACTCGGGGGGTGGCGCTGCTTCGGGACCACCGACTGCCCGGGGGAAGTTCAACCGCACTGGTGACGTCAGTCGAACGGGCCGCCGGGCGGCGAGCCCGCGGGTCAGGGCAGCGTTCGGGCCAGCGCCGATCGCCGTGGCTCCGCGGAGCGCGCGAGGGGCGCCTGCCGTGCCGTGGTGGCCGGGCATCCGCCGGCTGCCGGGACGGACCGGGGGGTGAGTTCCGGTAGCGCGAGCAGCACCGGTGGGTCGATCACCCGCCGGCGCCGGAGGCGGACCGCAGCACTGGTCACACCGTCCGCAACGACCGTCACCAGGGGGTGCATGCCGATCAGGGCGGTGGAACGGCGAGCTTCGGGGCCAACACCGTCAGCTACCGCCACCGCGTGCACGAACCAGGTGCCGTTGGGCACGTGCGGCAGGTGGTAACAGGACGGCCGACCGCCCGGCACGTCAACGACCATCGCCGAGACTGCGCGGTGCTGCACGATCCGGGTCGAAAACGCGCCCAGATAGACCTGCGCGTTGCCGTGTCCTTCCGGCAGGCTGATCGTCCCAGCGATCGCCCCGGCGCCGAGGAGGGTGGCCGAACGGCCAGATAGCTCGGTCGCACCAATAGGCGAAAGGCGACGGAACCGGCCGGGTGAGACCCCGACACTGGAAGTGAAACAATTACTGAAGGAGCCGAGGCTGCTGTACCCCACCAGCACGGAGACATCCGTTATCCGCAGCGGGGTATCAAGAAGAAGACGCTTGGCCTGATGAATCCGAATAGCGGCTAGAAACCGGCCGGGAGTAACTCCGGTTATATTGCGAAAAAGTCGGGCAAAGTAGAACCGACTTAACCCAGCGCTCTCCGCGATCTCGGCCAGCGTCAGCGGCCGGTCGTAACGCTCCCAGAGATACTCGATGGCCCGTTCGACTGCACTGTCCATGCGCACCTCACTGCATCGTCGCCGACCACCATGGTGACCGCCCTCCGTCGGGATCAGCTCGAGCAGCAATGGGGACCGGATCTGAACCGGCCATCACCGACAGCGAAAGGGTCGCCACAATTTGTCACCGACAGTGGAGCGACCCGTTTCACCGCGACACCTACGACCACGACGGGCCAGCACCGATGCGATCAGCGCTCCGGACGGGCGCGAGACCCCAAAAATGGCGGGAAAGCATGATTCGAGGCGCTAAAGACATATTTACATCGGCGCTGCGCCGGCGCCCAGAACGCCAGCCAACCCGAAACGGCGATCCACCTCCCCGCCTTGGCCTGGATGAAAACGACAACCAACCCTGCCGGCAGGTAGACGGGTCAACTACGCCCAGGAAATCACGACGAAACCGCTGCAAACCTCCACCGAACCCTACAAATACTTTCTCACCTGGAACCGACATTTCTACCTTACGACCACCGAGTTATCAACAGTTCCCTGGATCGCTGGATCATGGCACAATATTACGCAATTACCTGCGACACCCAGGGACTGGATCGATGGGGGGAGAAACATAGAACACGTAGCCGCGCCTACCTGTCGGCGCCCCTGAAATCGTTTCCCCAGCCCGGCATGCTTACGCTACCGGACTCGCTTCACCAAACAATTCGGCTCCATTTCTATGTCAGCCCAAGCCTGCCATCAGGCCAGTGCGAAAGGCTTGAAGTTGATAATCCGTTACACGGAGGAGATCGGGTGGAAAGGGACCAGACACTTCTGAGCTTCGGGCTGCTCGGCCCACTCTCGCTCCACTACGGTCGCATGCCGGTGGAGACCAGCGCACCCAAACAACGTCAGGTGCTCGCCCTACTCGCCTTGAACGTCGGACGCGTCGTCACCGTGCCGATGCTCATCGAGGAACTGTGGGGGGACCGTCCACCACGAAGCCACGCCACAACCCTGCAGACATACATTCTGCAGCTGCGAAACGCACTCGCCACGGCCGGGTACGGCAGCCCGGAAGCCCGACAGATAATCGGCACCCGCCACAATGGCTATCTACTCGAGGGGTTCGCGTGCGAAACAGATGTCGAAGTGTACAACCGGCACCTTGTCGCCGGTCGCACCGCGGCCGAGGCGGGCGACCAGCACCGAGCCTCACAGGAGTTCAGTCACGCACTTCAGGTCTGGCGCGGCGCAGCCCTGGTCGATGTCCGAATGGGCCCGATCCTGGAGATCGAGGCGGCATCACTGGAGGAAAGCCGGCTCTGCACGCTGGAACGCCGGATCGAAACGGACCTGGCCCTGGGCCGGCATTCCGACCTGCTGGCAGAACTAACGCTCGTCACGGCACGGAACCCGATGAACGAAAACCTGTGCGCGCTACGAATGATGGCCATGTATCGCGCCGGCCACGTTGGGCGCTCACTTCAGGCATATCATCGCCTCCGTTCCATCCTCAACGAAGAGCTCGGCGTCGAACCAGGACCACGGGTACAGCGACTCCTGGCCGCCATACTTGCCGGCGATCCCGAACTGGAGGAGACGTCACCGCTATCACCCCCCAGTAAATTCACGGTGCGCCACCCCTAACCCCGGTCTGCTCGCGGGACCGGAACTCTGTCACCCATGCGGATTCCAACTCCGCCACACCATCCCAGGCCGGTCACCCCGGGCAGACCTTCCTGTCCCGCAGCCCCGTGGGCACCAAAACGAAAACAGCGAAAGCTGGCCCACGGGCGTAGGAGTTCGGCGGCCCGACCAAGCCTCGAGGAGAGGTCAACCACCTGGCCAGAAATTGGCTGCAAACAGCCGTGGCGACACCGAGGAGAACTAGATGCGAAAGGCTCTTTCGCGGGACGGCACCACGATCGCCTACCAGCGGGCCGGCGCCGGGCCGGCGATCGTACTCCTGAATGGCGCATTCCGCGATCACACAATTTTCGACGCACTCGTCCCAGAGCTGACAGCGCACTGCACCACCTACGTCTACGACCGCCGGGGACGGGGGCAGAGCACAGATTCCGCCCAATATGCCATCGAACGAGAGATTGAGGACCTCGCCGTCGTGATCGAGGAGGCGGGTGGCCACGCGGTGGTGTTCGCCGGATCGTGCGGCGCGAATCTCGCGCTGGAGGCAGCTATGGCCGACACCCCGATCACCAAACTGGCCCTGCACGAACCCTACTTCCGGGTCGGTGACCACCCACGGCCGCCCCTCGATGCCGCCGACCAACTACGCGCGCTGGTCGCCGACGGCCAACGGGGCGCGGCTGCGGAGTACTTCCTGAATGTGCTGATGGACCTGCCCCCAACGGCAATCGCCCAGTGGCGGCAAGGCCCACTCTGGGCGACGAACGAGGCGAATGCCCACACGCTCGCCTATGACGTCACTCTGTGTGGCGATTTCAGCCTCCCGGTCGATCGGCTGGCCGCCCTGCGGACTCCCACGCTGGTCGTCAACAGCAACGGCACCAGCGACTGGCTGCGTGCCGCGGCCCAGGCGACGGCGGCGGCCCTGCCGAACGGCTCGGGAAGGGAACTGCCCGGCTCCTGGCACCGGATCGAGATGGCGGCGCTGGGCCGGGTTCTGGTCGAGTTCGCCACGACCTGATACCTCCCCCACCACCCGCGAAAGGAGCTGCCGGATGAGCACGCGCGCACCGGAGGCGGCTGACGGACCGGTCAACCGCAATTCGCCCCAGGTCCATCAGGAATCAAGAAGCGCCCGGAGGCCCGCCGTTCGTAGCATGAAGCACATGGGAGTCAAGGTTGCGCAGCGCTTCGTCGCCGTCGACGACCATGAACGTGCGCTCACCTTCTACCGGGATGTTCTCGGCCTTGAGGTTCGCCAAGACCACACATCCGAGGGATTGCGCTGGATTGCCCTCGGGTCGCCTGGGCAGCCCGATGCCGACATCGTTCTGCAGTCCCTGGTCGTCTACCCGGAAACCTCGCCCGCTGACCAGCACGCCCTGGCGGAGCTGCTGGTGAAGGGCCTGCTGCCCGGTCTGGTGTTCCGCACCGAGGACTGTGACGCGGCCTTCGAGCACCTTCGCGCCGGGGGTGCAACGGTGGTACAGGAGCCGACCGACCAGCCCTGGGGCGTCCGGGACTGCGCTTTCCGCGACCCGGCCGGCAACACGCTGCGGTTCTCCCAGATCCGCCGCCGGAGAAAGAGCACCGGCGACGGTGGTGGCTCCGGTAATCCCCATTTTCCCAACCATCGGCCTCTTCAGGACGGAACGGATGATCGAAGCCAAGAACCTGACTAAGCGCTACGGCGACAAGGTCGCCGTGAGGGATCTTTCCTTCACGGTCGGGCCCGGCAAGGTAACCGGGTTCCTCGGCCCCAACGGCGCCGGCAAATCGACGACCATGCGCCTACTGCTCGGTCTCGACCATCCGGATCGTGGCACCGCCACCATCGACGGCAAGCGCTACCGGGACCTGACCACCCCGCTCGCCGCGGTCGGCGCCCTCTTGGAGGCCAAGGCGGTGCACCCGGGCCGGACCGCCCACAACCATCTGCTCTGCCTGGCCCAGTCGCAGGGCATTGGCAAGAAGCGGGTCTCGGAGGTACTCGACCTGGTCGGGCTACGCGAAGTGGCACACAAGCGGGCCGGGAGCTTCTCCCTCGGCATGGGACAACGACTTGGGCTCGCCGCCGCCCTGCTCGGTGACCCCGCCGTGCTGGTGCTGGACGAACCGGTCAACGGGCTTGACCCGGAGGGCATCCTCTGGGTTCGCACCTTCATGCGGCAGCTGGCGGCCGAGGGTCGAACCGTCTTCGTCTCCAGCCACCTGATGAACGAGATGGCAGTGACGGCCGAGCATCTCATCATCATCGGCCGCGGCAGCCTGATCGCGGACTGCCCAACCCAGGAGTTCATCGAGCGGGGACAGAAGCAGACGGTGCTCGTCCGTAGCCCGAACGCCGACGAGTTGGCCGAGGCCCTCACCCGGGCGGGCGGCACGGTGACCCGCAACGACGACAACGAGCTGAGCGTTGAGGACATGGAGGCCACCAGGATCGGTGAGATCGCGTCGGCCGGTGGGCACGTCCTCCACGAGGTGGTCCCGCAACGCGGCACCCTGGAGGAGGCGTTCATGACGCTGACCCGGGAGAGCGTGGAGTACGCCGGCACTGGCTCAACCCAGGATGCCGACGCCCCGACGTCCGGAGGGGAAGCCCGATGACCGCGACCGCCGCCCGCCCCACCGCCAGCACGGTGGCCAGCCGCGCCAGCTTTGCCGGGCTGCTGCGCTCCGAGTGGACAAAGCTCCGATCGGTCCGGTCGACCGGCTGGTCGCTCGGACTACTCGCGTTGCTGTACCCGGCCTTCACCGCACTGCTCGTCGGCTTGACCACCGCCGCGTGGGACGACACTGCTGCCAGCGACCGCGAGCTGATCATCGGTGATCCGACGACCGTCATCCTCGGCAGCGGCTTTCTGATCAGCCAACCCGCCATCTGTGTCCTGGGCGTCATGGTTATCGCGTCGGAGTACTCCACCGGCATGATCCGAGCCAGCCTGCTGGCGAAGCCCCGCCGGCTGTCCATGCTCGCCGCCAAGGGCGTGGTGCTGAGCCTGGTAGTCCTGGCAGTGAGCCTGGCAGCGGCGTTCGTCTCGTTCTTCATCGGCGCGGCGATGCTCAGCGAGAGGGTTGAGGCATCCCTCGGCGATCCCGGTGCGCTGCGGGCAGTGGTGGGCACCGGCCTCTACCTGGCCATGCTCAGCCTGTTCTCCCTCGCTATCGGTGCCATTGTGCGGCGTACCGCGGCGGGGATCACCGGTGTGATCATGTTCGTGCTCGTGCTCGCTCCCCTGGTGCAACTACTGCCCGGCAAGTTCGGCGAGTACGCCCACGCCTACCTGCCGACCGAGGCTGGAATCCTGATTGGCCAGGCCACCCAGCAGGAGGGCAGTCTCCTCACCCCCTGGCAGGGCTTCGGGGTGTTCGGCCTGTGGACCGCTGCTTTGCTGGCGCTCGCGGCCTTCCTTCTGAATCGCCGCGACGCCTGATCCACTAGCGTCGCCTCGGGCGCTCCCCATCGCCGGGGAGCGCCCGAGAACGGACGGATGGTCAGCGGTGGGCCGATGGGCTGGTGGCGGCCGCGAGCAACACCAAACGTCTCAGCTGATACCTTTCGCACCCGGGCCGGGCCGTGGCATCGTCCACCTCAGCCCAGGGCGGTCCGCAGTAGCTTTTTGATCGTTGCCTCGGCCTTGTCGGTCAGCTCGGTCAGGGCGAACGATGTCGCCCACAGACCCTGCTCGTCGTCGAGCTTCGCCTCCGGCGAGAACCCGAACGTCGAGTAACGCTGCTTGTCTCCCTGCCCGCTGCGGAAGAAGCAGACCACCTTTCCGCTCCTGGCCCAGGCGGGCTGGCCGTACCACAGCTTCGGTGCCAGCTCAGGGGCGGTCTCGGTGATGACGGCGTGCAGGCGTTGCGCCAACGCGCGGTCCGGCTGCGCCATGTTGCTGATCTTCTCGAGGACGTCTCTCTCGTCGGCTGCCGCCTTGTTCGCGCTCTTGCTACGGCGAGCCTCCGACTTCAACTCCGCCGCCCGGTCCTTGATGGCGGCCCGCTCGACCTCGGAGAACCCTTCCTCCTGGGACGACTTTGTCTGCTTGCTGTCCTTACCAGCTTTCGACGTAACGCTCACGTACGCACTGCTCCTCTTGTCCGTCCGGTACTCAACATGTTTCTCCAGCTAACCACCTGTAGCGGGCAACGCCTTCTCGATTCCACACCAATCCATCATCAGCGTGGCGCCCGGCACCACCTCCTCCCACGGAAGCAGCGACATTTCACCTCGCATATCACTCGGAGGGCAGGCCCGAGCTAGGGACCACAATCTATCGATCTTGGGAGTCGCGAAAACTCCGGATGAGGATCGCCAGGACGATCAGGGCGACCAGAGCGGCGAGCCCCAGGCCGAGCTGCATACCCCGCACAAAGGTGTGGTCTGCGACCGTCCGAATCGCCGCCACCTGGTCGGGCTCGGGATGGTCAACGGGCCGACCAGGCCCGACTATCGCCTCAAAAGCGTTCGGATTGGTATCGTCAACGATCTGCTCGACAACAGCAGCCCGTTCGGCACGGTCGGGAATGGTGCTGGCCAGGTCGTCGTCCAAGAAAGAAGCGACCCATACCGAGACGATCGTTCCCAGTACCGCGTAGCCGGCGGTTGATCCAAGACCTCGCTGGGTGGCTATGATGCCCGAGGCCATGCCGGCGCGCTCCACCGGCACCGAATTCAACGCCAGCCCCTGCACCGGCGGGATGATCAGGGAGAGACCGGCACCCAGGAGCAGAAAGCCCAGCACGACGGCGACGACACTCCATGCCACCCCGACCACCATGATGGCCAGTCCGACAACGAGCAGAGTCTGGCCGACGAGGGCCGGCAGGCGGGCGCCACGGCGGGCGGCGATGAAGCCAGCGACCGGGGAAACCGCCACCGAGGCGAGGGAGGACGGCAAGATGAGCAGACCCGCCTCCACCGGGGTGTAGAGCCGGACGTTCTGAAAGTATTGGGTGACGATTAACAAAGCACCATACACTGTAAAAAAACCGAAAAATATTGCCATATTGCCCAACCGGTAGGCGCGGCTGGTGAAGAGCCGCAGATCCATCATCGGTGAACGGGTGCGGAGCTCATGGACAATGAAGGCAATGAGACCAACGGCGAAGGCGACGAACGCCACCAGAATTAGCGGCGATCCCCAGCCCAGGTCATGGCCATCGATAACGGCAAAAGTAAACGCACCGACTGTTATCACAAACAGCAGCTGCCCGGGTAGATCGACAACACGGCGGGTGGACTCGCGCGACTCGGCGACGTACCGAAGGGTAAGCCCGACCGCCAGCACGGCGACCGGAACATTGACGAAGAAGACGACCCGCCAGCTCGCCACCTCGGTCAGGATTCCGCCGAGCGGCGGGCCGAGCGCCAGCCCGATGTCCGCGACCGCGGCGAAGAGCCCGAGGGCGAAAAAACGCTGCCGCTTGTGCGGGAAAGTCGCCGAGACCAGGGCCAGTGCGGTGACCGTGATGACGGCCGCGGCCACTCCCTGCATCCCCCGCGCCACCAGCATGACGGTGAAGGTCGAGGTTAGTCCGGCCGTCACCGAGGCCGCGGTGAAGACCACCACTGCGGTCAGGTACAGCCGCCGCCGCCCGAACCGATCAGCCACGGTGGCCGCGGGCATGATGGCGATAGCCATTCCCATGGTGTAGGTGGCGACGATCCACTGCAGCCCGGACTCCCCCAAATCATAGAATGCCTGAATTCGGGGCAGCGCCACATTCGCTACCAGCACGTCGTGCAGGGTGATGAAGACGCCGAGGCCAGCCGCGACTATCGTCCACTTCTGGGCCCGCGTCCACGGGCGCCCCTCGCCTGTCTCAGCTTCCGCTCCGGCGTCCACGAGGTCACGGTAGGCGGACCATCGGCGACCCGTGGGCTATTGGGCGGTTCCGGTGAATCCTTGCCGCCGGTCAACCGTCACCCCGGCGCCCCAGCGCACCGACCGGGTTAGCGATCGCCTTGCGTCTCCCAGCTAAACGGCGCGACATCACGACCAGGGTCACACCAGTCCGGCTTACGCAGTACGTACACGCTGAGCGGCACCGCGATGATCATGGCCGCCAACCCCACAAGCAGTCCTATATAGACGGTGGGGCTTCCGACACCGATCTGATCTGGGGGTGCAAGGCTGGAGGCGAGTGCGAGCGCCGAGGCGACGAAACCGATGCCACCGATGACCCACATTCCCGGAAGCCCACCCGGAACTCGGTACGGCCGTCGTCGATCAGGTTGGCTGTACCGTAGCTGGATCGCCGCGGCGAACATTCCCAGATAGATGAGAAGATAGAGGATACCAGCGAGCTGACTGAGGACCTGAAAGGCCGCCTCCACTGATGGCATAACAATGAACAGCACTGCCAGGACACTAACCGAAATCGCCTGGAACAGCAAGATTCTGGTAGGCATCCCGTATTTGTTGGTCAATTGAAAGAAAGGCGGCAGATAGCCGGCCTTTGCCACCGCCAGCATCGCGGTTGACGGGCCGACGACCCAGGTTACGATGCCGGCCAGAACACCGATCACCAAGGCGACCGCGACTATCGGCACCGCCCAGGCAAGGCCGAGCCAGCGGAAAACATCAAGGAAAGTTATCAATAGTGACTGCGTCAGGTCTATCTCGGATCGCGGTACGACAAAGGAAATCGTCAGTGTGCCCAGCACCAGGATGCTCATCGCTCCCACCGCTGCGATCAGCACCGCCAGCGGATAGTGCCGGGTGGGATTCTCCACGTCCCGCACATGGATCGCATTCATCTCCATGCCGGCATAGAAGAGAAAAATGCTCGCGGCCAACGCCAGGTTACTGAACCGCGCGAAATCCGGGACCACCTCACCCCAACCCAGCGGCGTCTGCGACTGCCCGCCCGAGCTCAGGTAGACAAGACCGAGGATCACGAGGAGCAAGGCGGGAAGAATAGTGCCGACGATGCCGCCCCACTTCGCGACACGGGTAAACGCGGCAATCCCGTGGGCGCCGATCGCGGTGGCGACCCAGAAGACCGCGAGCACAGTCAGCAGAATGTACAGTCGGTTGCCGGACAACTTCTCATCCAGCGTTGCCTCCGGGCCGGTGTAGGCGAGCGAGATCGCCCCGAAGGTGAGAAGAACCGGAAAAAAGATCGTCACCTGGGCCAGCAGTAGAAAGATGGACACGAATCCCCAACGGGCCCCGAACGCCTCACCAACCCACCGGAACACGCCTCCCTTCTCCGGCCACCCGGTGGCTAGTTCAGCGGCGACCAGCGAGACTGGCACGAGAAAGAAGACCGCAGCGAAGACATAGTAGAAGGCAGCACTCAACCCGTACTCGGCCTCAGCCGGCAGGCCACTCAGGCTGACCACCGCGACGATGTTGAGCATCGCCAGCCCCAGGACACTGATCTTCGCCGAGTTTTTGCCCGCGGGTCGGCTATCTGACGGAGCCATGCGCTCTCGCAAAGATTCAATGATGGAACCCAGGTCGCTGACCGACCGCGGGTATAGGAGACTCGAGAGAGTCAAGGTGCGCTATCTCGCCACGAAGTTCAGCAATAAACACCTCGGCGAGGTCACGGCTGAGCCCATTGCGAATCACGATCCGCTGCACCATGAGGTCCGTGAGATTATCGGGCATTGCATAGGTGGGAATCTGCCATCCCTTCATACGCATGCGGTCGGACAGATGATACAGGTTCCAATTCTTGGTGTACCCACCCCGCAGGTGCCAGGCTAGCACCGGAATATCGTTACCATCGCTCCACAGCTCGAGATGCGGTATCTTTGCGACCTCCTGGGACAAGTACCGCGCGACATCATGCATGGCGAGCTGCACCCGCCGAAAGCCCTCTCGACCGAGACGCAGGAAGAGATAGTACTGCAAGAGCACCTGAGCCCCCGGTCTGGTGAAATTTAGCCCGAGCGTCGGTGTTTCGCCACCCAGGTAGTTAACCCAGAAAATCAGGTCCTCGGGCAACGCCGCCTCGTCTCGCCAGACCACCCATCCCAGCCCGGGGTACACCAGTCCGTATTTGTGACCGGAGGCGTTGATCGACGCTACTCTCCGGAGCCGGAAGTCCCAGACCATGTCTGGCTGAACAAAGGGCGCCACGAACGCACCGGTAGCTCCGTCCACATGAATTTCTACATCAAGCCCGGTCGAGTCCTGAATTTCGTCCAAGGCAGCCGCGATGCGCTGGACCGGCTCATACATTCCGGTATACGTCACGCCAAGAATCGCGACGACCCCGATCGTGTTCTCGTCCACGTACGATGCAAGGTCATGACCGTCCAAGGTCTTGTGCTCTTCGGAAATCGGAACGAAGCGGGGCTCCACATCCCAGTAGTTGCAAAACTTTTTCCAACACACCTGCACCGCGCTCGACATCACCAGGTTGGGGTGACTGGTCGGCTTGCCCGCACGGCGACGCGCATGCTGCCAACGACGCTTGAGCGCCAACCCCCCCAACATGCAGGCTTCCGAGGAACCGGTCGTGGACGCACCGATAGTGCTCCGCGGGTCCCGGGCATGCCAGAGATCTGCCAGCATGACCAAACATCGCTTCTCTATTGCACTGGTTGCCTGATACTCGTCCTTGTCGATAAGATTTCGGTCGAAGGTTTCCGCGAACAGTTTCTCGGCATGATCGTCCATCCAGGTGCCAACAAAAGTCGCCAAATTCAGTCGGGCGTTCCCGTCGAGGGCCACCTCGTCGTGCACGATCTGGTATGCGGTCTCGGGCAGAGTGGCGGCGTCCGGAATCGAAAACCGGGTACGCTCCGTCGACTGGCCTGGACGCGCGAACATCGGATTCAAC
The DNA here is from genome assembly GCF_013416675.1 of Salinispora sp. H7-4. Classification (NCBI taxonomy): domain Bacteria; kingdom Bacillati; phylum Actinomycetota; class Actinomycetes; order Micromonosporales; family Micromonosporaceae; genus Salinispora; species Salinispora sp. H7-4. The sequence continues at coordinate 240,743 of NZ_JABZED010000002.1, forward strand.
AGAAGTGAATCCGAGGCAACCATGTCAAAATCTTGTTCCATGTCCGGCATTTACCCTCCCAGGGTTTGCCAGCGGCCAGGGGCTACGATTGGCCAACAGCGTTCCCGGCGGCAAAGGCTCGTCGGACACACCCTACGCCCACAGCAGATCCCCGCGCCGGCAATCGCAACAGCCTCACCCGACCGACAACACCACCGACACCGGCTCACCATCTGGCTGGCACCGCACCGCAACTCCCGATCGGTTGTCGCGACCATGGGCGAGGCGATACAGAACAGCGGTCAGCTGGCGTGGATCTCACCCACCCCCCTGCCCGGCTAGCGACAGGTGGATCACTTCACCGAGACCTGGCCGGACGGACCTGGTGTCACTTGGCGTTGAAGTAACCCGCCTCCGGGTGGTGCACGACAATTGCGTCGGTGGCCTGTTCCGGAACGAGCTGGAACTCCTCCGACAGCTGCACACCGATCCGTTCCGCACCCAGCAGGTCCACGAGCTTCGCCCGGTCCTCCAGGTCCGGGCAGGCCGGGTAGCCGAAGGCATACCGGCAGCCCCGGTAGTCGTTACGCAGCAACCCGGCCAGGTCAGCCGGGTCGGTGGTGGCCACCGTACGGTCGTCGGGCAGGCTCAGCTCGGCGCGGACCCGCTGGTGCCAGTACTCGGCAAGAGCCTCGGTGAGCTGCACCGACAGCCCGTGCACCTCCAGATAGTCGCGGTACTCGTTGCGGGCGAACAACTTCGCCGTATATTCGCTGATCAGTTGGCCAACCGTGACCAGCTGCAGCGCCACCACGTCCAGCTCGCCGCCGCGAGGACGGAAGAAGTCGGCCAGGCAGAGCCGCCGCTCCTGGCGCTGCCGGGGGAAGGTGAACCGGGCCCGCTCCGCGTGCCCGTTCTCGTCGAGCACGACCAGGTCGTTGCCGTCGGAGTAGGCCGGGAAGTAGCCGTACACCACAGCTGCCTCCAGTACCTGGTCGGCGATGAGCCGGTCCAGCCAGTAGCGCAGCCGCGGCCGGCCCTCGGTCTCCACCAACTCCTCGTAGCTGGGGCCCTTCCCGCCGCGGGCACCGCGTAGCCCCCACTGCCCGAGAAACGTCGCCCGTTCGTCGATCAGGGCCGCGTAGTCGGCGAGGGGCAGCCCCCTGACCACCCGGGTGCCGAAGAACGGTGGGGTGGGCACCTCGACATCGGTGGCCACGTCGGAGCGGACCGAGGCGTCGTCCAGCCCCGGCAACGACTGGCTGACGATCGCCCGCTGCCGCACCCGCCGCTCCCGCCGCGCGGCCAACGCCGCCTCCCGCTCCGGGTCCTCCACCGGTGCGCCACCGCGCTTGGCGGCCATCACCCGGTCCATCAGGGAGAGCCCTTCGAAGGCATCCCGGGCGTAGTGCACCTGGCCGGGGAACATCGATCGCAGGTCGTCCTCGACGTACGCGCGGGTCAGCGCCGCACCCCCCAGCAGGACCGGCCAGCGCTCCGCAACGCCCCGCGTGGCCATCTCGACCAGGTTCTCCTTCATGATGACGGTGCTCTTCACCAACAGCCCCGACATGCCGATCGCGTCCGCGCGGTTCTGCTCGGCGGCGTCGAGGATGGCGTTGATCGGCTGCTTGATCCCGATGTTCACCACCTCGTAGCCGTTGTTCGACAGGATGATATCGACGAGGTTCTTGCCGATGTCGTGGACGTCGCCCTTCACGGTGGCGAGCACGATCCGTCCCTTACCGCCGTCATCGGCCTTCTCCAGGTGCGGCTCCAGGTACGCCACCGCGGACTTCATCACCTCGGCGGACTGGAGTACGAACGGCAGCTGCATCTGGCCGGCCCCGAACAGTTCGCCGACCACCTTCATCCCGTCCAGCAGAATGTCGTTGATAACGACCATCGCCGCCAACCCGGTGGCGAGGGCCGCGTCCAGATCGGCCTCGAGACCGTTGCGCTCGCCGTCGATGATCCGGCGCTTGAGCCGCTCCTGGAGCGGCAGCGCGGCCAGTTCCTCCGCTCGGCTGGCCCGCGCCGAGGCCGCGTCCACCCCCTCGAAGGCTTCGATGAAGCGCTGGACCGGGTCGTACCCTGCGCGGCGTCGGTCGTAGACCAGGTCGAGTGCGATCTCCCGTTGCTCATCGGGAATCTTCGACATCGGCAGGATCTTGCTGGCGTGCACGATCGCCGAGGTCAGCCCGGCCTGGACGCACTCGTGCAGGAACACCGAGTTGAGGACCTGCCGGGCCGCCGGATTGAGCCCGAACGAGACGTTGGAGATACCCAGGGTGAAGTTGACCCCCGGGTAGCGGGCGGCGATCTCCCGGATCGCCTCGATGGTCTCGATCCCGTCCCGCCGGGTCTCCTCCTGCCCGGTGGCGATCGGGAAGGTCAGGGCGTCGATCAGGATGTCCGACCGGGCCATCCCCCACCGGCCGGTCAGATCGTCGATCAGCCGGGTGGCCACGCGTACCTTCCAGTCCTTGGTACGCGCCTGCCCCTCCTCGTCGATGAGCAGTGCCACCACCGCGGCGCCGTGTTCCTTGACCACGGACATCAGGCGGGCGTATCGGGAGTCGGGGCCGTCGCCGTCCTCGAAGTTGACCGAGTTGACCACGCATCGCCCACCGAGTGTCTCCAACCCCGCCTCGATCACGCCCGGCTCGGTCGAATCCAGCACGATCGGCAGCGTGGAGGCGGTGGCGAACCGGCTGGCCAGCTCGCGCATGTCCTGGGTGCCGTCGCGGCCCACGTAGTCCACACAGAGGTCCAGCAGGTGCGAGCCATCCCGCGCCTGGCCACGGGCGATCTCGACGCACGCCTGCCAGTCCTCCGCGAGCATGGCCGCACGGAACGCCTTGGAGCCGTTGGCGTTGGTCCGCTCCCCCACCATCAGCACGCTCGCGTCCTGCGCGAAGGGGACATGGTGATAGATCGACGAGGCGCCGGGCTCGGGCTGTGGCTCGCGCACCGCCGGCGGTCGGCCCCGCATCCGTCCGGCCAGCACCCGGATGTGCTCCGGCGTGGTCCCGCAGCAGCCGCCGACCAGCGCCACACCGTAGTCGGTGGCGAACTGCGCCAGGGCATCGCCCAGCTCGTCCGGCGTCAGCGGGAAGTACGCACCGTCGGAGGTGAGGACCGGCAGGCCGGCGTTCGGCATCACCGACACCGGAGTCTGGGAGTGCTGGGACAGGTAGCGCAGGTGCTCACCCATCTCCGCCGGCCCGGTGGAGCAGTTCAGCCCGATCAGGTCGATGCCGAGTGGCTCGATCGCGGTGAGCGCGGCGCCGATCTCGCTGCCCAGCAGCATGGTGCCGGTGGTCTCCACCGCCACATGACAGATGATCGGGACCGAGCCGCCCAGCTCGGCCATCGCCCGCTTCGCGCCGATTGCCGCTGCCTTCACCTGGAGCAGGTCCTGGCACGTCTCGATGATCAGCGCATCGGATCCGCCGGCGATCAGGCCAACGGCGTTCTCCTGGTACGCATCCCGCAGCGCGGCGTACGTGGCGTGCCCCAGGGTGGGTAGCTTCGTGCCCGGCCCGATCGAGCCCAGGACGAAGCGCGGCTGCTCCGGTGTCGCGTACGCGTCGGCGGCGGTGCGGGCCAGCCGGGCGCCAGCCTCGGACAGCTCACGGATGCGCCCCTCAATGCCGTACTCGGCCAAGTTCGCCAGGTTCGCGCCGAACGTGTTGGTCTCCACGCAGTCTGCACCCACGGCCAGATATGCCTCGTGCACGCCACGGACAGCGTCCGGCCGGGTCACGTTGAGGATTTCGTTGCAGCCCTCCAGCCCATCGAAGTCATCGAGAGTCAGGTCTGCCGCGTGCAACATGGTCCCCATCGCCCCGTCGGCGACGAGAATCCGGTCGGCCAGCGCGTCGAGCACGGAGATCACCACAGCTTCAGGTTACTGCGACCACACGGGGTGTGGTCGATCCCCGGCTACCGGATCCCACGTGGGGTATCCAGTACCCGCTGCCCCTTTGTCACCCGAGTGTTTGTTTCGTCGCTTGACAGATCGGCGCGGCCGACGGTCCGGTTCCCACCCCTGGCACGTAGGCTGACGGACGTGAGGGACTACAGCGACGCCACGACGCATGGTGGCCGGCCGATCGGGCACCTGCCCGGCACCGCCCCCGACGGGCGGGACGAGGTGACCGCGTGACCGAGTTCGACGGACTGCCGGTCCTGCGGTCCCCCGTGGCCATCGCCGCCTTCGAAGGTTGGAACGACGCCGCCGATGCCTCGACGGCCGCCGTCGAACACCTGGAACAGGTGTGGCAGGCCCGGCCGGTGACCGAGCTGGATCCGGAGGACTTCTACGACTTCCAGGTCAGCCGCCCCACGATCGCGATGTCGGCGGGCGAGACCCGACGGGTGGAGTGGCCCACCACCCGGTTCATGGCCGCCAGCCCTGCCGGTACCGAGCGGGATGTCGTGCTGATCCGCGGCATCGAGCCGAGCATGCGCTGGCGCACCTTCTGCGAGCAGGTGCTGGAGATCTGCCACAGCCTGGAGGTCGAACGGGTGGTGCTGCTCGGCGCGCTCCTGGCCGACGTGCCGTACACCCGACCGCTACCGATCAGCGGAAGCGCCTCCGACAAGGGCGCGGCACAGCGCTTCCAGCTCACTCCCACCCGGTACGACGGGCCCACCGGCATTGTCGGGGTCCTGCACGATGCCTGCGCACGGGCCGAGGTGAACGCGGTGTCGTTCTGGGTGCATGTGCCGCACTACGCCAACAACCCACCCTGCCCCAAGGCGACCCTGGCCCTGCTGCACCGGGTCGAGGAGGTGCTGGATCTGCCGGTGCCGATGGCGGACCTCGCCGAGGAGGCCGCCGAGTGGGAACAGCGGGTCCGGGGCGCCGCCGAGCAGGACGCCGAGCTCGGTGAGTACGTCCGCGAGTTGGAGGAACGGGTCGGCGACGCCGGCATCACCCCACTGACCGGGGACGAGATCGCCCAGGAGTTTGAGAAGTACCTGCGCCGGCGCGGCGGCTCCGCCGGTCCTACCGCCGGCTCCTGGTAGCCCGTAGCGCGCTGATCCTCGTGGCCCGCCACCTTCACCGGTGGCGGGCCACTGTCTTTCTGTCTGCCCCAGTCGGTTGTGGACAGGAACCCACTCGCTACGGCATCCTAGGAACCTAGTTGATGACCGAGGAGGCGGGCATGCAGATCAACCCGGGAGCGGCCGAATTCCCGCACCGACAGATCGCCGCGCAGATCAAGGCACAGGTGCGCCGCGGTGACTGGGGTCCCGGCGAGCGGCTACCCTCCATCCCGGCCATCGCCGAAATGTTCGGCGTCGCCAAGCAGACCGTGCAACGCGCCGTGGACCAACTCCGGGTCGAGGGCATCCTGATCACGAAGCCTGGCTCCGGTACGTACGTCCGCGGCACCCGACGCCGCCTCAACCGGCTCTCCCGGGGCCGGTACGGCGGCTTCCGTGGCTACCACACCGACCTCGCCGCCCGGTACCGGCAACAGCTCGTCTCCGTCGGGCCCGCCCCCGCACCGCCCGAGGTCGCCGACGCGTTCGGCGTATCCGACGGCACCGAGCTGCTCTGTCGTCGACACCTGGTCCGGGCCGAGGACTCCCCGGTGGAGGTCGGTGCCGCCTGGTTCCTACCGACCGACACCGCCGGCACCTCGCTGGAGCGGGCCGAGGCCTTCGGCCGCCCCCTCTACCAGGAGGCCGAGGAAGCCACCGGCCGGCGGTACGCTACCGCGACCGACACGATCAGTGCCCGGCAGCCCAGCCGAGACGAGGCGGAGACCCTCCAGATCCGCCCCGACACCCCGGTGCTACACCTGCTGCACGTCGCCTACGACGAACGCCGTAAACCGATCGAGGTCGCCCAGGCCACCTGGCCCGGCCCGGTCACCACCCTGACCGAGGCGTACCAGATCCCGGCCCCGGCGACCGAACCGGAGCCGGGCCCGGGTCTCGTCCTGGGCTGATGGCGAGGCCACCCGCGCCGAGGGGGCCATCTTCCGGCCGTCGGACCGCCCAGTAGGTCACAGACGGACGCCGAGCAGGGCGTCCAGCGCCCGGGAGAAGAGCGCGGGTGCCCCCGGGTCGTTGCCGGCACCGAGGAGCGCCGCCTCCGCCCAGGAGTCCGCCAGAGCGAGCGCCCCCGGGGTGTCGAGATCGTCGGCGAGGCGCGCCCGAAGCGTGGCCAGAAACGCCTCCGCGGACGGACCGCCGGGCAACGCGGCAGCCCGCCGCCATCGGCCCAGCCGCTCCCGCGCGGTCGCCAACAGCTCGTCGTTCCAGGTGCGGTCGCCGCGGTAGTGCCCGCTCATCAGGGCCAGCCGGACCGCCATCGGATCCACCTGATCGGCTCGCAACCGGGAGACGAAGACCAGGTTGCCGCGGGATTTGGACATCTTCTCGCCGTCCAGGCCGATCATGCCCGCGTGCACGTAGTGCCCGGCGAACGGGGTCTGCCCGGTCAACAGCTCGGCGTGGGCGGCCGAGCACTCATGGTGCGGGAAGATCAGATCATTCCCGCCACCCTGCACATCGATCTGCGCACCGAGCAGGTCCAGCGCGATCACGGCGCACTCGATGTGCCAGCCGGGGCGGCCCGGGCCCAGCTCCCCGCCGGGCCACGACGGCTCGTCGGCGCGGGCACCACGCCACAACAGCGGATCGAGCGGGTCGCGCTTACCGGCCCGATCCGGGTCACCGCCGCGCTCGGGGAAGATCTCCAGCATCTGCTCCCGGCTCAGGTGGGACTCGTACCCGAATCGGGGGGCGGCCGCGATGTCGAAGTAGACATCGCCGGTCCCGTCCTCGAGCCGGTAGGCAGCACCCTCCTTCACCAGGGTCAGGACCCGCTCGGCGATGTCCGGGATCGACTCCACCGCACCGACGTAGTGCTCCGGCGGGAGGATCCGCAGCGCCGCCATGTCCTCCCGGAACAGCGCGGTCTCCCGCATCGCCAGGACCTTCCAGTCCTCGCCATCCCGAGCGGCCCGCTCCAGCAGCGGATCATCGATGTCGGTGACGTTCTGCACGTACGTCACGTCCCGCCCCGCGTCCCGCCACGCCCGCTGGATCAGGTCGAAGGCGATCATGGTGGCGGCGTGCCCGAGGTGGGTGGCGTCATACGGGGTGATGCCGCAGACGTACATGGTGCCGGTGCCGGTCGGCGCGCTGGCGGCCACGCCCCGCCGGGCCGAGTCAAACAACATCAGCGGCCCGCCCTGGCCCGGCAGCCGCGGCACCTCGTGTCCCGCCCAAGAGTCCATGACCGCCAGCCTAACCAGCCGTCAGCGGGCTCCGGGGAACACGAGAGGTGACTAACGTGACAGCCGCTCACATGGGTGGCCACGGCATCGCCGGCCACTGACGCGACGGCAACGGGAATCGTCCGGCGGCCCGCAGCCGCCCGATCCGGGAAGCCACCGCGGCGACTTCGCTGACCGTGAGGTGCTCGGCGAGAGCACCGCCCAGTTCCCCGGCGACCGCGCCGGCGAGTGTCGCGAGCGCCTCCGCCACGTCCGTCGGCAGCTCGCGGCCCGCCCAACCCCACAAGACCGTGCGCAGCTTCTCCTCCACGTGGAAGCTGACCCCGTGATCCACGCCGTGGATTCGGCCGTCCGGGCCGACCAGAACATGTCCGCCCTTGCGGTCGGCGTTGTTGATAACCGCGTCCAGTACGGCCAGCCGGGCGAGCCGCGGGTCGTCGGCGTGCGCCAGGGCGTACGGGATGCCCTCCTCGTCCCGGGCCGCGGCCACCGCCAACCACCGGGACGGCAGTTTGTCGGTCGGAACAAACCCGACCAGTGGCTCCGGCTCCACCGGCCCGTCGATCCACAGCTGGCAGGAGCCGGGGCCGAGCGGGCCGTCGCGCAGCACCGTCGGCGGCACCAGGTCCCATCCGGTGGCCGCCGACACCAGGTACGCGGCGACCTCGCGCCCGGCGAGATTGCCATCTGGAAAGTCCCAGAGCGGCCGCTCACCCCGCACCGGCTTGTAGACACAACGCGCGGTCATCCCGTCCAACGTCAGGACCGCGCGGAGCGTCGTGTTCGAGGCGTCCACCAGCCGCCCCTCCAACTCGAGCGGACCCTCCCGCAGCAGCCGAAGCAGCTGATCACCGTCCTGGTGCGGCTGGTGCCAATCCCGGCTCCGGTGCAGCTCAGATGAGGTCACCGGTGGTAGCCGTTGTGGCGCGGGCAGAGGTGACCGACCGGGTCGAGGGGCTGGCCGCAGAGCGGACACGGCGGTCGGCCCGCGTTTACCACCCGCCGGGCCCGTCCAATAAACTCGCGGGTCGCCTCCGGGGTCAACCGCACCCGCAGCCGGTCCAGGTCGTCGTCTGGCTCCTCGTCGTCCGACTCGTCCAACTCGACCTCAGCCGCAGCCTCGGCGGCCCCAACCTCAGCCTCGACCTCGCCGACCGCGATCGCCTCGATCACGACCGTCTCCGTGTCCACGTCAAAGGCCAGCCCCAGGGTGCCGACCCGGAACTCCTCGTCGACGGGGGCGTCCAGCGGGTCGTTGTCCCCACCAACCGGGCCGGTCTCCGGCAGCTTCACCCCAAACCGCCGTTGCGCCTCGGAGAGCAACTCCTCAAGTTTCTCCGCCAGCAGTGAGACCTGGACCTTCTCCAGCGCGACGCTGACCAGCCGGCCACCGCCGCGGGCCTGGAGAAAGAACGTGCGATCCCCCGGCGGCCCGACGGTTCCGGCGACGAACCGCTCCGGCGGCTCGAAGGCGTACACCTGGTGGGTCATACCTCGACCCTATCCGGCGCACCCGCAGGGCGCGCACCCCACCGACCGGAATCGCCGCGAGGCGCCTCCGCATCGCGACGCCCCCTCGGTCCCGCCGTGGCCGCCCGGGCCGCGTTGCCCCTCGCCAGCGCCGACGTGATCACCGGAACGGGTCAGACCCCTGCCCCAGCGCCGCCCCCGATCGTGGCGTCCGAGTCCGCGGTACGACGCTTCCGCCTGCCCCGCTTCGGCGGGGGCGGGACCAATGCGGTCAGATCGCCGCCGGTGTCGTTGAGCCGCACCAGGAAGGGACGCAGCGGGGTGTAGCGGATCACCGTGACCGAGGCCGGATCCACGATGAGCCGCTGGAAGAGGTCCAGGTGCAGGCCGAGCGCGTCCGCCACGATCGCTTTGATCACGTCGCCGTGGGTGCAGGCCAGCCAGACCGCGTCCAGCCCGTGCTCCGCGCTCACCCGAGCATCCCAGGTGCGCACCGCGGCCACCGCCCGGGCCGCCATGCTCGCCATCGCCTCCCCGCCCGGGAAGACCGCCGCGCTGGGGTGCTGCTGCACGACCGGCCAGAGCGCGTCCTTGGCGAGCTGTTTCAGCGGCTGCCCCTCCCAGCTGCCGTATCCGCACTCGGTCAGCCCCTCCTCCACCACCGGCACGGCCTCGGGCAACGCCCGCTCCAGGGTCTGCCGGCAACGGACCAACGGGCTGGTCACCACGGTCGGGCAGGAAAGCAGCCGGAGCCGCTCGCCGACCGCGGTGGCCTGGGTGCGGCCGGTCTCGTCCAGCTCGACCGGCTGCCGACCGGCCAGCCCGCCGGCAGCGTTCGCGGTCGTCCGGCCGTGTCGCAAGAGCAGTAGCGTCGCCACGGTGACCACCCTAGAGCCTGCCCCACGCCTGGCCCACCGATGTGCCCGGGCGGTGTCCGCACCCGGGCGCGTCGGCGACAACGGGTCAGGTGGCGCTGATTGTGCCGGTCAGCAGCAGGGCGAGCACCAGCGTTCCCAACGCCACCCGATACAGCACAAAGATGTACAGGGTGTGGTGCGCCACGTAGCGCAGCAGCCAGGCGATGGCCGCGTAACCCACGGCGAAGGCGGCCGCAGTGGCCACGATCATCTGCGCCCCGCTCGGCACCGAGGTGCCCGGCGCCGCCGGAGCGAAGACGTCCTCGAGACTGAGCACGCCCGACATCACCACCGCGGGAATGGCCAGCAGGAATGAGTATCGGGCCGCGGTCTCCCGGGTCAGGTTGAGCAGCAGGCCGGCGGTGAGCGTCCCCCCCGACCGGGACACGCCGGGAATCAACGCCATCGCCTGCGCGAAACCCATCACCACACCGTCGCGCATCCGGAAGTTCTGCAGCGTCCGCGTCTGCCGGCCCCAGTACTCGGCGAACGCCAGTACGAAGGCGAACAGGATCAGGGTGCTGGCGACCAGCCACAGGTTCCGCGCAGTCTCCCGGATCTGGTCCTTGAACAAGAAGCCGAAGACGCCGATGGGAATCGAGCCGACGATGACGTACCAGCCCATCCGGTAGTCGAGGCTGCTGCGCACCGACCGATCCCAGATTCCAACGACCCAGGTACGGCTGATTCGCCAGATGTCCTTGGCGAAGTAGAGCAGCACCGCCGCCTCGGTGCCGAGCTGGGTGACGGCGGTGAACGACGCCCCGGCGTCCTGCTCGAAGAAGATCGCGGAGGTGATCCGCAGATGGCCCGACGAGCTGATCGGCAGGAATTCGGTCAGGCCCTGCACGATGCCCAGGACAATGGCCTCGACCCAGGTCACTCGCCGACTCCCGCGAGATCCAGCGCCTCGGCGACGGTCCGAAGGGTCTGCACGCCGCTGTCCCGGTCGGCCACGAAGAGGGTCACCGACAGCGTGGTGACGCCGGCAGCGGCGAACTCCCGCATCCGCTCGGCGATGCGCTCCTTCGGGCCGAGCAGCGAGGTGCGGTCAATCAGCTCCAGCGGCACCGCGGCGGCCGCGTCGCGGTGCCGCCGGGCCAGGTACAGCTCCTGCACCTCGCGCGCGGCCTCGCCGTACCCCATCCGGGTGGCGAGCTGGTTGTAGAAGTTCTGCTGCCGGCTGCCCATGCCGCCGATGTAGAGCGCGGCGTACCAGCGGACCAGTTCGGCGCAGCTGGCGACATCGTCACCGATCACCACCGGCACCGAGGGAACCACATCGAAGCCGGACAGCTCCTTCCCGGCGCGGGCCCGACCGGCGCGGATCGCAGCGAGCTGCTCCGCGGCGAACTCCGGCGCGTAGAAGACGGCGAGCCAGCCGTCGGCGATCTCGCCGGCGAGTTCCAGGTTCTTCGGACCGACGGCGGCCAGGTAGGTCGGAATGTACTCCCGGGGCGGGTGGAAGCCCAGACGCAGCGCCTTGCCCGGTCCGTCGGGTAGCGGCAGGGTGTAGAAGTCGCCGGTGTAGGCGACCTGCTTGCGGGCCACCGCCAGCCGAACGATGTCGACAAACTCCCGGGTCCGGGCGAGCGGGCGGGCGAACCGTACGCCGTGCCAGCCCTCGGAGACCTGCGGACCGGACACCCCCAGGCCCAGCCGGAACCGGCCACCGGAGAGCGCGTCGATGGTCGCGGCGGTCATCGCGGTCATCGCCGGGGTGCGGCCCGGAATCTGCATCACCGCGCTACCGAGCTCAATCCGCTTGGTCTGGCCGGCCATCCAGGCGAGCATGCTCGGCGAGTCGGAGCCGTACGCCTCCGCCGCCCACACCACCGTGTAGCCGAGCCGGTCCGCCTCCTGGGCCAGAGCCAGATGGTCTGCAGGTGTACTCCACGCCGTCTGGTAACCGAGGCTGAGCCCGAGTCGCACTAGTCCTCCCCCATCCACACCACAGGTCGCATCAGGTTACGCAATACCATCGCCGCCCTCGATCACCGGCTCACGCAACAGCGCCGGCAGCGAGGTACCCGAGGAGGCGCGGCGACGAACAGGCGGCAGACTGGACGGCAGCGAGGATATCGGTGCGACCCGTGATGGAAATAAGATTCAACCATGCAACAGCGACCGCTCGGCCGAAGCGGGCTGGCGGTTTCGCGGCTCGCGCTCGGCACCATGACCTGGGGCCGGGACACCGAAGCTGACGATGCGGCGGCCCAGCTGAAAGGTTATCTCGACGCCGGCGGCAACCTGGTCGACACCGCCGATGTATACGGTGACGGTGACGCCGAATCGGTCATCGGCTCGCTGCTCGGCACCCTGGTCCCCCGCGAGGAGCTGCTGATCGCGACCAAGGCAGGGCTGCGCCCGGGCCACGGCCGGCGTCGCGACGGCTCCCGTGGGCACCTACTACGCACCCTGGACGCGTCCCTGCGGCGGCTCGGCACCGACCACGTCGACCTGTTCCAGGTGCACGGCTATGACCCGGACACACCGCTGGAGGAGACCCTCGCGGCACTGGACCACGCGGTCGCCAGCGGGCGGGTCCGGTACGTCGGCGTCGCCAACTTCTCGGGCTGGCAAACCGCCCGTGCCGCGGCCTGGCAGGCGGCCTGGCCCGGCCGCGCCCCGGTGGTCGCCGCCCAGGTGGAGTACTCGCTACTGGAACGCGGCATCGAGCGGGAGGTGCTACCGGCCTGCGCGGCTCTCGGGCTGGGGGTATTGCCCTGGTCACCGCTGGGGCGGGGAGTCCTGACCGGCAAGTACCGAAACGGCCGACCAGCGGATTCTCGGGCGGCCTCACCGCATTTCGAGCGGTTCGTCGCGACCTACCTGGAACCGCGCTGCTCCAGCATCGTGGAAGCGGTTGCCACCGCTGCCGGCGGCCTCGGCGTCTCCCCGCTGGAGGTCGCGCTGGCCTGGATCCGCGACCGGCCCGGGGTCGTCGCGCCGATCCTCGGCGCGCGCACGGTGGGGCAGTTACTCGGCGCCCTCCAGGTCGAGCAGATGACCCTGCCGGAGGAGATCAGAACAGCGCTCGACGACGTCTCCGCCGTCCCGGTCGGCTACCCGGAGCGCGACGGCTGACCCCCGGCCGGGGAGGGGCACCCCGCCTGGCCTGGGATAACCGGGCCGGGCAGGGTGGCGCCGGGCTGGGCGGATGGGCAGCATGGGGCCATGGACTACGAATACGCGCCGCTACGGTTGCCCCCGAATGTTGACCGGCTGACCGCGGCCGCGCAGCTCGCCATTCAGGCGGAGTTCTCCGGCTGGGAGCTGGCCCGGGTTCGGCTGTTCCGGGATGGGACCCGGCAGGTCGTGCTGCGCCGTCGCCGGATCAGCCCGCCACCGCCCGGCCTCTCCTACTAGCTAGCCGCGGGAGCGGGTCCCGCACCGGGCGGCGGTCGAGATACCAGTGAGCGGCGGCGAGGGCGACCACGCTGGTCCAGCGAAACCACTACCCGCCCAATGCTTCCCTTCGCCGTTTCGGTCATTCCCGGCAGCGCCTCGGCCACCGGCACGGGAGAAGTCCAGGTGTTGTCCTAGACCCTCTTCGTGCGGCGGCGGGAAGGGCCGCGGTCACGATCGAATGGGATCCGGCATGTCCCGCCCACTCGACGGAGAAGCGATGAGCGATTCCCAGGAGAGCCAGCCCTACAAGGTGGTGCTCAACCACGAGGAGCAGTACTCGATCTGGCCGGCCGGTCGGGAGAACGCCCTGGGCTGGCGCGACGAGGGCACCGTCGGCACCCGCGAGGAGTGCCTGGCGCACATCGAGGAGGTCTGGACCGACATGCGCCCACTCAGCCTGCGTAAGCGCATGGAACAGCAGGCGACGGCCTGCTGATGGAGGACGGCCCGGCCCTGCTGGCACACCAGCGGTTCGAGCGGTGGGCGCGCGAATACCCAGACGTCACGGCGGTCGGAACCGGCCACCAGATTCTGACGTACGCCGAGGTCGACGCCCGCGCCAAGCGCCTCGCCAACGCCCTGCGCGCCCACGGCGTAGCCCCCGATTCTCGCGTCGGTATCTGCCTGCCCCGCACCGCCGACTGGGTCGTCGCGCTGCTGGCCGTCCACAAGGCCGGCGGCGCCTACGTGCCGCTCGATCCTGAATATCCACCGGCACGGCTCGAATACATGCTCGCCAATTCTGGCGCCACCGTCATCATCGGTGACCACCTCGCGGACACCGGCGGCATTCCCGTACTGGCCATCGACGCCCATCACGAGGAAGCCATCCTCGGCCTCCGGCCGCAACCCGGGAACCTGGCGTACGTCATCTACACCTCGGGTTCGACCGGGCAGCCCAAGGGCGTTCAGGTCACCCATGCCTCACTGAGCGCCCTGCTGGCGGGTATGGCGCCGGCGCTGGAGGTCGGCCCGGGGCGGCGCACCCTGCAATGCGTGTCGTTCAGCTTCGACCTCTCCGTCGTCGACACGCTGGCCACCCTCACCAACGGCGGCACACTGGTCATCGCGACCAGGGAGGAGGTCTCCTCCGCCGACCAGCTGGCCGCCCGGCTGCGGGACGACCGCATCGACACCGTGGCGCTTCCGCCGTCGGTCCTGATGACCATCTCCGACCGGGAGTTCCCCGACCTGACCGTGGTCGTCTCCGGAGGCGAGGCGTGTCCGCCGAAGCTGGCGGCGGCTTTCGCCGACCGCCACCGCTTCCTCAACGGGTACGGACCGACCGAGACCACCGTCGCCGCCTCCCTCTACCGGGCCGCCCCATGCCTCGGCGAGCTCCCCTCGGTGCCGATCGGCTACCCGCTACCGGGAGTCTCGCTGTACGTCGTGGGTGATCTGGGCGACCGGCCGGTGCCACCCGGCGGTACGGGCGAGATCTGCATCGGTGGTGTCGGGGTGGCCCGCGGCTATCTGGGCCATCCGGCGCTGACCGCGGCCGCGTTCGTCCCCGACCCGTTCTCCGACGTGCCGGGCGCGCGCATGTACCGTACCGGCGACCTGGGCCGGTTTCGGGAGGACGGTGCCCTGGAATTCCAGGGCCGTGCCGACGGCCAGGTCAAGGTCCGCGGGCACCGGATCGAGCTCAACGAGATACAGCAGGCGCTGGAACGGCACCCACTGGTGCGGCAGGCGGTGGTGCTGCTCGGCGCGACCGGCCTGCTGGGCCAGCAGATCCTCGCGTACGCAATCCCGCTGCCGGAGGAGACCGGCGTGACCGGCGGCATGCTACGCCAGCACCTGGCCGGCGAGTTGCCCGACTACATGCTGCCCGCCTCGATCATCCTGCTGCCGGAGTTCCCGCTCACCCCGAACCACAAGATCGACTACGAGGCCATACTGGCCTGCGCGGCTACCCAGCGCTGGCGCGAGGCCGCTCCCGTCCCGCCGCGCACGGCGGTCGAGGAGGACCTGGTCGGCATCTGGCAGGAGGTGCTGGGGCAGTCCGAGATCGGGATCCGGGACGACTTCTTCGAGGCCGGCGGGCACTCGCTACTCGCCGCGCGGGTCATCGCCCGGATCGAGCAGTCGCACGGCGTACATCTGCGGCTGGAGACCCTCCTGACGCACGGCAGGACGGTCGAGGGGCTGGCCGCCGCGATCGCCGCGGCGGCCAGCGGTGGCGCGGCACGCCCGGCCATCACCCCTGTCCAGCGCCCCGCCCGGCGGCTGTCTGAGGTCAAGGAGTAGGTAGGCATGGATCTTATCGAGGATAATTTCGTCGCGCCGACGTCATACTCGCAGCGGCGGCTGTGGTTCCTCGAACAGATGGAGGGCGGTGGCCACGCCTGGAACATCCAGGCCGTGCTGCGCCTGCGTGGTGCGCTCAACCCCCGCCTGCTGCAGGCCGCGATCGACGCGGTGGTCCGCCGGCACGAGGCGCTGCGCACGACGTTCGTGGCCCGGGACGGCGACCCGATGCAGGTGGTGTGCCCCGCGCTGCACGTCCCGCTGGAAACAGTGGCCTGCGATGGTGGCACCAATGCGGCGGCCGAGGCCGACGAGTGGCTGTCGCGGGCCTGGCAACGGCCGTTCGACATCGAGGTCGGACCGCTGTTCCGGGCCGCGCTGCTGCGGCTCGGCGACGACGAGCACCGCCTGGCCCTGGGCCTGCATCACCTGATCGCCGACGGCTGGTCGCTGCAGCTGCTCTACCAGGAGATCGTGGAAAACTACCGGCGCCTGCGCGCCGGCGAACCGCTGGCCGGCGACCTGCCGATCCAGTACGCGGATTTCGCGGTCTGGGAGCGCGAGAACCTGACGCCGGAGACGCTCAGGCCGGCGATGGACGTGTGGCGGCACCGGCTCACAGGTGCCGGGGCCGCCATCGAGCTGCCCACCGACCGGCCGCGCCACAACGGCGTGGCGGCCGGGGACGGTCTGCTGGTGTCCACCCTGCCCGGCGACCTGGTCGAGGACGTCCGCGTGTTCGCGGCCGAGCGCGGTGCCACCGTCTTCATGGTGCTGCTGGCGGTGTTCGACACGCTGCTGCACCGGCACAGCGGCCAGACCGACGTGATGGTCGGCGTCCCGGTGGTGGCCCGTACCGAGCCCGGCCTCGGTGAGCTGATCGGCTGCTTCGTCAACACCGTGGTGGTCCGCAGCAACCTGGGCGGGGATCCCACCTTCGCGCAACTGCTTGCGCAGGTCCGCGAAGTGTCCCTGGAGGCGATCCAGCACCAGGAGGTACCGCTGGAGTGGCTGGTGCGGGAGCTGCGCCCGGACCGCGACGGGGACCGGCAGACCTTCTTCCAGACCGTGCTGCACATGGCCGAGGTGTCGCTGAACAGCATCCGGCTCGACGACCTGACCGTCGACTTGGTGCGGATGGACACCCAGGCACCCGGTGTCGACCTGGCGCTGACGCTGGCACCCACCGACGCCGGATTGGCCGCCGCCTGGGAGTATGACGCCTCCCTGTTCGACGCGGACAGCATCGAGCGCCTGCAGGCCCACCTGCAGACCCTACTCAAGGCGGCGGTGGCCGAGCCCGGGCTGCGGCTGTCCGAGCTGCCGATGCTCGGCGAGGAGGAACAGGCCGCGCTGCTCGCGTCCGTACCGGCGGTGGAGACCGACCCGCCGCTGCTACACGAACTGTTCGCGCGCTGGGCCCGGGAACGACCAGACGCCACAGCCCTCAGGTTCGACGAACGGACCATGACATACGCCGCGGTCGACGTGCTCGCCAACCGCCTGGCCCGCACGTTGCGCGCGTATGGCGTCGCCCCGGAGACCCGGGTCGGTGTCTGCCTGCCGCGCAGCCCCGAGTGGCTCGTCGCGCTGCTGGCCGTGCTCAAGGCCGGCGGCGCCTACCTGCCCCTTGACCCGCAGTATCCGTCCTCTCGGCTCGAATACATGCTGGCCGACGCCGCCGCCACCGTTCTGATCGGCACCGGCCCGGGCGCCGAGCACCTCGCCGAGGTGGCCGGTATCCCGCTCGTCGCCCCTGACGCATACCACGAAAACCCCGAGCCCGGACCGGGCCCGCTGCCGCAGAACCTCGCATACGTCATCTACACCTCGGGCTCCACCGGGCAGCCCAAGGGCGTCCAGATCAGCCACGCATCGTTCGCCGCGCTGATGGCCGCGCAACGCGCCCGCCTGCCGCATCACGCCGGTGACACCGTGCTGCAGTTCTGCTCCCCCAGCTTCGACGCCTCGATGTTCGAGGTCGGGCTGGCCGCCGGTGTGGGCGCCGCGCTCGCCCTGGGCAGTCAGGATGACCTCGTGCCCGGTGAACCGCTGGCCGCGCTGATGCGTCGTCACCAGGTCACGTCGTGGACCGCACCGCCGTCCGCGATCGCCGTGCTGGGCCGGGCTGACGTGCCGAGCCTGCGGGTGGTGATCGGGGCCGGCGAGGTGCTCACCGGCAGCACGGTGCGGCACTGGACGCCGCAGGCGCGCTGCTTCAACCTGTACGGCCCGACCGAGGCCACCATCTGGGCCACCGGGCACGAGGCGGCGACGTCCGATCCGGACGGCGGCCTGCCGATCGGCACCGCGATCCCCGGCTACAGCGCTCTGGTGCTCGACAACAACCTGCGCCCCGTGCCGCCCGGCGTTCTCGGCGAGCTGTACGTCGGCGGCGTCGGGACGGCCCGCGGCTATCTCGGCCGCCCCCGCCGCACCGCCGAGCGTTTCGTGCCCGACCCACACTCCCGACAGCCTGGCGCCCGCCTCTACCGCACCGGTGACCTGGCACGCCGCCGGCCGGACGGCGAGCTCGTATTCGCCGGCCGGGCCGACGACCAGGTCAAGGTGCGCGGCTTTCGGATCGAACCGGGCGAGATCGAGTCCGCCATCACCGCCGTCTCGGGCGTACGGGAATGCACGGTTGTGGCCCGCGAGGACGCCGCCGGCGTGCTCGGGTTGACCGCCTGCGTGGTCCGCGAGCCCGGCGTTCCGGCGGCCGGCACCGAGGAACTGGGCGGACACCTGGCCGAGAAGCTGCCTGCCCACTGCTGGCCGGCGCGCTGGGTCTTTTTGGAGAGCCTGCCGTTCACCAGCAATGGCAAGGTCGACCGGGCCGCGTTGACCATCCTGATCGACGAGGCGGGTGAGCCGACTCGGCCGGAGGTGGCCGGATACGTGCCGCCGCGCACCCCGCTGGAGGAGATCGTCGTGGGGATCTGGCAGGACGTGCTGGCCGCCCCCCGGATCAGTGTGCGCGACCAGTTCTTCGAGACCGGTGGCCACTCGCTGCTCGCCGCGCAGGTGATCGCCCGGATCAAGGCGGCGACCGGCCTGGACATCTCGGTGCGCCTACTCTTCGAGCACCCGGTTCTGGAGGACCTCGCCGAGGTGCTGATGGAGCTGGCGATGGCCGAGGAGAACGAACGATGACGGCCGTCACCGACGTGGATGTCGCGGATCCCACGCTGCACCGCGACGGCGCGCTGCCCCCGGTGTGGCGGTGGATGCGCCGCCACGACCCGGTGCGCTGGACCGTACGCCCGAATCAGGACAGCTACTGGTCGGTGACCACGCATGCGGAGGCGGTGCGGGTCCTGCGCGACAGCAGGACGTTCTCGTCGGAACGGGGTATCCGGCTGGGCGCCGACCCGGTGGCGGCCGCCGCCGCGTCCCGCAGGATGCTCATCGTCACCGACCCACCCCGGCACGCCGACCTCCGGCGCATCATCGCCTCGGCGTTCACCGCGCGTACCGTGCGGCGACTGGAGCAGAACATGCGGGAGACCGTCACCGCCAGCCTGGACCACGCCTTCGAGCGGGGCGCCGGCGACTTCGTCGAGGTCGCCGGCCGGCTGCCGGTCTCGGTCATCTGCGACCTGCTCGGGGTGCCCCGCGAGGACTGGGACTTCCTGCTCGACCGCACCACCGTGGCGTTCGGCGCGGTCGACGAGCACGGCAGCCCCACGGCCGAGGCAGTCGAGGCGCACGCCGACATCCTCCTGTACCACCTCGAGCTGGCCCGGCAACGGCGGCGTGATCCGCGCGAGGACGTGGTCACCGCGCTGGTGCAGGGCGAGGTTGACGGCCGGCCGCTGACCGACGAGGAGATCCTGCTCAACTGTGACGGACTGATCTCCGGCGGCAACGAGACCACCCGGCACGCCGCGGTCGGTGGGCTCCTCGCGTTGGCCGCCGATCCCGGGCAGTGGCGGGCGCTGCGCGCGAATCCGGACCTGCTGCCCACCGCCGTGGACGAGATCCTGCGCTGGACCACGCCGGGTGCGCACACCCTGCGCACCGCGGTCGGCGACACCGAGCTCGCCGGCCGGGCCATCAAGGCGGGCCAGCAGGTCGTGGTGTGGGGCGGGTCGGTCAACCGGGACGAGGCGGTCTTCGACCAGCCCGACGAGTTCCGGCTCGACCGCAAACCCAACCGGCACCTGGCCTTCGGCCACGGCGCCCACTACTGTCTCGGCAGCGCACTGGCAACCAGCGAGCTGCGGGTGCTCTTCGGCGAACTGGCCCGCCGGGTGGCCGGGATCGAGGTGGCCGGGCCGGTCGAGCGGGTCCGGTCCAACCACATCAACGGCTTCGACCGGGCCGTCGTCAAGCTACACCCCGTCACCGCTGGCGGCGGCCGGCATGGGTGACCGGATGGACCGTGATCTCGGCCGCCCGCATCGCGTTCGAGCGGAGGCTGCTCGCCCGCCTCGCAAAAAACCGGATGGCGGCCGGGTTGGCGCAGATCAAGGGTGCTGGGCTGCGGTTGACGCGGCCGGGCCCATCCGGTTCAGGCCCGGGCAGGGGGCGTCACGTATGTACTCCGGGAGCACCTTGGGCGGCCAGTAGCCGGCGCTGAACATTCCCATCGAATAGGCTTTTGCAGCCAGCGCGGTCCGGTTTGGTACCTTGAACTGCCGCAACAGAATACTCACGTGGTATTCGACTCCCTGCCGGCTCAGAAAGAGCTTGGTCGCCAGCCGCACCGTGGAATCGCCGGCCGCCACGCCCTCCAGAATGCGGGCAGCGAGGGCGGTCACCTTACGCTGGCTCCGCACCGCCGGAACCGACTCCTGACTCCTTTCCGGTGCGAACTGCACCACGATCATGCGGACCTTGCCATGGCCGTCGCCCACCGGCAGGACGGTCAGATGCCCACCGATTCCGGTCTGCTCGAAATGTGCGCGCAAGCAGTGCCGGGCGGTCCCCCGGTGGCCGCCCTGCACCATCCGCCTGAGCTGGCGCAGTAGGCCGGGACGCAGATCGAGGTCGAGGAGCCCGAGGACGCTACGGTCCTTGACGGCCTCGGGCGGGCAGCCGCACTGCCGGCTGAACACGTCGTTGATGGCGAGCACCCGCAACGCGGGGTCGAGTACGGCGAGCCCGATTCCCGACTTCTCGAACAGCGAGAACAGCACCTCGCCGTACTCCTCGCCGCTAATTTCCGAGAGCAGCCCCTCTTTGATGGCGACCGCAACGGCCAGCGTCCGGTTGGAACAGTTCAGCTTGGCGAGGGTGTTGGCCACCAGGCGCCTGACGCCGTGCTGGCTGATCAGCAGTTTGCGGGCGATCTGCTTGTCGCTGAGCCCGCCGGCCAGCAGCACCAGTGTCTCGTGCTCGTGCGGGGTCAGTTCCGGCGCGACGGACTGCTCCGGCGGCACCCCGCCACGCGCCCGCTCCAGCAGGCGTTTCGTGAGCATCGCGGGCATCGGCACCTCACCGGAGACGATCTGGGTCAGCGCCGAGGCGAGCGCCCTCTCGGTCACGTTGTCCTTGATGAGGAATCCGTTGCTTGGAAACTGTATGACCGTGTCGAGGCAGTCGACCCCGCGCTCGATCAGGACGAGAATCTTGATGCCGTGCCGGACCGCGGCGTTGGCGGCCCAGTTGACTTCCTTGCCGTTCAGGTCATCGCATGCGATCACCAGAATATCGACCGGACCGTGCTCACCGAACGGAACGTGATCCGGATGGATGTCAACAAGGGTCTCTACGTCGGTGACCTCGGTCAGACTGCCCAACATGTCATTGAGACCTCGACGTGTCAGCTCATTGTCGGTGAGGACCAGGACGCGGTAGCCATCACGATCTCGGTCGTTCACATCGGCTAGCGAATCCACGGCGATCTTTTCTCCCGAACCCCGCACCCCGAGGCGCCTAGCGCACACAGCCAGGGTACTACACCGACACAAGGGATCAAGACCTCCGCATTTTGCCAAAAGTAACATTTATGTCGGTGAATCATATTGAGTGACCTACACTCCCGCCAGCCGGCCACACTCCCCTACCAGTCGCCGCCGGCGACCACATCGGGGCCGCCGGCCATCTGACCGAGCAGCACAGCGTCGTCCTCGCGGTCCGCGTCACACACGGTCGTGGAGGCGGTGCCGGCCTGACCGGCCGCGGCGATTGGGCGGCCCGCCCGGCGGACGCCGGTGGCAGACTCAGGAAGGCCGTGCGTTTGAGCAGCGCCCAGTCGTTTGTGCCGGAATCGGGCGAGTCCACATTATTGTCGCCTCTCCGGATCACGACTGCTCGCCCTCTCGCTCACGGGCCGGTCGCAAATCGATGCACAGGCTACTGACAACATCGGTCAATTAATGGGTCAGGAAGGGGCGCGGGCCTCGTCGGTGGCAGCATCCACCGCGGGACGATCTCAGAGGATGGTGGTACGGTCCGCCGACGTCAGAGCGGGGAAGCGCCTGCGGACCTGGGTGGGGGTGAGGGGAACCTCCTCGGCAAGCATGTCGAGGAAGGCGTGGGCGATGGGGTCGGGCTCGCTGCGGGTGTACGCGGTCAGGGGACGCAGCAGTGCGGGGTCCGGGCGGAGCAGCGCTGCCTCGAAGTGGGGAGGAACAGCGTTCCCAGGGACGAGCGCCAGGCCCAGCCCGGCGGCGGCGAAGTTGACCGCGAACGGCGCCTGTTGGGTGCGCACGGTGATCCGGGGCTGGAAGCCCGCCGCGGCGCAGGCCCGGTCGAGGAGCTGTGCCAGGCCGCTGTCGGGGGTGAAGTGCACCCAGTCCCGCTCGGCCAGGTCGGCGAGACGGACCGTGCCGCCGGGGGCCGCGGCCAGGGGGTCGTCGGGGTGGGTGACCAGGAAGAACTCCTCCGCGCCCAGGTGCCGGATGGTGCCCTCCCCACCGGGTGGGGGCGGGCCGATGGCGATGTCGGCCTCTCCGTCCACCATGGCGGCGGCGAGTTCGGTGGTGTGCCGGTGCTCGAACAGGGTGACGCGCACATCGGGGTGGCGGGTGCGCCAGAGCGCCAGCGCCGCGGGCAGGATGCCGTAGCTCACCGAGTAGAGCGTGGCCAGCTGAAGCTCGCCCGAGGCGACTCCGGTGGCGCGCCGGGCCGCGGTGACGGCCCGTCGGGCGTCGGCCAGGGTCGCTCGGGCGGACGGCAGCATCGCCCGACCGGCGGCGGTCAACCGCA
The DNA here is from genome assembly GCF_013416675.1 of Salinispora sp. H7-4. Lineage (NCBI taxonomy): Bacteria > Bacillati > Actinomycetota > Actinomycetes > Micromonosporales > Micromonosporaceae > Salinispora > Salinispora sp. H7-4. Next base: position 263,190 of record NZ_JABZED010000002.1, read on the forward strand.
GGCCGCGGGGCAGGCGTTCCAGGAGGCGACCGCCCATCTCCTTCTCGAGGGCGTGGAACTGGTGCGACAGCCCCGGCTGGGTGATGTTGAGCAGGGCGGCGGCCTGGGTGAAGGACCCCTCGTCGATGATCGTCACGAAGTACTCGAGCTGACGCAGCGTAGCCATGCACTCAGCTTATCGAGCTGTGAAAATCCTGCCGTTGGACGCATGGCACGCGGCGGGGTGCCGGCTGGGTTGTCCGCGAATCACGCCCGGTCTCCAAGACGACCACGAACGAGTGCGGCCAGGACGCTCCGCCCGTCAGCGGCCCGCGGTATCGCTGATCATCCCGCAGCCCCTGGTCCTGATCTTCTTCCCTCGACAAGAAGAGCGATCAACCAAGGGCTACGGCCATGATCAGCCAGGGTCGATACCAACCGACCCCGGGTCAAAGATCACGTTAGTGGGGCGCGGTCGTACTCCTCGTCGTCCAGCTCGAGGAAGGGGTGCTCGTCGAGCCGGCCGACCAACCGGTCCTCGGCGGCGGGCTGAAACGGACCCACCGGGTCGTCATCGTCGAAGGCCTCGAGATCGACCGCGGCGTCAACCTCACTGACCATGACAACGCCATCCATCGGCTCCAGCTCCGGCACATCCAGCGCGGCGAGCGATCCGTCCCCGCTCTGCAACAGCTCCAGGACCGCCTCGCCGACCCCCTCGACAGGTGCCGGCTCGTCCTCGTCGGGGGTCTCCGCCCGCCGGGCCGACGTGGCGGCCCGGATCAGCGCCGAGACGCTCGGCACCCGGTAATCCCGACGCTGCCGTACCGAGATGACGTGTGGGTGGCTGTCGGTGGCCGGGGAGCCGTCGGGGCTGGTGAAGCGCTCGTCGGCCTCCTCCGGGTCGATCGCCTGCACATCCCAGGGAGTAACCTCGCCGAAGGCATCCATCAGCTGCTCGTCGTAGGCGTACGAGGCGTTGTTCAACGCGACGTACGCCTGCCAGACGGCATCGTCGTCGATTCGGCCCTGCGCGGCGCGCACGGCGGCCAGGTGGTGGCGGGCCGCCTCGATGACGCGTTCGAGGGCAGGGTCCAGCTCACCATGCTGGTCGATCATGTAGGGCGTCCCTTCGGTGTTCGGAAGGCGCCGCGCCGAAGTACGGAAGCGGCTCAGCAGTTGCGGAGGAACCGGTCGAGAACCCGCACGCCGAACTGTAGTCCGTCCACTGGAACCCGCTCGTCGATGCCGTGGAACAGCGCGGAGAAGTTCAGGTCGGCGGGGAGGCGCAGCGGCGCGAAGCCGAAACAACGGATACCCAACCGCGTGAAGGCCTTCGCGTCGGTGCCACCGGAGAGCATGTACGGCACCGGCCGGGCCCCCGGGTCCTCGGCGCGCAGCGCGGCGGAGATCGCCTCGACCAGGGCACCATCGAAGGTGGTCTCCAGCGCGGGCTGGCGCTGCAGATACTCGATCTCGATGTCCGGGCCGACCAACCCGCGCAGTTGCTGCTCCAACAGCTCCGACTGACCGGGCAGGCTCCGGCAGTCGATGGTGGCGCTGGCGCGTCCGGGGATGACGTTGTCCTTGTAGCCCGCGGCGAGCCGGGTGGGATTGGCCGTGTTGCGGATGGTCGCCCCAACGAGGTTGGCGATCGGGCCGAGCTTGCCGATGGCTGTCTCCGGGTCGTCCGGGTCCAGCTCGATGCCGAGCGCCTCGGACACCTCGAGGAGGAACGCGCGCACGGTGTCGGTTACGACGACCGGGAAGCGGTGCTGGCCGACCCGGGCGACCGCCGCGGCGAGGGCGGTGACGGCGTTGTCGTCGTGCACCATCGAGCCGTGCCCCGGCCGCCCCCGGGCGTGCAGCCGCAGCCAGTCAATACCCTTCTGGGCGGTCTCGATCAGATACAGCCGCTGGTTCTCGTTCACCGAGTAGGAAAAGCCCCCGACCTCGCCGATGCCTTCGGTGCAGCCCGCGAAGAGGTCGGGGTGGTGCTCCACCAGGAAGTGCGCGCCGTACTCACTGCCGGCCTCCTCATCGGCGGTGAAGGCGAGCACCACGTCCCGGGGCGGCCGGATCCCGCTGCGCTGCCAGTGCCGCACCACCGCGAGCGTCATCGCGTCGAAGTCCTTCATGTCGATCGCACCGCGACCCCAGAGGTAGCCGTCCCGCAGCTCACCCGAGAACGGATGCACCGACCACTCGTCAGCCTCGGCGGGCACCACGTCCAGGTGGCCGTGGACGAGCAGGCCGGGTCGGGTCCGGTCGGCGCCGGGAATCCGGGCGACCAGGTTGGCCCGGCGGGGCGCGGACTCGTAGAGCACCGAGTCGATGCCGACCTCGGCGAGCTTCTCGGCCACGTACTCGGCTGCCCGGCGCTCACCGACGCTGGTGTCGTTGTCACCGGTGTTGGTGGTGTCGATGCGCAGCAGATCCTGACAGAGGCCGATGACCTCGTCGGTGGGGGCGGGGTGGGCGCAGGCGGCGTCGCTCCTCATCGCTCCTTGATACCAGGAGAGCGGCCAGGGTGGGGGTGGCGCCGGATCTGGTCCACGGGGTGCGAACGCCGTGCCGCCGGGTAACAGACGGACATGACCGACCTATACCCCGCCGCCGACGACCGCGAGACACTGCGGCAGACGGCCGCCGCGCACACCGCCGCCGCCCGGGACGTGGAGCTCTTCCTGCGCCGGCTACCGGCGGTTCCCGCTCCGGCGGACGTCACCGAGTACGCCAACCTGCTCACCCGGGAACGGCAGACCCGCGCCGACCGGGAGGCCGCCGCCGACGCGGCGGGCCTGACGATCACCAGTCTGGAACCCGGTGCGTAGTGATCCGTCGGTGTGGGTGCTGGTGAACGCGAAGCCGGCGACCCACCCGACCCGATCGGAAGCGGTCAGCGTTCCGCCAGGACGTCGTGGCCCAGATCCAGCAGGGCATGCCGCCACTGGTCATCGGCGTTGCCGCGCGAGGGCTTCGCCGCCAGCAGGTTCTCGATCCCGTCGACCGTGTCCCGCATCGTCTCGATGTCGCCCCGGGTCAGGTCCACCTTGCGTTTGGTGAGCACCCGCAGGATGTGCCGGCCCGGCTCGGGCAGGCCGAGGTCGGGGTCCGGGCCGAACGTCTCCTCGCCGGAGCCCCGGGTGAGCAGCCACTGCCGCAGCTTCTCGGAGGGCACGTTGACCCGCTCGTGGAAGCCCTCCCAGAGCTCCTCCACCTGCGGATCGAGCCGCTGCTCGCGTACCATCAGCCCTCCTCTCGCCAGCCGTCGGTCGCCGCCGGGTCCGGCTCGCCGGTCCCGGCCTGCCCCGGGCCCTCAGGTGGCACCTGTACCCGGGCGGGGTTCGCGGTCGGTGCGGCGACGATCGGCTCGGTCTGTTCGGTGTTGTCCTGGTTCTCATCCGGTACGGTCATCTCCGCCTCCCGGCGCTCAACGGGGATGCGTGGTGGTAGCCGCGGTGTAGCCGCCGTCCTCGGCGACCTCGATGGTGAGCTGGCCGTCACGGGCGTCCACAACCACCCGTTGGCCCGGCGACACCGCGGACTCCAGCAGCATCCGGGACAACTGGTTGTCCAACTCGCGCTGAATGACCCGCCGCAGCGGGCGGGCCCCGAACTCGGGCTGGTAGCCGTGCTCGGCGAGCCAGTCGATGCCGGCGGTGGTGATCTCGACATCGACATCCTGCGCGTGCAACCGACGGCGGGTCTCCGCCAACAGCAGCTCGGTGATCTGCCGAAGTTGCTCCGCCTCCAGACGGCGGAAGATGATGATCTCATCGATGCGGTTCAGGAACTCTGGACGGAAGTTCTCCTGGAGTCGGCGCAACAGGCGGTCGCGGAGCTCGTCGTTCTCCCCACCGGCCGCTCCGGCGCCGAAGCCGACTGCCCGCTGGGTGCCGGTGATCAGCTCCGAACCGAGGTTACTCGTCATGATCAAAACGGTGTTCTTGAAGTTCACCGTCCGGCCCTGGCTGTCGGTGAGCCGGCCGTCGTCGAGCACCTGGAGCAGGATGTTGAACACGTCCGGGTGCGCCTTCTCGATCTCGTCCAGCAGCACCACCGCGTACGGGCGGCGCCGCACCGCCTCGGTGAGCTGCCCGGCCTCCTCGTATCCGACGTAGCCGGGCGGCGCGCCGACCAACCGGCTGACCGTGTGCCGCTCCTGGAACTCGCTCATGTCGACCCGTACCATCCGGTCGGCCTCGCCGAACAACGCCTCGGCAAGCGCCCGGGCCAACTCGGTCTTGCCGACGCCGGTGGGCCCGAGGAAGAGGAAGCTACCCATCGGCCGGTCCGGATCCGCCAACCCGGTCCGCGAACGGCGCACCGCCTCGGAGACCGCGTTGACCGCGTCGTCCTGACCCACAACCTTCTCGTGCAGGTGCCCCTCCAGCCGCAGTAGCCGATCCCGCTCCTCCTCGGTGAGCTGCGCAACGGGGATGCCGGTGGCCCGGGACACCACCTCGGCGATCTCGTGCGGCCCCACCTGCGGCACGTGGTTGGCGCTGCCCTCGTCGCCGCGAACCCGGCGGATCTGGGCCTCCAGGTCGGCGATCTGGTCGCGCAACGTGGAGGCCTTCTCGTACTGCTCGTCGGCGACGGCCTGCTCCTTGTCGCGGCGTACCTCGTCGAGCTGGGTCTCCAACTCGCGTACGTCCGAGTCCGGGGTACGGGTGCGCAGCCGGACCCGCGCGCCGGCCTGGTCAATCAGGTCGATCGCCTTGTCCGGCAGGTAGCGGTCGGTGACGTAGCGATCGGAGAGCTCCGCGGCGACGACCAGCGCCTCGTCGGTGAAGCGGACCTGGTGGTGCGCCTCGTAGCGGTCGCGAAGGCCACGCAGGATGGCCACCGTGTCGTCGACCCCCGGCTCGGGCACGAAGACCGGCTGGAAGCGGCGGGCCAGCGCGGCGTCCTTCTCGATGGCCCGGCGATACTCGTCCAGCGTGGTCGCGCCGATCACCCGCAGCTCGCCGCGGGCCAGCGCCGGCTTGAGCATGTTGGACGCGTCCATTCCGCCCTCGCTGCCGGCCCCACCCGCCCCGACCAGGGTGTGAATCTCGTCGAGGAAGACGATCAGCTTTTCGCGATGGGCCCGGATCTCGTCAATGACCTTCTTCAGCCGCTCCTCGAAGTCACCCCGGTAGCGGGTACCGGCGACCAGGCCGGCCAGGTCGAGTTGGATGACCCGCTTGCCGAGCAGGGTCTGCGGCACGTCGCCGTCGCAGATCCGCTCCGCGAGCCCCTCCACGATGGCGGTCTTGCCGACACCGGCCTCACCGATCAGCACCGGGTTGTTCTTGGTCCGCCGGGACAGGATCTCGACCGCCTGCTCGATCTCGTCGGCCCGGCCAATGACCGGGTCGATCTGATCGTTCTGGGCGAGCTCGGTGAGATCCTGCCCGTACTGGTCAAGAGTGGGGGTGCCCCGATCCGGCCGCGGCCCAGTGGTCGGACCCCGGTCAGCACTCGCCGCCTGCAACGACTCCGGCTGGATCCGGCCGGCGGCGAGCATCCGGCCGGCGGGTGACTCCGGGTTCAGCGGCAACGCCATCAGGATGTGCTCCGGCCCGATGTAGTTGGCGCTCATGGCGCGGGACAGCTGGTGGGCATCGAGCAGTGCCCGCTTGGCGGCGGGGGTGAGGGACAAGTTCGGCGGGACCTCACCCCCGGGCGCCCCCTCGCCCCGCCCGCCAAGCGCGTTGAGCAGGGTGTCGGGTTCGGCGCCGGCTCGTTTGACCAACTCGCGCAGGGACTGCCGTTGCAGCGCGGCCCAGAGCAGGTGGTCGGTGTCCAGGTCGGTGCTGTGCCGCTCAGCCGCCCGACGTGCGGCGTCGGCGAGCATCTCGCGGGCGTCGGCGGTCATCAGCCGGGTAATATCGACCCGGTGTGCCGGCCGGCGCCCACCCTCGCTCCGGCCGAAGTACCGGGCCAGGAACTCGTCCCATGGGTCGGAGCCGAAGTCGCCGGGTCCCATATCTGTCTCCTCCGCTGCTCGGCGCGGCACGGTCGCCAGGGGCTACCCGGCAGTCGTCTGGACAAACTCCGCCGGCTGGTCACCAGGGGTGCCCGGGCGCGGGCGGATCGGGTGGCAGGCTGACGGCATGAACAGGACACCGCTGCTGATCGTGGACGCCGCCAATGTGGTGGGATCCCGGCCGGACGGCTGGTGGCGGGACCGGGTCGGGGCGACCACCCGACTACGGGACAGCCTCACCGGCCTGCCCGATGCCGGAGTACCACCGGAGCTGCCGCCGCCGGTCGAGGTGGTCCTGGTGGTTGAGGGTGCGGCGCGCGGGGTGCCGCCGGTGCCGGGGGTACGGGTGGTGACAGCCCAGCAGTCCGGCGACGACGCGGTGGTGGACCTGGTCACCGCCGACCCGCAGCGCCGCCGGGTCGTCATCACCGCCGACCGTGAGCTGCGAGAACGCGTGCTCCGGCGGGGGGCCGAGGTACGTGGGCCACGCTGGTTGACCGGCCGCTGAGCGCATCCCCACACATCCGGGGTGGTCGGCCTCCCCGCGCTTCTGGGTGACAACCACTCAGGAGGGCTGAATACTGGCAGGGAGGATGTTCTCTCCTGGTGCCGATAGGCTCTAATGGAGGCCTCCCCTTGCCCCAGGAGGTTCCGTCGTGGCGAGCGTCGCCGAGCTCAAGGCAGCCATCGATGTCGCGCTCCAACAGATCGGTGACGGCCAGAAGGCTGTGCACGCTGCCGGTGAGCAGCTGGCCGAGGCGCAGCAGACGCTGGCCGGGGCGCTGGAGGGCAGCGGACACGAAACGGTGGATGCGGCCCAGGCCTCGCTGACCCAGGCCGGGCAGGAGTTGGAGGAGTGCTTGGCGGCCACACTCGTCGCGGTCGAGCAGGCCCAGCTGTACGTCGCGACCCTCTGAGCGCCACCGTGTCCATCGTCGAAGATCTTGGCGCACAGGTGCGCGCCGCCAGCGATGACCTGCCACTCGGCCAACTCGCCGAGGCGCTCGACCGGTTCGGGCTGGCCGCCGAGCGACTGCGCTGGGTACGCCAGGAGTCCGCCAACCCGCTGGGGGTGCCGGAGCTGTCCAGCGCCGTCGAACACGCCGAGTCCGCCGGCTACGCGCTGCGCGTCGCCCAGGAGCAGCTGACGGCGTACCTGGCCATGATCGGGCTGGCGGCCGACGACTCACCCGTCCCACGTACCACCCCCGACCAGCAACCGGCACACGATGCTCCCCGTGGTGCCACGCCACCGACGACGGCGACTGTCCCGCCGAGCCCGGCCGCCGCACCCCGCTGGTGGGCGGTCCGGGTCGCGGAGCTGACCGGCGGCAGGAGCGGGTCGGAGCCACCGGATGAGGCGATCGCCGACTCCGGCGAGCTGCTGCGGCGAGTCGTCCACGAGGTCCGCGCCGGCGACCGGGAACGACTCCGCGCCGAGCTGGGCCGCGCCCACGCCGACGTGGGGTTGGGGTTGGCCGCACTGGCCCCTCCCCTGCTGCGGGAACTGGCCGGGGAGTTCCTTGGACACCCGCCCCGGGCCGAGGACCTGCCGCGGCTCCGCCAAGTCCTGGCCAGCCGGACCCGCGACCTACTGCCGGGCCTGCCCGCGCCGGTGGTGGAGACACTGCTGGCCCGGGTCTGCCGGATGCCGCCGCCCCGCCGAAAGGACGCCGAGCAGCCACATGCTGCCGACCCGGCGGTCACCGCCGGGGTGCTGACCGGCGTCCTGCTCGACCGGCTCGGCCGCGAGCTACCCAGGGACCGGCTCCGGGCCGAGAGCCGGAGCGGGGCGATCACCCCGGGGCACCCCGCGTCTCGACGAGGCGCCGATGGCTGACCGGCGGGCGCAGCTCGCGGCCCGGGTCCGGCAAACCCTCGGCGAGGCCCTCGGTGCGACGCGGACCCGGCTGGCCGCGGCGCAGACCGAACTGGCCGCCGAACAGGGCCGACTCGACCGGGTCCGCCAGGCCGCCGCCGCAGTGCCCGCACGGGTCGGCGCGGAGCGTGACCGACGCCTCGCCGAGATCGACTCCCATCACTCGGCCCGGATCGCCGAGCTGTCCCGGCGGGCGGCGGACGCGGCCCGCCGGGAGGCCCCGGGCGCGGGCACCACCGACTGGCCACAGTGGCACCCAACCCCCGCCCGCCGGACGGAACCGCCCGGCCCACTACGGGTCGGCACGCTCGCCGTCCCGGGCGGGGAGTCGGTGCCCGCACTGGTGCCGCTACTCGACGCCGGGCACGTCGAGCTGACCGGCAGCGACCGGGTGGCGGGCGAGGCGGTGGTGGCCGCGCTACTGCTCCGGGCGGTAGGCCGGGCCGACCCGGGCGCGGTTCGGTTGACCGGGTACGACCCGGAGCACCTCGGGGGCGGCCTGGCCGGTTTCGCGCCGCTGGGCACCGCCGGGCTGCTGACCTTCGTCGGACCGGGCGGGCTGGGCCGGCTCCTCGACGACCTCGTCGAGGAGATCCACCGGATCAACTCCACCGTTCTGGCGGGCGAGCACCGGTCCCTGCGTGAGCTGGCCGCCGCCACCGGTCGGCGGCCAGAGCCGTGGCGGGTGGCGGTACTGCTCGGCGGGGAGGAGCCGTCCCGGCACGTACGCGGCCAACTCGATCGGGTGGTCCGCACCGGCGCGGCGTGCGGCGTACACCTGGTGGTACGCGGCCTGACCCTGCCGGAGGACGCCCCCGTAGCCCGGATCCGCGTCGAACCGGGCCAGGTCGAGCTTGCCGGCGCACCGCCGGTCACGCTCGACCCGGCGCCCCCGGCGACCCTGGTTACCGAGACCTGCCGGGGCGTCGCTGCCCGGGTCAACGCCGGCCCGGAGCCGACGCCCTTCAGCGATCTGCTACCACCGCCGGAGCAGATGTGGCGGGAAGATTCGGCGGCCGGCCTGATCGCGCCGATCGGCGAGGGAACGGACGGCCAACCGGTGCTGGTCACTATCGGTGACTATCCGCCGCATGCGCTGATCGGTGGCCCATCTGGCACCGGCAAGACGAACCTGATCTTCGCCTGGATCGGTGCGCTCGCCGCCCGCTACTCCCCGGCAGAGTTGGAGCTCTACCTGCTCGATTTCAAGGAGGGCGTCTCTTTCGCCCGGTTTGCACAGGGTCGCCGCGACCCGAGTTGGCTGCCGCACGTGCGGCTGGTCGGCATCAACGTCAACACGGACCGGGAGTTCGGTCTGGCCCTGCTTCGCTTCCTCGCCGAAGAGCTGCGCCGGCGCGCAGACGCGGCGAAGGAGTACGAGGTCACGAAGCTCGCCGAGCTACGCGCGGTGGACCCGGCCGGGCGCTGGCCGCGGATCGTCGCCGTGGTCGACGAGTTCCAGATGCTGCTCGCCGGCCGCGACGCTGTCGCCCGGGAGGCCGCCGACCTCCTGGAGGACCTGGCCCGGCGCGGCCGCTCGCAGGGCATCCACCTGGTCCTCGCCTCGCAGGACGTCCGGGGAATCGAGGCGCTGTGGGGGCGGCCAGCCCTGGTCTCCCAGTTCACCCTCCGCATCGCCCTACCCAAGGCGCTACGGATCCTCGCCGAGCGCAACGACGCCGCACAGTCACTACCCCGCCACCACGCCGTGGTCAACGCCGAGTCGGGACTGGCCGAGGGGAACGAGGTCGCCCGGATACCGTCGGCGAGTGACTGGGAGACATGGAGCGAGCTGCAGCACCGACTCTGGCGGATGCGCCGGCCAGACGCCGCCCCGGCGCGGCTCTTCGATGGTGACGCGATCCCCCGGTTGACCGACGCCCCGGACTACCAGGCGCTCTGCGCACCGGAGACCGGGACGCCGCGAGCCCCGACGGCGATACTCGGCGAGATCATCGACGTACAGGCCCGCTCGGCAGGGCTTCGGCTGCCGCGCGCGCCCGGGCGTAACCTCGCCGTGCTGGGCACCCGCGTTGACGAGGCGTGCGCCGTACTCGCCGCGGCGGGGCGCTCACTCGCCCGGCAGCACCGTCCCGGAACGGCACGGTTCTCCATCGCCTGTCTGGACCCGGACGCCGACGCCGCCGCCCGGTCCCTCTACACCGACCTCGCCGACGACGCCGCCTGGTACGACGAGGAGACCGTAACCGAGCTGATGGCCGAGACCACCGCCGGGCTGGGCGCCCCCGGCGTCGGTGCCCCCCACTACCTACTGCTGTTCGCCGTGGACGCGGCGGCCGGCGCGCTCGCCGCCCGGGTTGGCGGCCAGACCGGGCTGGAGCAGCTGCGCCGCGTCCTGCATGACGGGCCGGAGCGGCGGACGCATGTGCTGGCCTGGTGGCGGGGAGTCGCGCGGATGCGGGCCGACCTCGGCGGACCGGCCGCCCGCACGGACCAGATCGGCGCGTGGGTGGCACTCGACACGCACGGCGGGGAACTGGGAGCCTCGCTCTACCCCGGCACCGGCGGGCCGGACTGGTACCCCCGCCCATGGCGGGGCCTCTTCTTCGACCGGGCGGTGCACCGCACCGGGCGGACCATCATCCCGTACGGGCACCAGCGGTGAGGCAGCCGGTGCCGAGCGAGTCGTACCCGGCGCAGGTGCGACGACTGGCCGACCTGACCAAGCAGGTGTCGGCGCAGCGGGCCGAGGCACACACCTGGTACGAGCAGCAGTGTGCGGCCGCGCGGCGGGCCGTGGCGAATGCCGAGGACCAGGTCCGGCACGCGGAACGGGAGGTGACGGCAGCACGCCGGCTGCAGGAGCGGGTCGAGGCGGAAGTCCGGCTGTTGTGGCAGGAGCTACGCGGGCGGTTTCGGCCGGCGGGCCGCCAGCTGGACGGGCCCCCCGGCCCGGTCGCCGGCGTCGCCGGGAATCCCCTGCCGATGCTGGCCGCGGTGCGGGACCTCCTGGCCCGCACCGGTCAACCCGGTGAGCTGCCCGGATCCGTCAATCCGCTGCTGGCCGGCTGCGGGTTCGGCGGTGCGCTGGTCACGTACGCCCTGGGCACCGTCGCCCGGACGGCCGGCGACCGGTACGGCGGCGACCTGGCGGTCGGGCTGCCGGTGCTGGCGCTGGTCGTGACCTTGCTCGGCCCGCTGGCCGGCCTGATCCCGGCGAAGATTCTCGCTGACCGGCAACATGCGGTGCTCGGCCCGCGCCCGGTGGCCGTGGTGGTGGTCGCCGGACTGCTGACGACGGGGCTCTTCCTGGCCGTTGCCCGCTGAGCCGGTCAGTCGCGGCAGCGTCAGTCACCCGTCGCGCCCCCATCGGGACGGTTCGGACAGCTGCCCTGGGCAGGCACGGCGACCGCCTCCCGGAGCAGGCGGCGCACGAGGGTGACCCGATCGGTGTCGTCGGGCAGGCCGGGCAGGTCCCCGACCCGGCTGACCTCCCCGGAGAGCAGCGCGCGCAGGGCCGGGGCACACATCTGCGGCAGGGTGATCGTGCGGTCGAAGACCCGCAGCGTCACCCGCTCTCCCGCCGTGGTGAGCTGCCACCGCAGGCCCGGACGGGGAGTGACCCGGCTGTCCGGTCCGAGCGCGCCCAACGCGGCCACCTGGGCAAGGGGAGACAGCGGAGCCGGCCGGGCGGCCGGCCATGCGCGCTGCCGCAGCCGGGCGGCGAGCGCTGCCGGATCGACGCAGCGCAGCCAGTCCTGCAGCACCTCCACGGTTTCCGTCAACTCGGGCTCCACCGCCTCCGGGTCGGAGATGTCAATCCCGAATGGCAGGGTGGCACGCAGCCGCGGCTCCTCGGCGGCGAGCGCGAGCAACTCCTCGACCAGCGTGTATCGAGTCAGCGCCCGTACGCCGACGGTCAGGTGAAGTGAGCTGTGCTCCTGGGCCTTGGCACTGTGCAACCAGCCACGGGGCAGGTACAGCGCGTCGCCGGGGGCGAGCAGCACGTCGAGGCTGGGGGCCCCCGTGGCGGTCGCCGAGACCTCATCGGCTCGGCCGCCCCACGGCTGCCGCTCCAGCGGATCGGCAAGCACCGGCGGGTGGATTCGCCAGTGCTTCACACCGTCAACCTGGAGGACGAAGACGTCGTGCGTGTCGTAGTGGGTGGCGAATCCCTGGCTGCCGGCAGGAGTCAGGTAGGCGTTGACCTGCAACGGCTGCCCGAGCGTCCAGCCGAGTTCCCGGGTGAAGTCGATGAGTGCCGGCCAGGTGCGGTGCAGGCCCTGCAACACCAGGGTGGCGCCGCCGGCGTACAGGTCGAGGATCTTCTCGTCGAGAACCTGGTCGGCGATCTCGGCGCCTGCGCCCCCACCACCGGTGTACCGGGCCGCCGGCACCAACACGCCGTCCTGCGCCACCCGCAGGAATGGGGTGCGCAAGCCGCGCCGGCTCAGCAACTCGTCCGCGTCGGCCGGGCTGAGTAGGTCCCAGAAGCCGCTCTGGTTGGGCAACTCGTCGGCGCGGGACAGCAGCGGCGCCTGTCCCCAGTGCACGGCAGCGAACCTCGCCGGCTCGACTGAGACGCACCGGGTCAACGCCGACGCCCCGGTTCGCTCGGGCTTCTCGGGGGCGAACGGGAGTGCCGGGCGACCGGGGCCGCCCGGCGAGTCGAGGTACGGCACCGCGTGGTTCAGCGCGCGCTGCCGTCGGCACCACCATCATGCTGACCCGGGGTCGCCCCACCATCAGCCGGACCCTCCGCGCTGCCGTCGGCACCACCATCATGCTGACCCGGGGTCGCCCCACCATCAGCCGGACCCTCCGCGCGGCCGGCGCCGCCGGAGGTCGTCATGTCGTCGTCGTTGAGTGCCATGGGTGCTCCTCGGCTGTGCCCCGTCCGAACGCCGGGGTCCGTCCTACGGCGGGTGTACCCCACCTCCGGCCCTCCCCACCACACGGTAGCCGCCGCCGGACTGCGACGTTGGCGTTCGCCGGTCAACGGCCCGGGTCCGCACCCGGCCACCCGGAAAGGCAGGCGGGTGCGGCTGCTCAGCTGTCGCTCCACCCCCGAGCGTCGGGCTCCCACCGGCCATCGTCGTTTCGCCGCGGCGGCCCCACCGGGCCGCGGCGTTGTCGTAGCGGGCTGAACCGGCCCGGCCGGGGCACCCGGCGCCAACCGCCGGGCGTCCCGACGACGTGGACAACGACGCCCCGACGGCGCTCCGTTCTCGTCTGCGGCGTCACCTTCCAGCCACCTCCGTCCGCTCCGGCCGTGCCACCCTGGCGGCGACGACGCGTCAGGCCGCGCGACGCTCCCGAGTTTGTTTGCAGGTAACGCAGGTCGTCGCAGATGGAAAGATCTCCAACCGCTCTACCGGAATAGCCGCGCCACAGCCCTCGCAGAAGCCGTAGGTGCCCTCTTCCAGCCGGGTCAGGGCGTGCTCGAACTGTGCCCGGCGGTCGAGGATCGTACGCAACAGGGATTGCGCGGTATCCCGCTCCGCGGTCTTCGTGCCACTGTCGGCCTGGTCATCGCCCGCGGTGTCCCCGACCTCGACCAGGCGCAGCACCTGACTCTGCACCACAGCCTGCTCGTACTCGGCGGCGAGCTCGTCGTAGCGGGCCTGCAGGGACTGCCGGATCTGATCGGCTTCCGCCTGGGGTCGGGGCGTGTCGACCGGGTCGTGGACGAGCATTTCTGCCTGCCTTCCTGAGGGCCTTCCGGTCCACCGGACCGGCGCTGGTCGTCGCTACACGGGTTGACGACCCGTGTGTGAGCCGACCGAATACCCCGCACCGCCACGGACCAAACCGCTGCCCAACCGGCTACCCGGGCCCCGGCAGGCAGCACCAGCGCGGGTGACGGCTTCGTCAGACCAACGCGGGTGACGGCCTCCGTCAACCGCTGCGGTCGATGGCCACCCGGGCGTCGTCGGCGAGCCGGTAGCCGACCCCGTAGACGGTGGTGACCAGGGGGACGTCCACGCCGACCTTGCCCCGCAGCCGGCGGACGTGCACGTCCACCGTGCGCACCCCGGCATGCTCGTAGCCCCAGACCGCATTGAGTAGTTGCAGCCGCGTAAAAACCCTGCGGGGGTGGGCAACCAGGTGCAACAGCAGATCGAACTCCAGCCGGGTCAACGACAACGGCTCGCCGTCGCGCAGCACGGACCGGGAGGAGGCGAGGATGTGCAGGGTGGGGATGGTGGGGGCGAGCGACCGGCTTGGCGAACGGCCAGCCGGGACCGGTTCCACGCGGCGTTCCGAGAACCCGTTGCCGGTCATGGTGACCGTGCCGTCTCCACACTCCATCAGTTCTCGGGCCGCGTCCAGCAACCGCCGAGCCGCTGGATTCAGCGCCTCGTCGCTGGCCAACGGGATCGACAGGGTCACCGTGAGGACCGGGGGAACCGTGTTGGTGGGACGGCGCTGGCCTCCCGGCGGGCGACCGGGAACAGCAGGTTGGGACGAATGCCATCCGGCGCGCGACGAAGCGGGGCTGACCGACATGGTCCTCCTTGGCTGGTCCGGGTATCTCCCCAACGGCCCGGGACGCCGCTTCACCGATGCTTCCCGGCACCCGTTCGGCGGTCAAGGGGCAGCTGCGTTGCATGAATGTGACAATTGACTTACACATCGAAGCGGTATGCTCGCTCTGCGTACGAGGTCAACTGATTACAGCAGAGCCGCTGCGAGGCCCCGATCCGGGGGTCCCCACCGCAATCACATTTACCATTCCGTAGCCCCACGACCCGTGTCACCACATTCCGGCGGGGTATAAAGGAAAGGTGGAGGACTCGCTCTCCCAGCAGCTTCGCGCCGCCGCGGCGGCGCTGCTCACCGCCCTGGACGAGCCGGCGAACGCCCGGGCGACCCACCGGTTCGACGACCTGAGGGCGCGGCACTGGATCGAGTACCGGCCCCGGCCCCGGCCCGGCGTCTGCCTGGCCGACCTGCCCCGCGCTGCCCGGAAAGCCACCCACCGGCTACTGGCGACCGCCCTGAGCCCGTCGGCGTACGCGCAGGCGGTAGCGATTATCGGGCTGGAGGAGGTACTCGACAGAGCCGAGGGGTGGCGCCGCGGCCGACACAGCGACGACTACTGGGTGGCGGTTTTCGGTGACCCGATCCAGGACGAGGCGTGGGGGTGGCGGGTCGAGGGGCACCACCTGTCGATCAGCATGACCATCGTCGCCGACCAGGTCTCCCCCGCTCCGATCTTCTTCGGGGCGAACCCGGCCGCCGTGCGGTGGGCCGGCCGGCCGGTCACCCGCCCGCTCGGCCCCGAGGAGGACCTGGGCCGGGCGTTGCTGGATGCCCTCAGCCCGCAACTACGGGCGACGGCGCTCATCGCCGAGGCGGCCCCCACCGACATCATCAGCGCGACCCGACCGCGCGTCGACATCCCGATGGCTCCCCTCGGCGTCTCCGCTGACCGGCTGAATCCCACCGGCCGGGCCCTGTTGGACCAACTCGTCGCCCTCTACCTGGAACGGCTCCCGCCAGAGTTGGCACACCGGGAGGCCCGTCGGCTCGCCGGGTCCCCAATGCACTTCGCCTGGGCTGGACCGAGCTGGCCGGGGCAGCGCCACTACTACCGCGTGCAGGGCGACGACCTGCTGATCGAGTACGACAACACCGCGGACGACGGCAACCACGCCCACACCGTGCTTCGCCGGCCGAGCAGTGACTTCGGCGCCGACCTGCTGGCTGCCCACCACCGGGTCGCCCACTGAGACCCACGGTGGGTCTACCGGAACAGCCCTCGCCCACCGCGCGGCCGTCCCTCCGGCGGGGCTAGTTGTCGCGAGGCCGCGAAACCGTGGTGACCAACCGCTCGGCCACCTCCCGCAGCGGGATCCCGAGCGAGGACGCCGCGCTGCGCAGCACCGTCACGGCCTCCTCCGCCCGGCACCCCCGCTGGGTCATGACGACACCGATCGCCTGCCCGACAACGCTCTCGCCGAGCAGTGCCACGTCGATCTGACCGGCCTCGGTCACCGCCCGCGACCGATCCCGCACCGCGGCGAGCAGAAGACCGGCGTGGTCGGCCACCAGCATCGCGGTCAGCTGATGCCGGGGGGTGAGCACCTCCCCAGCTCCCGCATAGAGGTTGAGCGCGCCGATCACCTGTTCGTCGATGTCGACCGGCGCGGAGATCACGGCCGACACCCCGAGCCGACGGGCGCGCCACGTCCAATCCGGCCACCGCGTCTCGACGCTCAGTCGCTCCACGACCACCAGCTCCCGTCGCCCGATCGCCGCCATGGCCGGCGAGTCTGGGCCGTGCCGCAGGTCGTCGAGCTCGGCGAGCCGGTGATCGGAGGCCACCGCGCCGGCCGGTGCCCCCGCGTGCAGGGAGGTGAACCCACACCAGTTGACCCCCGCGACGCCGTCCCGGGCGATCCGGACAAGGACGGTCAGCGCGGCGTCGAGGTCAGTCGCGCCGATCAGCCCGGCGGTCAGTTCCCGGAGCAGTCCCGCGGTCTCCAGGACGCCGAGCGTCCCCCCGACCGACTCCCGCATCTCCAGGTCCACCAGGCCCCACCTCCATCACGCCGTGCGCTGCCCATCCCACCATCGGACCGCCGAACGTTTCGTACCCGTCCCGACTCCGCGGCCCCGGCCTACTACCCCACGAGGAGGGGTCGAAACTACCTAAAGTGGGCAGCCTCCGGAGCCGGAGGATACCGGAACACTCCGGACGAATCAGCGGGATCCGGAGCTGAGCCGCCGCCCCACCGAGGCGATCAGCCGGTCGAGCTCCGAACCGAACGGGTTGTCGTGCACGAGGTACGTCCACGTCGCGCTCGGCCGGACCAGCTCGGCCTCGTCCGGCTCCCAGTCCTCGTCGAACTCCGTCTCGGTGAAGGTTTCGATGGTGCGCCGCTCGATCTCCGGCACCAGCTCGTTGAAGGAGGGCACCGCGGCACGGTGGAACTCGTCAAGCGGGTCCAACCGGCCCAGTGCCCGCAGGTGCACACCCTCGCGGACCTCGGAGAGCTCGGCGAGATGCTCGGCCCAGAGCCGGTCCAGATGGAACAACGCGATCGACCGGGCGGCCCGGGCGAGCAGATCCTCGTCCATCTCGCCGGCCTGGTCCGCGACCTTGTCGAGCAGCATCAGTGCGGCGACATCGCTGGTCAGCAGCCGCTCACGGCGCTCCGCCAACGCCTTGCGCTGCTGCTCCACCACCACGCTGTAGCGCCAGGTATTGCGGTGGATCTCATGGTTGACCCCTTCCGCGACCCGCTGCGAGTGCTCCACGGCGTAATCCACCTGCGGATCGGTGACCAGGCCGTCGGCGTTCATCCGCGGCGAGCGCGGCACCGTGTCACCGGCGTGCCGGACCACGAGATCGTCCTGCAGACTGACGAAGAAGACCGACCCACCCGGGTCGCCCTGCCGACCGGCCCGCCCACGCAGCTGGTCGTCCACCCGACGGCTGTCGTGCCGGCCGCTGCCGATCACGTAGAGGCCACCCAGCTCGGCCACCCGGTCCCGGTCCGCCTGATCGCTGCCGCCGAGCCGGATGTCGACACCCCGGCCGGCCATCTGGGTCGAGACCGTGACCGCGCCGTGGGCGCCAGCCTCGGCGATGATCGCCGCCTCCTCGTCGTCGTTCTTGGCGTTCAGCACGATGCAGGGGACGTCAGCAGCGTCGAGACCGGCCGCCAGGCTTTCAGACTCCTTCACGTCGAGGGTGCCGACCAGGACCGGCCGTCCCCGCTCGTGGTTGCGCCGGATCTCGTCGATCAGCGCCTCCTCCTTCTCCGCCTGGGTCGCGTAGATCCGGTCCGGCTCGTCCTCGCGGACACACGGCGTGTTCGGCGGGACCACCGCCACCTCGAGATCAAAGAACTCGCGTAGCTGCTCGCCCACGAGTACCGCGGTCGCCGTCATCCCGCACACGGTCGGGTAGAGACCGATGTACGCCTGCACGGCGATCGTGCCGAGCACCTCCCCCTCGGCGGTGGCGTCGAGCCCTTCCTTGGCCTCGACCGCCGCCTGCAGCCCATCCGGCCAACGGCGACGCTGCGCCACCCGTCCGCGCATCTCGTCGATCAACTCGACCGTGCCGTCCCGCACGATGTAGTCCACATCGCGGTGCAGCAGGGCGTGCGCGTGCAGCGCCACATTCACCGCGGAGAGCTGGGCGACCTGCTCCTCGTCGTACAGGTCGATGCCGAGCTTGGCCTCGACGGCGCTGAGGCCGTCGGTGGTGAAGGCGACGCTGCGACCATCCTCGGCCACCGTGTAGTGCCGACCCTCGCGCAGCCCACGCATCAACGCCGCGGCGGTGTGCACCGGATCCTGCTCGCCGGGAACCGCTCCGGCGAGGACCATCGGTACCCGGGCCTCGTCGATCAGGATCGAGTCGGCCTCGTCCACGATCGCGGTACGCAGCGCCGGCTGGACCCGGTCCTCAATGTCGGTGACCAGTTGGTCGCGCAGGTAGTCGAAGCCCGCCTCGCTGACCGACACGTACGTGACATCGCAGGCATACGCCGCGCGTCGCTGCTCCGGGGTGGACGCCTCGTTGACCCAGCCGACGGTCAGGCCGAGCAGGTCATAGACCGGCTGCATCCACTGGGCGTCCCGGCGGGCCAGATAGTCGTTGACGGTCAGTACGTGCACCGGACCGTTGCCGAGGCGGACATGCCCATACGCGGCGACCGTCGCGGTCAGGGTCTTACCCTCACCGGTGGCCATCTCGGCGACCTTGCCGGAGAGCAACGCCATCGCGCCGAGCAGCTGCACATCGTAGGGCCGCTGATCCAATCCGCGGTGGGCGGCCTCGCGGCCGACCGCACAGATCTCCGCGTAGTCCTCAGCCCGGCCGGCGACCTCGGTCAGCTCGGCATCGTCGAGAGCCCGTAGTTCCTCGACCCGGGTCTCAATGGCGGGCAGGAGCTTCTCCAGCGGTGCGAGATCGACTGTTGTCCCGGGGCGCTGGAGGAACCGGCGGAACCTGCTCTTCAACCGTTGCGACACACCCATGAGCGGCAACGGTACGCGACCGGACCGATCTTGAGCGGCCCACCCGGTCCGTCGCCGACGTCCACGAGCGCCACCGGTGGCCGCCACCGGCGGCTGACCGCCACCGGTGACCAGTCGCTCCGGGGTGGGAGAAGCACCACCGCTCCCCGGGGACCGAAAATACCGCTCTAGCCGGAATAATCCCTCTCGCCTGGTTTCATGGTCAGAGGGGCGGGTAGCCGCGCCCGTCCCATCTGTCGTAGCGGGGTGAGGGTCCATGCCCAAGCGGGTCACCACGGAACCACGGGACCGGGGTCCGGCGATCCTGGCACCGGCGCGCTTTGGCGGCTACCCGGGCCCGCGACGCCCGGCGCTACCCGGCAGCACGCTGGCCCGATGGCTGTCCACCACCGACCACAAGCAGATCGGCCTGTTCTACCTGATCACGTCCTTCGTCTTCTTCGTGCTGGCCGGCATCGAGGCGATGCTGATCCGCAGCGAGCTGGCCCGGCCCGGGCTCCAGTTCCTCTCCCCCGAGCAGTACAACCAGTTGTTCACCACCCACGGCCTCGCGATGCTGCTGCTCTTCGCCACCCCGGCGGCGCTGGGGATGGCCAACTACATCGTCCCGATCCAGGTCGGGGCGCCGGACGTCGCGTTCCCCCGCCTGAACGCCTTCGGCTACTGGCTCTTCCTCTTCGGCGGTCTGCTGCTCTTCGGCAGCTTCCTGACCCCGGGCGGATCCGCCGACTTCGGCTGGTTCGCCTACACGCCACTGAGCCAGGCCGAGCACTCCCCCGGCATCGGTCCCGACATGGTACTGGTCGGACTCGCCCTCGGCGGTGTCGGCACGATCCTCACCGCGGTCAACCTGATCACCACCATCGTCACTCTCCGCGCCCCCGGCATGACCATGTTCCGAATGCCGATCTTCACCTGGAACATGCTCTTCACCAGCCTCCTGATCCTGCTGGTCTTCCCCCTGCTGGCCGCCGCGCTCTTCGCCCTGCTCGCCGACCGGCTGCTGGGGGCACACGTCTTCGATCCGGTCACGGGTGGACCACTGCTCTGGCAACACCTGTTCTGGTTCTTTGGCCACCCCGAGGTCTACATCATCGCGGTGCCCTTCTTCGGGATCATCACCGAGATCATCCCGGTGTTCGCCCGCAAACCCGTCTTCGGCTACACCGGACTGGTGTTCGCCACCGGCGCCATCACCGTGCTGTCCATGGCGGTCTGGGCACACCACATGTTCGGCACCGGTCAGGTGCTACTACCGTTCTTCAGCATCCTGAGCTACCTGATCGCCGTACCGACCGGGGTGAAGTTCTTCAACTGGATCGGCTCCATGTGGAAGGGGCAGCTCACCTTCGAGACACCGATGCTCTTCTCCATCGGTTTCCTGGTCACCTTCCTGTTCGGCGGTCTAACAGGGGTGCTGCTGGCCAGCCCACCGGTGGACTTCCACGTGACCGACAGCTACTTCGTGGTGGGGCATTTCCACTACGTGGTCTTCGGTACGGTGGTCTTCGCCTTCTTCGGCGGAATCTACTTCTGGTTCCCGAAGATGACCGGCCGGCTCCTCGACGAACGACTCGGCAAGATGCACTTCTGGACCATGTTCCTCAGCTTCCACGGCACCTTCCTGGTCCAGCACTGGCTGGGCAACGAGGGAATGCCCCGCCGGTACGTCGACTATCTGCCCGGCGATGGGTTCACCACCCTGAACACGATCTCCACCGTGTCGGCGTTCGTACTCGGCGCATCCACCCTGTTCTTCATCTGGAACGCCTGGAAGTCCTGGCGGTACGGACCCGTGGTCAACGTGGACGACCCATGGGGCTTCGGTAACTCCCTGGAGTGGGCGACGACCTGTCCGCCGCCGCTGCGCAACTTCGACCAGATACCCCGGATCCGCTCGGAGCGCCCGGCCTTCGACGCCAAGTACGGTCCCCTCGTCGCCAACCTCGGCCGTGATCTGCCGCAACGCACCACCCGGCCGCCGCAGAAGCTCCGCGACGAGCTGCACTGGGAGCCGCACCTGCCCGAGCCACCCAGCACCGAGGGCGCGGTCGGCGCACGAGAGGCGGTGGCCTACCACCCCCCGCCACAGTCCGGGGCGCGGCCAGTCGAGGTGCCGGAGCCGGAGGACGTGCGTCGACCCAGCTTCGACGAGACCGACGAGCCCGAGGAGACCACCGACCTCGAAACCCCGCGGGAGCCGAACGACCGATGGCGCCATCCTCGTGGACCCGGCGACAGCACCGAGAACTGAGCCAGCTCGGCGGGCGGATGGCCCGGCGTAGCCGTCGGCGCCTACCGAGCTCTGGGACGGCCGGTCTCCGCCTCGGTGACGCCGTTCTGCCACGGCGGTGGCGCGTCGGCGAGCATCGCCTGCCGCAGCCAGGTCAGCGCCCGGGACAGCAGCCGGGACACGTGCATCTGGGAGATGCCGAAGCGGGCGGCGATCTCCGCCTGGGTCTGGTTGCCGTAGAAACGCATGGCGAGGATCCGCCGCTCCCGCCAGGGCAGCCGATGCAACAGACCGCTCACGGTGACCCGATCATCCACCGACTCCAGCGCGTTGTCGGACTCACCCACCAGGTCACCGAACTCGGCCGAGCTCTCGCCGCCGACCGGCGCGTTGAGCGACGCCGGACTGTAGCCGGCAGCCGACTCCAGCGCCGCGAGAATCTCCTCCTCCGGCGTCTCCAACCGCGCCGCCAACTCCGCCACCGTGGGCGCCCGGGACAGCTCACTGGTCAGCGCCGCGGTGGCCTGGCCAACCTCGAGGATGAGGTCACGCAGCCGGCGGGGCACGTGCACACCCCAGGTACGGTCCCGGAAGTGGCGCTTGATCTCACCGACGATGGTGATCGCCGCATAGGCGGTGAAGGAGCCCCGCTCCGGGTCGTACCGATCCACCGCGTTCACCAGCCCGAGCCGCGCGACCTGTTCCAGGTCCTCCAACGGCTCACCCCGCCCTCGATACCGGCGGGCCAGTCGTCCGGCGAACGGCAGAGCGAAGCGGACCAGATCGTCCCGGGCCTCCTGGCACCGCTGGGGCGGCAACCCCTCGATCCGGGCCGCGTACGCCAGTGCTGCCGCGTCGAGGTCCTCCAGGCCTCGCTCGGTCGGTGACGGCGTACTTGTGGTGGTCTGTCCGAACATCCGCGCCTCCCTCAGGAAGGTCCCGCCCGGATTTGGCAAACCGGTCGTGCGCGTGGTGACCCCACGCACCGGGTCGGAAGTGGGTTTCGTGGCTGGGACGCCAGTGGGCGCCGGCAGGATCCGGCCGCCGCAGCCAGCGGTGTTCCCGCTCCGTAGGTACTCAATCACGGGACCCAGGGTTCGCGAGGATGTTTCGGCACGTCCGGGTCAGGAGACGAGCAGGCCCTGCGGGGAGCCGCCGTCGCGGAGTGCCGCAAGGGCTGCCGTAACGGTCATCGCCGACGGCGTGGGCAGGTCGTACGACTGCGCCCGCAGCACCTCGGTGGCCCGACGCGTCGGCACCGAGGTGACCGGGTATCCCCGGGCCGCCGACCGATCCAGAACCCGCCGACGACGGCCGAAGCCGGCCACCGCCAACCACTGGGGCAACCCGGCGACCGCCGGCGACCGTAGCCCCGGCGGCTCCGGCAGCACGTCGACGGAGCTGAACGGCTCGCTGCCGGCGAGCCACCACTCCACCCCCTCCACGCTGCGCCGGGTGGCGTTCTCGCACCAGTAGGGCACCATGCCGGCCCGAACCACCTGCCACGGGTCGAGCAGCCGGCCGCACTCGACGATGAGACGGTTACCGGTCTTTCCCGCCGCGCGCAACCAGTGCCGGTACAGGTCCGCGGTCAGCGCGCTCAACACCGCCGGCTCGGGCACGAGTACCCGATGCGACGGATGCCGGTGCACCGAACCCCAATCCCGAACGGACTGTTCGAAGTCGGGCTCCACCCCGTGTTCGGCCGGGCGGGGCGCCCCCGCCAGCGCGCGCCACCGCGCGCCGTCGCTTCCGGCCGCGTGGAGCACCTGACGCAACACGGGACTGTCCGGGTGGAAGTCCACCGGATCAAGCCCACTACGCGGCGAGCCGACCTGGAAGCTGTGCCCGGGGGCGGAGTCAACCACCGGCCAGGTACGGGCATCAGAGAGCAGCAGCACCGGTGCTCCGGGCTCCAGGCACTCGGCCAGCAACTGGAGGTAGGCCGCGGGCAGCCAGCGCCAGCGCGCCGCCAGCGCGACCGTCGCCCCCGCCAGCGCACCGCGGCTGGCCGGGCAGTGCACCTGCCGGACGTGGAGTTCGGGGTTGCCCACCAGCAACCGTGCGGCCAGTGCGGCACCGTGATCGAGCGCGGCCTGCGGCCCGTCCACCGCCCCCTGCGGCCAGTGCACACTGAGTTCGAAACCGGTGGGTAGCCACGGGATGCCAAGCGCGACCGCGAGGTGCGCCGCCGCCCCGTGCGGGGAGCCGAGCAGCATCCCGGGATAGCGGCGGCGCGGATACTGGTCGGCGAACCAACGGGCCACCTGATCGGCGTCCACCTCGGCGGCCTGACCCACGGTCAGCGCGACCCGACCGGCGGCTCGGGCAGCCGCTGCCCGCCGGACCGGTTCGGGTGCCCCGCTGAGACGAGAAATTCCTCTGGGGTGCCCCAGATCGGCGCAGTCGGTGCCGCACAGGGCCCGGGCGGTGGCCGCGACCAGGGTCCGGGCTGCGCTGCCGGCTGCCACGACGCGGTCGCCGATCAGCCCGCCGGCGCGCCCCGCGCGCACCCGGTGCGCCGGCCCGGCACTTCCTCGTTCGCTAACCACGCAGCCCGGCTTCCCACCCCGATGGGGTTCAAACTGGGCATCCCTTACTCATCGGGATTAACCCGGTAACCCCGGTGGGTGCGGGGCGGGACCTCAGGCGCCGTCCCGCCCCGGCGTGGCCGCATCGACGTACCGAAGCACCGCGCCCACCCCGCCGATCAGCTCCGGCGCCTCCTCGGGGCCGAGAACGGTCAGCTCCGCGTCAGTCCCCACCAGCGCCCGCACCAGGGCCGCATCGACGCGTACCTGCTCCGGGTCCCGGATCGCCATGGCAGACAGCTGCTCAGGATCGGTGGCGAGCTGGGTGGGATCCGACCCCACCCACAACTCTCCCGTCGCCGACGGGTCGTCCACGAGAAGCAGGTTCTCGACCTGGTCTCGCTGCAGCGCGGAGACCACCGCATCCAGGCCGGAACCGACCTCCTCCTGCTGGCCGAACCGGTCCAGGGCAGTGCTGACCCGCTGGTCGGCCACCTCGGCGATGGTCTGCACGGTCAGGTCATCCAACTGGGTGTGGTCGGCGCCGTCGGCCCGCTTGCCGGCATCGGTACGGACCAGCACCTCCTGCCAGCGCTCCGGCAACTGCGCGGCGATCACACCGGTGGCCCGCACATCTCCGGACACCACCACCACATCGGCGCGCACCTTCTCCGCCAGCTCCGCGGCGGCGGCGGCGATATCCCCCGCGTTGCGATGCCATGCCTCCACCGCAGCCCGCTGATAGCGGGACTGGGACCAACCGCCCGGCCGCACGCGACGTAGTTGGTAGTCCTGCCGGCCCTGCACCTGGGCGTGCCGGGGCACGCCCCCCGCGCTGACCGCCATCGCATCCGCTCCGGTCCGGTCGGCGATCACCCGCACCCAGGCCACCTGCTCGCCCCGCTGGGCCAGCAGCGGCATCACGTGCGGCAACGACGCGAACGTGGCGATGTCTCGCAGCGGCGGGGCGGACAGGTACTCCGACAGGGCCACCCGACCGCGGCCGGCGAAAACCGCGATGCCGTAGTCACCCGGCATCGGATCATGCCCCCGAACCACCCGATCGATCGCCTCGATCGACGCCGGGTCGGCCCCCTGCTCCTGAAGTCGGTCCCGGAGCGCGCGCCAACGCAGGTCCAGCGCGGCGTGGGCGTCCTCGGTGTCGGCGGAGGCATCCAGGTAAACCGAACACCACGGGCCCGGTCGATCATAGAGCGGGCGTAGGAAGGACAGCTGCATGCGCGACCCCTTTCCAGCTCGACCCTGCGGTTACCCGTGCCGGCTGACTTGTCACCTGACCCGCGCCACGTGACCGACGTTCATTCCCCCCATTCACCCACACCGGCCGATACCATCGGGGAACAGATCAACCCTGGGTGGTGGCGATGGACAGCGACCTACATGTCCCACGGATCACTCATCCGACGGCGCGCATCGTCACCGGGCGAATCGTCCGGTTACTCGAGGGCTACCCGCGTGAGGTACGGGTGGGCCAGCCGGTGCTGGTGGCGGTGCTCATGGCAGCCGGCGTGGTCAGAATGCTGATGGCCCTGCTCCAGCAGCTCGCGGCGGCCGATTCCGGCCGCGGTCGGCGCACCTTCAAGGAGCTCCGGAACGGGCCGGAGTTCCTGGTTACCCCCGTCCGCCTGCGGGACTCCGCTGGACGCCTGTGCGAGGTCGAGCTACACGGACACCTGCCGCAGAGCGCCCTACACCCGGCCGACCACGTGCAACTCACCCTACGCCGCCAGCGCGACTCCGAGCTTCCGCCGAAGATCGAGCGGATCGTCAACCTCACCACCGGACAGTCGCTCACCCCGCGTACGGCGACGCTCTGGTCGCATCTCGGGCCGCCGCTCCTACTCCAGGCCAGCCTGGGTCTGCTAATGCTGGCCGCGGTGGCCGCCGGTGCCAGCCTGCTGTGAGCCGGCCCCGGTAACCGCCTTGTTCACGGGGCTGCAGCGGCGCCGTCCGGATCGACGGATGCCTGTCGCGGCCCACCGGTGGGTGGGAGAAGCAAACAGGTCTACCGCCGTTGGACACACTGTGCGACTGTCAGGTGACGGGCCAGCGGTGACAGGGCGGTGACCATGGGCGAGAACGGTGACGTGCGGACCTTCGACCGTGCGGATCGAGCCCGATACCGCGAAAAGCTCCGCCGCTGCCTCCATGCCTTCGCCGAGCTGCTACCAGACTCCCGGTTCGATGTGGATCGGCCAGCGACCGGGCTGGAGATCGAGCTCAATCTGATCGACGACACATCCCAGCCCGCGATGCGCAATGCCGCAGTGCTGGCCGCCGTGGCCGACCCGGACTTTCAGACTGAGCTGGGTCAGTTCAACCTGGAGATCAACCTAGCTCCCCTGCGGCTCGCCGGCGCCGGTGCCCTGGAGTTCGAGAAGACGCTGCGCGAGCGCCTCGACGCCGCCGACGCCCGGGCACGCACCGCCGGCGCCCGTCTCGTCATGATCGGCATCCTGCCGACGCTACGGCCAGAACACCTCACCTCGGCCGCGCTCTCCGCGAACCCCCGCTTCGCACTGCTCAACGAGCAGATCTTCGCCGCCCGTGGTGAGGATCTGCGAATCGTCATCAACGGCGCTGAACGACTGACGACCACCGCGGACACCATCACTCCAGAGGCGGCCTGCACCAGCGCCCAGTTCCACCTCCAGGTCAGCCCCACCCAGTTCGGCGACTACTGGAACGCGGCGCAGGCGATCGCCGGCGTTCAGGTGGCGCTGGGTGCCAACGCACCACTGTTCTTCGGCCGGGAGCTGTGGCGGGAGACGCGGATCCCGCTGTTCGAACAGGCGACCGACACTCGCGCGGAGGAGATCAAGGCCCAGGGCGTCCGTCCCCGGGTGTGGTTCGGGGAACGCTGGATCACCACCGCCCTCGACCTCTTCGACGAGAACGTCCGCTACTTCCCCGCGCTGCTGCCGGTCTGCGACCCGGAGGACCCAGTTGACGCAATCGCGGCTGGTGCGGTGCCGCAGCTGGCCGAGCTACGCCTGCACAACGGCACCATCTACCGGTGGAACCGGCCGAGCTATGACGTCCTGGCGGGCCGGCCGCGGCTGCGGCTGGAGAACCGCGTGCTACCGGCTGGGCCCACTGTGGTGGACACCGTCGCCAACGGGGCATTCTTCTTCGGCCTCGTCCGCGCGCTGGCCGAGAGTGACCGACCGCTGTGGTCGCAGATGTCATTCAACGCCGCCGAGGAGAACTTCACCACCGGCGCTCGGCACGGCATCGAGGCACAGGTCTTCTGGCCGGGCCTCGGCTACCTACCCGTCACCGAGTTGGTGCTCCGCCGACTACTGCCGCTGGCCCACCACGGACTGGATCGCTGGGGAATGGACCCGACCGAGCGGGATCGGCTGCTCGGCATCATCGAGCAGCGCTGTCTCACCGGCCGCAACGGGGCGAGCTGGCAGGTAGCCACCCTGAACCGGCTGGAGTCCGCCGATCGCCTGGGCCGGCCCGAGGCGCTGCGCGAGGTGCTCCGTCACTACGTGGACCTGATGCACAGCAACCGACCGGCCCACGAATGGCCCATTCCCTGACCCACCCCGGTCGAATTCGGATTACCGGCCAGCGACTGTCGGAGAGGTGCGGCGGAGCACGGGAATGAGGAACGCCGCCACAGTGGTGTGCATCAGCGCCAGGGTAGAGCCCAGCCCGCCAAATGACGTGAACAGGGACATGAGGACGATGGCGCCGAGTGGGACCGCCTCCAGCTCGGTGCGGCCCGGACCACTGGTGGCCTGGAGCTCAACGCCCAGGGCCAGGACCGCGATGGCCCAGATGACAAGGTTGATGAGGACGATTCCCGCCACCGCACCGAGCCACCAGCGGTTCCTCGCGGGCTTCGGTTCGGGTTGGGGATGGGTTCCGGTCTCCATCGGTCCTTCTTCCTTCGTTGATCCGCCCGGCAAACGACGCCAGAAGCAACTAGCTGTGCGAAGCACAGACTTGTCACCCGCACCTGCGGAAGTAGTAGGGTGTGGAGGTGTCAGCGACCGAACCGACCCCCCAGCCGGCGGTCGAGGAACCCGATCCGGTGCTGGTCGCCATCGAGCGGGCCATGACCAAGATTCGTCGCCGGCAGACCCAACGAGTACTGGGCCAGATTGCCACAAAGGACGAACCACCCATCGACCTGAACCAGATCGCCGCGGTAGACGCCGTGGCAGAAGGGCCCGACGAGACGCAGGAAGGCGTCACGGTTGGCGTGGTGGCCGAACGACTCGGCATCGACCCGTCCCGGGCCAGCCGAGTGGTGGCGGCGACCGTTCAGAACGGCTACCTACGTCGGACCGCATCCCAGCACGACGGCCGACGGAGCTGCCTGGAGATCACCGACCAGGGAGCCGCCGCGCTCGAGCAGACGCACCAGGCCCGGCACGCGCTTTACGAACGCCTCCTCGCCGGCTGGACGGTCACGGACCGACGCGAGCTGGCCCGGCTCCTGACCAGGTTCACCGCCTCGATCACCGCGGACGCGTCCGGCCCCGCGGCGCGGACCGCCAACCACACCTGAACGGCCCGATCGCGCTTCGGCCCTGGCCAGCAGAGAGATCACCGGCCGCTGCACCGTCGGCAGCACCCCGCCATACCGCCGGCACTGCCAGCCGAGGGTAGGCGCAGCGAGGAGGCACTGAGAGCACATGGCGAGAACAATCCGGGTCAGCACCCGAAACGCGACCTTCCAGCAGTGGCAGGCCCTGCTGACCAATCGCACCAAACGCCAGCGTGCGGGGGAATTCGTGGTCCAGGGGGTCCGGCCCATCACCCTCGCCGTCGAACACGGTTGGCAGGTCCGTGCACTGCTGTATCCCGCCGGGCAGAACCTCTCCCGATGGAGTCGAGACCTGCTGGACCGGGCCGGCGGGGCCAGCCCGGTCGCGGTGTCGCCGGAGCTGTTGGGTGAGCTCGGGGGCAAGGACGAGGAGCCGCCAGAGTTACTCGCGGTGGTCGGGCTCCCCGAGGACCGACTACCGCGCATACCCCACTCGGCCAACATGCTGGTGCTGGTCTTCGACCGTCCGACCACTCCCGGCAACATTGGTTCGCTGGTTCGGTCCGCGGATGCCTTCGGCGCCGCCGGCGTGATCATCACCGGGCATGCGGCCGACCCCTACGACCCCAAGTCCGTGCGCGCGAGTACCGGGTCGTTGTTCACCGTGCCGGTGGTGCGCGTGCCGAGCCATCGTGCGGTGCTGGACTGGGCCGACTCGCTGCGCGCTGCGCGCATCCCCGTCGAGATCGTCGGCACCGACGAAGACGGCGAGGTGGAGATCGCCGCGCACGACCTCACCGGCCCGAAGCTCATCGCGGTGGGGAACGAGACGCGCGGACTCAGCACGGCGTGGCGGCAGTCCTGCGACCGTACGGTTCAGATCCCGATCACCGGCGCCGCCAGTTCCCTGAACGCCGCCGCCGCGGCGACCGTCGTGTTGTACGAGGCCGCACGGCAACGGTCGGCGTCGGCCGCTGGCGGGGTAGCGCAACCACGCCCGTAGCGGCGGCGGCCGACAAGGTACGCCACCAACCGCCTCGGCTCAGGCGCGTACCTGCGTGAGCCAGTCGGTGACGGAACGTGGAGCGAGACCAAGCAGCCGCTGGGCGCTGTTCTCCTCGGCGACGGTGTTCCCGGCCTGGGCGTTCAACAGCTCGTACAGGCCCACCACGCCGGCGCTGGCACCGGCGCCGAAGAGCGGGGTGATGAGATCGCCGAACGCGGCCGGCGTGATGGCCTCGTAGCGCACGTCCGTCCCCAGATAGGCGGAGAATCCCGCGGCCAGGTCCGCCCCCGTCAACCCTGGTCGATGTCCGACCGCGACCGTACCGGTGGTAACGGTCTCGTCGGTCAGCAGCCGGGTGACGACGTCCGCGACGTCCAGGTGGGAACTCCACGACACGGCGAAGTTCTCCGGAAGCGGGTAGCGCAGGACCCCCTCCTCACGCACGGGCCCCACGACGACGGGCAGCAGCAGATTCTCCAGGTAGAGGCGGGGAGCGACGACCGCTGTCGGGATACCACTCGCCTCGATGTCGCGGATGAGCCGGACGACCGGAGTCTCCGGCGCGGCTTGCAGCGGCGTTCCCGGCTGGTCGACGACTTGACCGCTGGTGGAGATGACCACGCGGTGCGGTCGGGCCATCGCGACTGCCGCGGCGACCGCTTTGGCATAGATTTGCAGATCGGTTGGTGCCCCCAGCGGAAGGTGGACGAACACACCGTCCGCACCGGTGTAGGCCGCCGCCAACGAGTCGGCGTCCGCCAGGTTGACCGCGGTCGAGGCGAATCCGTCCGGCACCGTGGTGGTGTCCCGGACCGCCGCGACCGCGCGCTGCCCCGCCGCCTGGAGCGCGGACAGAACAGGGAAACCCTGGGCGCCAGTGGCGCCATGCACGATATAAGACATCCCGCTATTAGCGCATATAGGCGGGTGGTCTTGCCAGCGCGGGCGCGTCTCCGTTGGCCCCGTCGCCCCGCGGGTGTCGGGCATACCCGACACCCGCAAAGAGCCGACAGTCATTGAACGTCAACGACTGCCGGCGGATGCGTTAGCGAGTCAGCTCCGCTCAGCGCTGCTCAAGGTTGACATAGTCGCGCTGCATGGCACCGGTGTAGACCTGCCGCGGACGGCCGATCTTCGTCTCCGGGTCCTTGATCATCTCACGCCACTGGGCGATCCAGCCGGGGAGCCGCCCCAGCGCGAACAGCACCGTGAACATCTTCGTCGGGAAGCCCATGGCCTTGTAGATCAGGCCGGTGTAGAAGTCCACGTTCGGGTAGAGCCGGCGGGAGACGAAGAAGTCGTCGGCGAGCGCGATCTCCTCCAGCTCCATCGCGAGGTCCAGCATGGGGTCGGAGATGGACATCCGACCGAGCACGTCCTGGGCGGCCTTCTTCACGATGGCGGCCCGAGGGTCGTAGTTCTTGTAGACCCGGTGTCCGAAGCCCATCAGCTTCGCACCGGCCTGCCGGTCCTTGACCCGCCGCACGAAGGAGCGGACATCGCCACCGTCAGCCCGGATCGTCTCCAGCATCTCCAACACGGCCTGGTTCGCACCGCCGTGCAGCGGACCGAAAAGGGCGTTCACCCCCGCCGAGACCGAGGCGAAGAGGTTGGCGTTGCTGGAACCCACCAGCCGTACGGTCGAGGTGGAGCAGTTCTGCTCGTGGTCGGCGTGCAGGATGAACAGCATGTCCAGCACCCGAGCCATCACCGGGTCAACCTCGTACGGCTCGGCCGGCACGCCGAAGGTCATCCGGAGGAAGTTCTCCACGTACCCGAGGGAGTTCTCCGGGTAGAGCAGCGGCTGGCCGATCGACTTCTTGTAGGCGTACGAGGCGATGGTCGGCACCTTCGCCATCAGCCGGACCGTCGACATCTCCACATGCTCGTCGTCGAACGGGTCGAGACTGTCCTGGTAGAAGGTGGAGATGGCGCTGACCGCCGAGGAGAGCACCGCCATCGGGTGCGCGTCCCGGGGGAAGCCGTCGAAGAACCGACGCATCTCCTCGTGCAGCAACGAGTGCCGCCGAATCCGCTCGGTGAACTCGGTCAGCTGCTGCTGGGTGGGGAGTTCGCCGTAGGTCAGCAGATATGAGACCTCCAGGAAGGAGGACTTCTCCGCCAGCTGCTCGATCGGGTAGCCACGGTAGCGGAGGATCCCCGCGTCACCGTCGATGTAGGTGATCTCGGACGAGCAGGCGGCGGTGTTCACGAAGCCAGGATCATAGGTCGTCATCCCGGTCTGCTTGAGCAGCTGGCTGACCCCGATGCCGGCGGGACCCTCGATCGCCGTGTTCACCGGCATCGACAGCTGCCCACCGGGGTGATCGAGCTTGACTTCCGTCATGTGCGTCCTCGCTTCGCCGACAGATCTTCTTCGTTGAATTTCCTTCGCTTTACCGTATTCGTGCTTCCCAGGACACCGCCCGCGGTGGTTCGCCGGTGAGGGATGCATCACCCATTTCCCCGGCCGACCGGCCCAGGAAACGCCGACCGGGTGTACCGCCCGAGGCCGAGGAGTCAGCCAAGGCAGGACAGGGCAGGACGAAACCGCTGGACAGAAATATCGGCGAAAATCGCCGCAGAACACCATAAATAGGCTGGTTCAGGCCAGGAGGAGTAGGCGGGACCACCCGAACGCTGGCGACCGCGGCCAGCAGAATGAGGCCGAGGCCACCGGCCACCGGCCACTGGCAAGCAGCAAGCGGCGAGCGGCGAGCGGCGAGCGGCGACCCGCCAACGACCAGCGTCAGGAGAGCGCGAGCCGGGTCAGCGTGCCATCGGGGGCGACGAGGAAGAGATCAAGCCGATTGGCTCCCGGCCGGAAAAACTGATCATCATCGATCAGGGCGGCGAACCGGCGCCCGCCCTCGTCCCGGCCAACCACCGGAACCACGACGGCGACCCGGTCGTTGATGGCCACCGCCAGCGGAGTGCCATCAGGGACCTCGTCGGGCAGGTCGCCCCAGACCAACGCGGGTAGCAGGCCCTGGTCCGGATCCACCTCCCGAAAGGCAGCCAGGTTCTCGACCCGGGCCACCCCCGCCGTCGGCTGATCCGGGGCTGTGCTGCCGATCAGCGGGTGCGGCGCGGCAGGCGGCACGACGGTGGGCACGCCACCGCCGATCGGGATCGGCTGGGCGGGCCGGTCATAGAAGACCTTACTTGCCTGCGCCCGGGGCGCTTCCCGCGCCGACAACCCGTCAACCGCCCAGGGCAGCCGGATCGCCGCCTCGTCGGCGAGGGTGGGCAGCAGATCGACGTGCTGCCAGTCCCGGTCGTCGACCCGGCCGGTGCGCTGCCCGGGATACTTGACAAACAGCGGCACCCAGGCCACCTCGTCGGCGGCGACCTCGATCGCGCCCATTCCCCGCCCCGGTGCCCCCTCGGTGAAGCTGACCCCGTGATCGGCGGTGACCACCAGCAGGGCGTCGTCGTAGAGTCCGGTGGCGCGCAGCGTACGAAGGGTCTCGCCGATCAGCCGGTCGGTGTAGCCGAGTTGGGCCAGATGGCGCTGACGGGCCAACTCCGCCCAGCCCTCCCCGTCGTTCGGGAAGTCCTCCGGCGCCGCATAGCGCACCCCCGAGGGCAGAAACGCCCATGGCGAATGCGGCATCAGCAGGTGCAGGAAGTGCAGGGTGGGCCGGTCAGACGGCCGGAGCCCGGCGAGGAACCTACTGAACCGGGCCGGTTGGTTGTCACTCAACCGGTCCCAGCGAAACGTCGGATCCTCCGGGATCGGCTCAGCCGCGTCGAGGCCGGCCTCAGCGGCGGTCTGCTCCCGGTAGGAGTCCGCCGGGTCAACCCGGCTCTCTGTTGGCGCGGATATTCGGGCCAGCAACTTCGCGCTCTCCCGAGCCAGTACCCCCATGCCCTGCTCCCGACCCAGCGGCGTCTCACAGCGGCTGGGTGGGCAGAGGCGGGCGATACTCTCCTCAGCGCGGATGTCGTAAAGGCCACCGAAGGCCGTGAACAGGTTGTCCGGGTGGTGCGAATAGTGGGGAGCCACCCCGGTGGCCGGATAGCGGCCGGTCAACATCGCCGGCAACGCGTACGGCGTCCAACCGCTGACCCCGGTAGCGTTCCGGTACCAGGTCGAGCCGGCGGCCAGTTCGGCGAAGTGCGGGAACCGGTCGGCGTCGATCTGCCCGTCCGGGTTGAGCAGGGAGACCAGGGGCAGTTCGTCGAGGACCAGGAGAACCACCGGCGGGTGGCCACCAGCGCGGGCCAGCCCGACGGTGCCGCCGTCCCAGCGCGGCAACACCACCGCCGAGGTGGGCGACACGAGCAGGAACAGCGCGACGAAGACCACTGGCCCGAGCGCCGCGACCCGTAGCACGCGGGCCGGGGCACGCCACCGCCGGTAGGCCACCGTCGCCGCCGCCGCGAGGACAACCGCCAGCAGCAACAGCGGTACGCCCCGCAAGGGTGTCGTGTGCCGTCCAACCTGCACGGCCAGTGCGGTGAGCAGTGCACCCACGAGCAGCGTGTGGGTCCACTCCCGAGTGGCACGGCCGGCGAGCCGCGACGTCGCCGCGAGCGCGCCGATCGCGAGGGTCGGCACGATCGCGACCAGCACGACCAGTTGTACGATCTCGCCACGGCTGGCCCGGTGGAAGAGGAAGAAGTCCGGGCTCTGGCCGAGCACATCCAACAACGGCTGAGTAACCGCGAGCCCGAGCAGGGCGGTGAGCTCCAGCAGCCGGACCCCCTCCGCTCGCCAGCCACGCCGCGGCGCACTGTCGGGGCCCCCCGCTGCGCCGGCTCGTCGATCAGCGGCGCCGTCAACGTCCTCGGGTTGATCCGGGGTGGGCGCGACGTCCGGGTCAGCCACTCAGGACCACCCGGTACAGGGTCCGACTACCCGAGGGCAGACGAAGGCGTTCCTCGAGGTGACCGTGGGCAGCGAGTAGCCGCTCGAACTCGTCCCGGTGGTAGTGGGGGAAGGTGTCCTGCGGTTTGTTGGCCAGCAGCCGACGGGCCATCGGATCTTCCGGGTGCACGAACTCCACCACCAGCCGGGTGCCGGGCCGACCGAAACCGGCCAACCACGCGACCACCTCCGGCAACGGGACGTTCCGCCCCACCGCGAGGTGGTGCACCACCGCCAGGGCGAGGACGACATCAGCCCGCGCCCGGTCACCGAAGGAGGCCCGCTCGATCCCGCGCCAGCCGCCGCCGGGTGACGGGTCGGCCAGATCCATCACCAACGGCAGGATCCGCTGCTCCCCCTCGGCCCGCAGCTCCCGGTACAGCCGGTCAACCACCCCAGGATCCTGTTCGACGGCGACAACGTACTCGGCGTGACGCGCGGCCAAGCGGGCGTACCGGCCGTCGTTGGTCCCGAGGTCGAGCGCCAGCCGGGTCGGGGGCCCGGCAGTCAGCGAAGCGGCGACGAAGCGCTCCTTGGCGACCCGGTCCTCGGTGGTGTACCCGCAGGTGCGCTGGTAGTCAATCCAGTGGCTGGCGGGCGGCGACCGGTCCAGGCGGCGGACGAGTCGGTGCAGACCGCGTACCGTGGCGACGGCGAGGTCACGGGAGTAGCCGGCGTCGCGCAGCTGGTTGCGGACCTCGGCCGTACTGGATCGGGCGTTGCGTCGCTGCATTGCGTCGTGCAGGTGGACGTGGGTGAGCACGCCAGGGCGGAACCGGCGACGGCCGGTGAACAGACGACGAATCTGGTCCGCCTCGATGCCGTCAACCTGGGCCCGCAGCAACGGCTGGAAGTCCAGCCCCAGGTGGGCACCGAGGAGTAACGGGTACAGCAGGGTCTGGCAGAACTGGCGGTAGCCGGCCCAGGGTTCACCGTCCCGGAGGGGGGCGAACGAGCCGATATCGATGAAGACCGGCGCCGCGCCGCGCCACTGCAGGTTGTACGCCGAGCCGTCCTTGGTGGTGAAGCCCTCCGGCAGCGCCGCCTGGAGGATGTCCAGGTGTAGCAGGGCGGCGTCCCGCAGCATGCCGTGGGACCATTCGTACGGGTGGGAGACGAATGGGATGCGTTCGTGCCGGAGCACCGCGGACCAGCCCGGCGGCGCCGGGCTGGTCTCCACGGTGTCGCAGACCTTGCCCTCGGCAAGCAGTGCCGCGAAGAAGTCGCTGCCGGCGAGGGCCCGCCAGTCGGTGGCGGCCCGCTCGTCCAACCCACGCAGCACGTCGTCGCCGCGGTGGAAGACCCGATTCGCGGGGTCCCGGAAGGACGCTGGCTCGGCCCGCAGGTCGGGATAGGCCGATGTCATGCCGGTCAGTTCCGGTCGGTGGGCTGCTTGCGGAACCGGTCCACCAAGCGTCGCCAGTAGAGCTTGCCGGCCACCGCGACACCCGCCGCCCCGCCAACCACCGCCTGCACGATCAGGCTGCCCGATCCCGCGTCCAGGTAGGCCAGATGATCCACTGGCTACTCCTTCCGATCTCGCCCCTCGGCCCACCAAACCGGGCACACCGGGAGGTGCTCCAATACGCTGAGGATGTATTCGGACACAGTACGCGCATGCAGGAGGCATTGCGGGTCATAACCACGCCAGCATTCTGATTTGGTGGCGAATCAGCCCAACCGTCAGCCGCCCCGCCGGTGATGCATGGAATAGCGGAGCAACACGAACCGCAACACCGTGGCGGCCAGGTTCGCGACGACCAGCACCGCCAACTCCACCGTCCGCGTCGGAGCCGCCACCACGACGTGCAGCAACGCGAGCGAGCCACTGGTCAGCGCCAGGCCGAGCCCGAAGACCACCAGGCCTTGCAGGTGGTGCCGGCCGGCGCGCCACCGACCCGTGATCCCGAAGGTCAGTCGCCGATTCGCCGCGGTGTTGGCTACCGCGGTGACCAGCAGCGACAGCAGGTTTGCCGGTTGGGCACCGAGGACGCCGCGGGTGGCGACGTACAACAACAGGTAGGCCACCGTGCTGGCCACCCCAACCAGGGCGAACCGGCCCAGCTGTCGGGGCAGCCCCACCGGCACCCGCGCCGGCGGCGGTGCGAGTGGGGTCCGTCCGAACTGCTCACGCAGATGCCGCAGCGGCAGCGCGCCGGTGAACAGGGCCCGTCCCAGCCGGCCGATGCCACGCAGGTCGGCCAGTGCGGTCGCCAACACATCCACCCGACTGTCCGGATCATCCACCCAGTCCACCGGAACCTCGTGGATGCGTAGGCCAGCCCGCTGGGCCAGCACCAGCAACTCGGTGTCGAAAAACCACCCGGTGTCGCGGACCAACGGCAGCAGCTGGGCCGCCACGTCAGCCCGGATCGCCTTGAAGCCGCACTGGGCATCGGAGAATCGAACGGCGAGGGTGCCCCGCAGCAACAGGTTGTACCCCCGCGAGATCACCTCCCGTTTCGTACCCCGAACCACCCGTGAGGTACGGGCGAGCCGGGTGCCGACGGCCAGGTCCGAGTGGCCGGAAATGAGCGGCGCGACCAGCGGCAGCAACGCCGCCAGATCAGTAGACAAGTCCACATCCATGTAGACGAGCACCGGCGCGGGTGAGGCCGACCAGGCGGCCCGAAGCGCCCGTCCTCGCCCTTTGGCAGCCAGATGTAGCACCTCGACACCGGCGAGGTCGGCGGCGAGTGACCGGGCTACGTCCAGCGTGCCATCAACGCTGGCGTTGTCCGCGATCGTGATCCGGAACGGATACGGGACATTCTCGCGTAGGTGCGCGTGCAGCCGCCGCACGCACGGCCCGAGGTCGATCTCCTCGTTGTAGACGGGAATCACCACGTCCAGGATGGGCGCCATGGCGACAGGCTGGATCCACTCGGTAGCCCGGACTTCGGTTGTATCGATCATGCTTTCGCTCCCTCGCTGCTCAGGTCGTAGATGGTGATTCCGTCCACGGTTCGCGCCTCGAACGTCTCCGCCACCCAGGCGGCGATCTCGGAGGAGGCGGAGCTACCGCCGTTGGCGCCCCGGAAGCCACCCCCGCCGATGAACCAATGGATCTCTCCGGCAGCGACGTAACGCTGGAATTCGGCGACGGTCGGGGCGGGATCGGTGCCGTTGAAACCACCCACGGGCAGCACCGGATCGCCGGTGGCCAGCTGGTAGCCGGCAGCGTTGTTCGCACCCACCGTGGCCGCGACCCAGGTGTAGCTGTCGCTGTCGAGTTCAAGGAGCTCGCGCAGTTGCGCACTCGGAACGCGGGCGCCCAGCAGCCCGCCGCCACCGCCCGGCTGGCCGAGCTGGTGTGACCCGCCGGACTGATCTGGCCCACCGGGCTGACCCGACCCGTTCGGGCCACCGGGCCCACCGGGTCCACCGGGTCCACCGGGTCCACCAGAGCCACCGGGTCCACCAGACCCACCGGGCTGACCCGGCTGGCGGTTGTCGGGTGTCATGGCGGGTTGCCGACCCGGCCCCTGCGGCAGCTGCGCGGCACCGGGAGGCTGCCCGCCGCCGGCAGCTCCGGGGCCATCGTCTGCGCCGTTGGATCGGTCGCCGACCGTGCGAACCAGCTCCGGTCCCGCGGTGGGAACCCCACCGTTGTGCGCCGACGCGGCGGCATGTATCGAGTACGCCACCGGCCCGGCGAGGGCCGCCGCGGCACCCAGCGCAAGCCCCGCCGCCCCAACTGATCGGGGCAGCCGCGGAGAGAGCACCAACAACGCCGCTGCCGCGAGGCCACCCACCAGAACCGTGGTACGCAACCACGGATACCAGTCCGGGCTACGAGCCAACAGCAGCCAGGACCATCCCGCGGTGCCGGCCAGTGTCCCGGCCAGGATGGCGGTGGCGGCGTGGGGCTGCCGACGCCAGACCGCGCCGGGCGGCGCGGATCGCACCCGCCACAGGAGCGTGACACCGATCCCGACCAGGGCACCGACCGCCGGTGCCAGGGCCACGGTGTAGTACTCGTGGAAGATCCCGGACATGAAGCTGAAGATCGCCCCGGTGACCAGCAACCAGCCGCCCCAGAGCAGCAGCCCGGCCCGAGTCCGGTCGGTCCGCGGAGCCCGCCCGACCACCAGCAGACCGGCCGCGAGCAGAATCAACGCGGCGGGCAACAGCCAGGCGATCTGCCCACCAACCTGGTCGTCGAACAGGCGCAGCAGGCCGGTCCCGTCACCGAAGCCCCCTCCGCCGGGCCGCCCCACACTGCCCTCCTCGCGGCCGGTGATGCGACCGAGCCCGTTGTAGCCAAGGGCCAGCTCGAGGACACTGTTGGTCTGCGAGCCGCCGACATACGGGCGAGCGCTGGAAGGGACCAACTCGACGATGGCCACCCACCACCCCGCCGACAGCACGACCGCGAGGCCGGCCAGCAGGGTCTGGCGGATCCGCTGGCCGAGCCCGGTCGGCGCGGCCAACAGGTAGACGCCGGCGAGCACCGGTACCACCAGAAACGCCTGCAGCATCTTCGTGAGGAAGCCGAACCCGACCAGCACGCCGGCGAGTACGAGCCATCGGGTGGCGGCCGTCTCGACCGCCCGTACGGTGGCGTAGGCGGCGGCTACCAGCAGCAGCACCAGCAGCGCGTCCGGGTTGTTGAACCGGAACATCAGCGTGGCCACCGGTGTGACGGCGAGGACCGCGCCAGCGATCAGCCCTGCTGCCGGGCCGTGCCAACGCCGTACCGCGGCGTGGAGCACCGCGACCGCGGCCACCCCGCACAGCGCCTGCGGCAGCAGCACCGCCCAGCTGCTCAGGCCGAACAGTCGTACCGACAGCGTCATCAGCCACAGCGCGGCGGGCGGCTTGTCAACGGTGATGGAGTTGGCGGCATCGAACGAGCCGTAGAAGAAGGCGGTCCAGTTCTGCGCGCCGGCCTGCGCCGCCGCCGCGTAGTAGGCGTTCGCCCAGCCGGAGACGTCGAGCCCCCACAGGTAGAGCCCGGCGGTGACTAGCAGTAGCCCGCCGAGGCACGGGCGCTCCCAGCGGGCCGTCCGACGCGGCGTGGAGGTCGGCTCCACCTCCGGTTCTGCCAGCGGTGGCCGGGCGAAGCCTGCCGACGGAGCGGCACGGGACCCGTAGGTCGTCTCGGATCTGTCCATGGCGGGAAGCCTGGCCGGCCGGGCTGCGCGACCCCCATGGGTTCGCTATGCCTCCGCTGTGGAATTCGGCAGCCGTACGGTGAACACGGTGCGACCGGGCCGGCTGCGCACCGACACCGTGCCGTGGTGAGCGTCCACCACCGCGGCGACGATGGCGAGCCCCAACCCGGTGCTGCCCTGCGATCGCGACCGCGAGCTGTCCGCGCGCGCGAAGCGCTCGAAGACCTCTGGTTGTAGCTCCGCCGGTATGCCGGGGCCGTCGTCGGCGACCCGGAGCACCGCCGCGTCGGGCTCAGCAGCGAGGCTGGTGGTGACAGTGGTACCGGGCGGCGTGTGTACCCGGGCGTTCGTCAGGAGGTTGGCCACCACCTGGTGCAGCCGGGCCGCGTCACCGGG
Organism: Salinispora sp. H7-4; assembly: GCF_013416675.1. Classification (NCBI taxonomy): domain Bacteria; kingdom Bacillati; phylum Actinomycetota; class Actinomycetes; order Micromonosporales; family Micromonosporaceae; genus Salinispora; species Salinispora sp. H7-4. The sequence continues at coordinate 302,668 of NZ_JABZED010000002.1, forward strand.
CACGGCGATCTGCTGCTCGGGCAGGTCCAACTGCCAGCGGTGCTCGGATCCGGCAACGTGCGCGTCACTGACGGCGTCTACGACCAGCACCGAGAGGTCCACCGACGCGACCGCGAGCGGGCGACCCGAGTCGAGCCGGGCGAGCAGCAACAGATCCTCCACCAGGCCGGTCATCCGGGTGCTCTCGGACTCGACGCGGCGCAGGGCGTGCGCCACGTCGGGCGGCACCTGGTCCCGGCCTCGCCGGGCCACCTCCGCGTACCCCCGGATGGCCGCCAGCGGGGTCCGCAGTTCGTGACTCGCGTCGGCGACGAACTGACGCACCCGTGTTTCGCTGGCCTGCCGCGCGGCGAGCGCGGCGGCGACGTGTCCGAGCATTCGGTTGAGCGCGGCACCGACCTGGCCCACCTCGGTACGGGTGTCGGTGTCGGCGCCCGGCACCCGCACCGGCAGCGTCACCGCGCCCCGGTCCAACGGCAATTCACTGACCTGGGCGGCCGTGGCGGCGACCCGCCGCAGCGGGCGCAGGGTGCGCCGGACCATCAGTGTGCCGGTGGTACCGGCGACGATCAGCCCGGTGCCCGCGATTCCGGCCTGCGCGACGACCATCCACATCACCGTCTCCTGCACCTCGGCGAGGGGGAGGGCGAACGCGGTCACCCGGCCGTCCGGCCACTGCTTGGCTATGGCCCGGTACTCCCCCTGCTCCAGATCCACCGTGCGCGGATCGGCGGCCGGCACCAGGCCGCCCAACGCCGCCACCGCCTCGGACGCGATGCTCTTCCCACCGTCATCCCGGTCCTCGGTCTGGATGCGGGCCTCGGTTACCCGGCCATCCTGCAGGTCCGCGATGACCGACCCCACTCCCATTCCGATCGGGATCTTCAGGTCCTGCCACTCGCGCCGCCGCTCGGGAGGGGGAAAGCCCTGTGGTCCGGCATCGGCCTGGAGTTGCCGGTCGATTCGGTCGGTCAGGAAATCCCGTAACGCGACGGTGGTGATCCCACCGATGCCGACGCTGACCGCGGCCAGCAGGCAGACCAGGATGACCACCAGCCGGGTCCGCAGCGACCGACCGGCCACCCACCGCCGCCAACCCACCCGTTCAGTCGGCGGGCTTGAGCACATAGCCTGCCCCGCGCAGGGTGTGGATCATCGGTGCACGGCCGACGTCGATCTTCTTGCGCAGGTACGAGATGTACAGCTCGACCACGTTGGCCTGACCTCCGAAGTCGTAGTTCCAGACGCGGTCCAGGATCTGCGCCTTGCTGAGCACCCGGCGCGGGTTACGCATGAGATAACGCAGCAACTCGAACTCGGTGGCGGTCAATGTGATCAACTTTCCGCCCCGGCTCACCTCGTGGCTGTCCTCGTCGAGGGAGAGGTCGCCGACGGTGAGCACCGCCTCCTGCCGGGCGGCGATCGCGAAGCCGGAGCGGCGCAGCAGCGCTCGCAGGCGGGCGATCACCTCCTCCAGACTGAACGGCTTGGTCACGTAGTCATCGCCGCCGACGGTCAACCCGGCAATCCGGTCCTCGACCGCGTCCCGCGCGGTCAGGAAGAGCACCGGCACGGTCGGAGCCACCTCGCGTAGGCGACGCAGCACCGCGAAGCCGTCCAGGTCGGGCAGCATCACGTCGAGCACCACGGCGTCCGGCTGGAACTGACGGGCCGTGCTCAGCGCCGCCATCCCGTTGCCGGCGGTACGCACCTGCCAACCCTCGTAACGCAGCGCCATCGACAGCAGGTCAGACAGGGTGGATTCGTCGTCAACGACCAGGACCCGCACGGGCTGGCCGTCGGGGCGGCGGAGGTCAACCCGGGCTGGTCCCGCCTGCTCGTTGGTCATCATGGCCCTCATCCTGGATGCTCCCGCTGTAGGGCGGTTGTGCGCTTCCTGTGCCCCCGCTGTGCAGGCTACTCGGACCCTCCCGGCCGGGGCCGAAACGAAACGACGGACCCAGCCGACCCCCCTCCCCGGGGCTGCGCTTCCGTGCCCGGAACGCGGTTTCGCCGGCCCGAACGCCGGGTAGCCCGGGGTGAGTGACGGGAGGAACACGATGTCCCAGCACAGCTCCTGGTTGAACGAGACAGCCACCGCGACGGCGGAGGGCGGGCACGTCCGCACCGAGGATGGTGGGCTCTCCACCGCCCTGGCATCCCCACTGGCTCCGCACTGCACCGGGCTCAGCCCGTCGCAGCTACTCGCTGCGGCCTTCGCCTCCTGCCTGCACCATGCCGCGGTGGAAGCGGCCGGTGAGATCACCGACGAGGCACACACGGTCCAGGTGCGGGCCGAGGCGAAGCTCGGCCGCGACGACGACGGCCGGTACCGGGCCGACGTGAACGCCTCCATCTCGTCGGCCGGACTGACCCGCCAACAACTGGCTGACCTGGTGGAGCACGCTGACCGACTCTGGCCCTTCTCCACCGAGGACGCGAGCCGGCATCACCTGACGGTGGCGCTGACCGACAACGGCCGGCACTGAGCCGGCCCGCGGCGAACCGGAACTATCGGGTCAGCACTCCGACCGACCGCTGGGTAACCGAACGCCGGAGCTGCCGCCAGCTGTTCGGAGGAGGGGCTGGTCATGGATCCGCTCACCCTGCAAGATCAGAAACTTGCGGCCCTTTCCAACCCCCTAAACGCCCATTTCTGATATTAGCGATAACTGAGGTTTGTACGGCTTCCCCCGGGCCTCATCCACCCCATCCGAACTGTGCGGCAATTAGTGACGCACCCCACTGATCGGACCGATGGCAGCGAGCGATCTGCTTTCTAGCCTCGGCGGATGCACCCCGACGACGCCTTCGCCGAGAAGACAACCCCGCACGGTTCGGCTACCCAGTCGGCCGATGAAACATCCGCCGAACGGACTACCCAACCCGTCCGCACCTCCAGCCGCGGGCTCCGCACGCTGCTGGCGTCAACCCCGACCCGGGTCGCGCTCGCCGCCGGCCTCACCTGCTGCCTCGGCGCAGCCGCCTACGTCGGGACGCGGCAGACTCCCGAGCAGCCGGAGCAAGCCGCGGTCAGCGAGGCGGCAGCAGAACGGGGTGACGCGGCGGAGCGCGCCACGCGCTCCCTCCTTCGAGACGACCCGCCCTCGACCAGCCCCAGCCCGACCGAAACCGCCACCCCGGCCGAAACCGCCAGCCCAGCCGCGACCGAGCAGGAACCCACCTTCAGCGAACCGGCACCGCCCCAACCGGTCGCCGGGCTGACCCAGACCCAGATGGAGAACGCGAAGACAATCGTCGATGTTGGGACCGAGATGAACATCCCGCATCGTGGTTTGATCGTCGCCATCGCCACCGCGATGCAGGAGAGCACCCTGCTCAACTACGCCAACGCCGGCGTGCCGGAGTCACAGAACTACCCGCACGAGGCGGTTGGTTGGGACCACGACTCGGTCGGCCTGTTCCAGCAGCGCGCAAGCACCGGCTGGGGTAGCGTCGCCGAGCTGATGACTCCGACCTACGCCGCCGAGGCGTTCTACCAGGCACTCCTGCAGGTCCCCGGCTGGCAGGAGATGAGCGTCGCCTGGGCGGCCCAGTCTGTCCAGGTATCGGCCTTCCCCGACGCGTACGCCCAGCACGAGTCCCGGGCGACCACCATCGTCCGCGCGCTGGTGTGACGGGATCCCGCCCCGCTCAGCGGGCGGCTCGGCTCGGCGCCACGGCGGAGGCGGCGGTTGGGGTGTCGATCGGCACCGCCTCCGTCGGGCCACCGAGGATCTCGTCAACCCGGACCGCCCGGCACCGTCGAGCGTGCAACGCCGCCTCAAGCTCCCGGCGGGCCTGCACCGCCTCGGTATAGGCCTGCTCGCGCACCCGTCGAGCCTCCTCCCGGGCGGAGTCGAACTCCAGTCGCGCCCGGAGCAGCAAGTCGGTCACCTCCCGCTCAGCCGCTGCCCGGTCCGGTGTCCCAACGGGTCGCCGCGCCACATCGCCGAGGTCGAGCCGCTGGAGCACCCCACAGAGACCCGCCGCCTCCTCGCGAATCTCGTCCCACTCCCGCCCGGCCCGCGCGGTGCCCTCTGCGCGTGCCGCCAGCCGGCTCACCCGAACCCCGAGCTCATCCAGGCAGGAATCGACCTGCCGTTGGTCGTAACCGACGTCTACGACGGAGAACCTCATACTGTCGCCCCCAGACAGCTGGTACGTCTATCCCCACCGTCGATCCTCGGTGCCCGGGGGTCACCGCCGGGGACATTTGGGAAAAATATTCAACATTCGAACGACTCGGCGAGTTCCGACCCTCAGGTCGCCGCTACCGATCGGCCTGGCCGGACGCCACGGGCGGAGGAGCGGCACCGCTCCGCTCTCCATCATCGATACCGCTGCTTCGCTACACCGCCCGCAGGTCGGGGCCAGTAACCCGCCCCGGCACCACCGTCGCTGGTTCGGCGTCCCCCGGCGCGCCCGAATCCGGAGTCTGGAAGAGGTAGCGGACAAACTCCCCGCCGGCCTCGTTGTCGTCCGCACCAGGCCACTGCCCGACGCAATCCACCCCGATCACCTCCCGGCCCGTGCCGTCGCTCTCCTCAAGCAGGACCCACAGGCTGACCGGGTAGCAGCGGGTGCCACCGGGTGCCAGACGCCAACGTGCGTACCAGCCGGGTCGGGCGGGGATGATCTCGACGATCCGCTTCATCACGACCTTCCCTTCCGCATACCTCGGAAGTCCACCGGTCCACTGCGATCGTCCGGCTCAACCGGGTGAGCAACCATCACCCCGGCCGGATGAGGATCCCGCGCCGGCTCCGCGGCCATGCCCGGGCCCGTTTCCTGCCTGCCGGCGGTGGGAAGACATCGATGACAGCAGGAACCGCAGTGGAGGAGTTGTCACATGCGCAAGCAGATGGAGGGCGACAACCAACGCCGCCGGGCGCTCGCCCGTCAGGCCCGGAGCCAGGGACGGCGGCCCAGCGGGACCGGAGCCAGCCTGGGCGCCACCAAGCAGTTGACCAGCCTTGACCAACGGCGGCGCAACGGACCCGCGCCGGCGGGACGCCACAAACCGACCAGCACCAACGGTGGTCCCGCCCCACCTCCGGTCGGCATCCCGGACAATTCACGGCCCATCCCGGACAGTGGTCCCACCAGTGCCACCACGATCAGCTACCAGGATCTGGTGACCGATGTCGGCCGGCGGTCCGGCGTCGACTTCCCCGCCGCGAAGGTGGGTGCGACGGCTACAGTGCTGACCCTGGCCCGCACCCTGGGTGCGGCCGAACGGGGCCGGCTGCTCGCGGCCGTACCGAGCCGGCTACACGACATCACCCCGGTGGACGGTATCGAGGACCGCCCCGACCTACCCGGCTTCCTCGCCGAGGTGGGGCGGCTCAGCGGACGTACCCCGGAGCAGGCCCGGTACCAGGCGGCGGCCACCCTCACCGCGCTGGCCGACCGGGATGCGGACCTGGTCGAGTCGCTGCACGTTCCGGAGGAACTGCGGGACCTACTCGCCCCGCCCGAACCCGGCGGCGGCGTGATCGGAGCGAGGGCCGCAACCCCGCCGCTCGACGAGGGCCAGCTACGCGAGGAGTTGGCCCGTCTCCCGTACTGGTCCGGGGACCAGCACGGGTTGTCCCGGACAGTCGAGCTGCCCACCGAGAACCTCGGCCGCGTGCTGGACCGACTCGACCGGATCCGACGGCAGACCGGACGCGGACCATCGATCGGTCAACCGGACCGCAGCACCGCCGTGTTGACGGTGGCGACCTCCCGGCCCCGAAGGGCTCCCGAGGTGACCGGACCGGACGTTGACCTGGCCCACGCCGTGGACGACGCGATCGACGAGGTGGGGGCGGGGATGGCGGGCTAGCCCGGCGCCCCGTGGCGGGAGGGGGCCACCGCCGAAACCTGGTCGCATCACCTGGTGGTGGCGGGCCCCTTCCCTGCCCCTGCCTATCCCATCTGGGCGGGCACCTCGGGGGAGCTGCTCTCCAACGGAACCGAGTGGGCCGGCACCAGGCTCAACTGGACCGCCGGACGGGGCAGGGTCGCGTCCAGCAGCCAGTCGGCGCCCACCCGGGCACGATTGCCGGGCAGGTTGAGCAGGTGGTATCCCCGGGTCACCACCTTGGCGGGCAGTCCGGCCAGCGGCACCTTCAACGGGTTCGCCGCCGCATCCCGACCCCCCAGGTCAACCACCCAGCCCAGGTCATGGTGCTGGTACGGCTTGCGGGTGCCCTGCCCGTACGAGGCGGCGATGTTGCGGGCGACCAGCTTGCCCTGCCGCTGGGCATGCTGGGCGGTCATCGCGCAGACCTGCCCGGGCTGGGCCAGGTCGGGCACGGCCGCGGCGTCGCCGCAGGCGTACACCTCCGGAAAGCCCGGCACGTTGAGGTACTCATCGGTCACCAGACGGCCTTTCTCGGTCCGCAGACCGAGCTGCTCGACGAACGGGTCGGGACGAACCCCGACACACCAGATGAGGGAGCAGGTATGGATGAACTCCCCGTCGGTGAGCTTGACCCCGTCGGCGGTCGCGACCGCAACCGAGGTTCCCATCCGCACATCCACGCCCCGCTCTTCCAGGACCCGATGGGCGGTGTCGGACATCCGCCGGTCCAACTCGGGTAGCACCCGCGGCGCCACGTCGAGCAGCATCCACCGGGGTCGCAACTTCAGCCGAGACCGTTGCCCGATGAGCCGGTCGGTGAACAGCTGCCCGTGGGCGGCCACCTCAGTGCCGGTGTAGCCGGCTCCCACCACCACGAAGGTGGCCCGCGCCCGTTGTTCGGCCGGGTCGGTGGCCTGTTCCGCGAGCTCAACCTGTCGCACCACGTGGTCGTGTAGGTAGAGCGCCTCTGGCAGGCCGCGGAAACCGTGCGCGTACTCGGTGACTCCGGGGATCGGCAGCAGCTTGTTGACGCTACCGACGGCCAGCACCAGCCGGTCGTACGCGAGGCGGTTCCGCTCCCCCTCCGGCTGGGTGAAACCGACCCAACGGTTCCGCAGGTCAACGTGGTCGGCTTCGCCGACCACCAGGCGGACACCGTCGAGAGTCCCCGCCAGCGGCACCGAGATCCGGGACGGCTCGACGACACCGGCCGCGACCTCTGGTAGCAGCGGCAGGTACAGGAAGTAGTCGGTCGCGTTCAGCAGCACGATCTCGGCCCGGTCCCTGGCCAGCCGGCTGAGTGTCTTTGCCGCATGGTATCCGGCGAAACCGGCCCCTACGATCACCACCCGAGGCTTCGTCATTCCACCGCCGTTCCCCGGGCAAGGCTGGACAAACCTCCCGGGGTGCCCGGCGGCGTCGCAAGCGCCGCGCACCGGTGGTGAACGCCCTCGGTCAGGTGCGGCCCCGGCCCACGGTGCTGGCACCCGACCTGCTGGTACGGGTCGCGTACAGGCTGGTGAGGGTGACCGTCACGAGGACAACGAGAATCACTGCGAGTGATGCCAGGGTCGGAATCTGCGGCACCCCCGGCCAGACCCCGTGCGCCCAGTGCAGGCCCAGCTTCACTCCGATGAACGCGAGGATGACCGCGAGTCCGTAGTTGAGGTGAACCAGCCGGCTGAGCGCGGCATGCAGGACGAAGTAGAGCGCCCGCAGCCCGAGCAGCGCGAAGGCGTTGGTGGCGAAGACCAGGTACGGATCTTCGGTGATGCCGTACACGGCGGGCACCGAATCGACGGCGAAGACCACATCGGTGGCGAGCACCGCGACGACCACCAGGGCCAGCGGGGTGAGGGTTCGCCGGCCAGCCAGGCGTACGACCATCTTCGTACCCTGATAGTGCTGGGTGACCGGCATGAACCTGCGCAGGAGCCGTACCGAGCGCATCCCGTTGATGTCGACCTCCTGCTCCTGGCCGGAGATCGCGTCGCGCAGCAGCTTCGCCGCGGTGGCGAGCAGGATGAGGGCGAAGAGCAGGAAGGCGAAGTCGAGCGTCTGTAGGGCAGCCGCGCCGAGTGCGATGAACACCGCGCGCAGCACCAGGGCACCGGTGATCCCGAACAGCAGGACCCGCTGGGCGAGCACCGGGGGCACCGCGAACGCGGCCAGCAGCAGCATGAAGACGAAGAGGTTGTCTACCGAGAGGGACTTCTCCACCAGGTAGCCGGTCAGGTACTCGACGCCCTGCTGCGAGCCGTAGCGGGACCAGAGCCAGGCGCCGAACGCCAGCGGCAACGCGAGGTAGAACGCCGACCAGGCCAGCGCCTCCCGGAGCGACACCTCGTGCGGCCGCCGGGTGACCAGGAAGTCGAGCACCAGCAGCAGGACGATACCGGCGATGGTGACGCCCCACAGCGTCGGTGTGCCGACCGACTGCAGCTCAACAGAAAGGTACAAATCGGTCATGGAGCCTCCTCGAACACGATGCCATGCTCGAGGTCTCCTTCACCCACTTTCGTGGGCAACCATCCGAGGCAGGCTCCGGGGCCCGCCGTACTGACCGGAATGGCTCGCGGGAAGTACTCCCCTCGTCGCGACCAAGGGTAGGGCAGTCCGGGTCCAGGCTGCCACGCGGCACCCCGGCAACGGCACCTCAACTCCAACCAGCGCACCCAGCCCCCTACCACCCGAACCCATCGGCGCTTATCGTGGCCCGATGACCGACAACGTACCGGCCGGCCCCCTCGCCGGGGTGCGGGCAATCGAGCTTGCCGGCATCGGGCCGGGGCCATTCGCCGCAATGATGCTGGCCGACCTGGGCGCCGAGGTGATCCGGGTGGACCGCGCTGCCGACGTGGACCCGACCGCCTTCGGCGCCCCGCACCCCGACCTGCTGAACCGGGGACGGCGATCAATCGGCGTGGACCTGAAATCAGCCTCCGGCCGCGACGTGGCGCTCGCGCTGACCGCCGGCGCGGATGTGCTGATCGAGGGCTTCCGGCCCGGCGTGACCGAGCGACTTGGTCTCGGCCCGGCGGACTGCCACGCGGTGAACCCGCACCTCGTGTACGGGCGGATGACCGGCTGGGGGCAGCACGGTCCCGCCACCCCGGAAGCCGGGCACGACATCACCTACCTGGCCCTGACCGGGGCGCTGCACGGGATCGGGCGGGCCGGCGAGCGTCCGGTACCGCCACTGAACCTGCTCGGCGACTTCGGTGGCGGTGGGATGCTGCTCGCCCTCGGCCTGATCAGCGCCCTGTACGCCGTACGCGGCGGCGCCACCGGCCAGGTGGTGGACGCCGCCATCGTGGACGGCGTCTCGGTGCTCAGCACCCAGATCCACGCCCTACGCCGCCTCGGCAGGTGGCAGGACCCGCGCGGGGTGAACCTGCTCGACGGGGGCGCACCGTTCTACGACAGCTACGAGTGTGCCGACGGAAAACACCTGGCGGTGGGCGCGCTGGAGCCCCGGTTCTACGACGAACTGGTCCAACGCACCGGCTTTCCGCTGCCCGGCGACACCGCGCTGGACCGCACCGACCCGGCGAACTGGCCGGCGTTACGGGAGGCGTGGGCACGGTTGTTCCGGACCCGGACCCGGGACGAGTGGGCGGCACTGTTCGCCGGCTCGGACGCCTGCGTAGCCCCGGTTCTGGATTGGGCGGAGGCACCAGCGCACCCGCACCTGGCGGCACGGGACACCTTTGTGGAGCACCACGGGGTGACGCAACCGGCGCCCGCACCACGCTTCTCCGGTACCCCGACAGCCCTGCACCGTCCACCGCCGCACCCCGGCGAACACACGGACGAACTGCTGGCCGAGGCGGGCTTCGGAGCTGACCGCATCGCCGATCTGCATGCTGCGCGCGCCGTCGCCTAGCCACCGAGGGCGCGGGGAGTCAGCACGGCGGATCAGGGCCGGCGCAGCGCCGAACCCGGCGCCAGCGCCGGCTCCACCAGTTCCCGGTAGTCGCGGGGCAGCTGCACCGCGACATCGTCGAAATCACCACCGCTGATCGCCTCCCGCAGCGTGCTGAAGACCGCTCGGACGGCCCCGTGCGCAGTCGCTTCGTCAACGTGGGCGCGGGCTGCCACCCGGGTGACAAACTCCGCCGCCGCGAGCCGCTGCGCTGCCTCGTTCTCGGGCCCGGGCTTCAGCACCACCTGCAGTTGCGCCGGCAGCTGTACGGCCAGGTCCAGCACCTCTCCACCGGTCAGCCGCTCGGCAAGTGTCTCCAGGACCGCCCGGGTCAGCTCCACCGCCTGCGCGGTAGGGGTGCCCGTCCGCTGCCCGACCTGGTCAACAAAGGTGTGATATTCCATGCTGTCCCTTCGGTCCGGCCGACCGGATACCCACCCGCGGGGTACGGAAACCGCCGGTTGTCGGCGGCGGAGAAGGGTCTGCCCACTCACCGCGCTGGGATGGCCTGACCGATCACCTCCGGGTATCGCTGCTCCAGGTCAACCCGGGCGAGCGCGCCCACCAGCCAGGCCAGCCGCTCGGACCGGCCGCTACCCGCCAGTCCGGCCAGGTCATCGGCGGAACGCCCGAGGCCCAGCCGGCGGGCCGCGGCCAGCGCCCGCCGATCGGCGACCGGCGGCACCTCCGCCCAGAGTGCCTGCACCTCGCGGAGAAACAGGACAACCGCCGTGTCGTCCACCCCGGGCAGCTCGGTGAGCAGGTCACGTTCCCGGTCGGCATCGCGGGCGGCGACCACGCGCAACCGGCGCAGGTCGCCCCGGTACCGGTCAACGACCGCCTGCGCCAGCTTCCCGAGCGTGTCGGCGGCCTGCTCGGCTTCCGCGCGGAGACCGCAGTCGCGCAGCAGCCCGACCCGCTCTGCGGGCGTGGAGCGGGCCAGCCGGGCGGCACTGTCCCAGCCATGGACCTGCAGGGCGCGGGCCGCCGCAATCGCTCGCTGGGCGTCGCCGCGGCGGGACAACAACACGGCGAGGCAGAGCAGCTGAAACAGGCTCGACGGGTTGTTGGTGGTGCGGAAACCGTACTGCTCAGCGAAGCCGCGCCCGCCCCCGGCGAGCCGGCGGACCAGGCGCTTCTTGTCCTCGATTGTCGGCATGGGCGGCGACTACCCGCCCCGACCGGTGCCACTCCTGGCTGCCCGGCACCGCCACCACACACACCCACCCGGCTCGCCAACGCCCCCGGCCGCACCGCTGGTGGCGCGGGTCGCCCTCACTGTCGGCGTGCGCTGACGGCCTCGTCCAGCAGGCTTTCGATCCGTTCCACTCCGGCGGGCATCGACATCTGCTGCAGGTACGCCTCCCGACCCCGCCGCCCCATCTCGGCACGGGCGGCCGGCGGGATGGTGCTGGCCAACCAGAACCGGTCGGCGAGGGCGTCCCACTCCTCCGGCGGACACGACAGTCCGGCCCGGGCGCTCTCCACCACCTCGGCGGTGTCGCCACCGGCCGAGGCGATCACCGGTGCCCCGCAGGACAGGGCCGTGGGCAACTTGCCGGGCAGGGTGCTGCGTAGTTCGGGCCGGTCCCGAAGCATGACCAACTGATAGTCGGCAGCGGCGTACAGCTCCGGCATCTCCAACGGCGAGCGCCGGTCGACGAACCGCACGTTGTCGGCACCCAGCTCGGCGGCGAGCCCCCGCACCCGCCGCTCCTGCTCGCCCGACCCGACCAGCACCAGATCCATCCGCTGGTCGAGGGCCGCCGCCGCCCGTACCGCCGTTTCCAGCCCCTGTCGGGCGCCGATGGTGCCGGCGTGCATGACCACGCAGCGGTCGTCGCGACGGATCAGTTGACCGGCGGCCGGGCTCGACGGAGCCGGCTGGAAGATCCGCTCGTCGGTCCAGTTGAGCACCACCTCGACCCGCCCCGGGTCGGCCCCCTCGGTCACGACGAGGTCCCGCAGCGAGGGGGCCGCGACCGCGACCCGGTCGGCGCGCCGGTAGGTGGCGGCCATCGCCCTGGCGAGCCGAGCGGTCCACCGATCGGGCTCACCGGCCGCCGGCTCCTGGCCCGCCCACACGTCCTGAACGTGCACGACCGCCGGCACCCGTCGAAGCGCGCGCAGCAGGCGGGCGGCGGCGAAGGCGGTGGCCGGCGGCTGGTGCACGTAGAGGGCGTCGACACCGGCGAAAAACCGCCGGCCGACCAGCGACACGCTGCCCGCAAAGGAGCGGGGGCCGGACCACCGGCCGCCGCGCACCTGGCCGTTCCGGCCAACATAGCGGGGCACCCGCCGCACGGTCAGCCGCTCGCTGCGGGTCTCGTGGCGCCAACGCTGACGCCAGCCCGGGTAGGTGTGCCCGCCCGGATAGTCCGGAAATCCGGTCAGTACCCGGACTTCGTGCCCACGGCGGGCCAGCTCCTCCGCGAGGCTGCCCGGAATGAAAGCCGGTTCCGGTGGAAAGTGATACGCCAGAATGCCGATCTTCATCGTTGCTCCCCCGTTGCCAGCAGGGCGGCCGTGTTGCCCCGCTGGCCGCTGTCCATGTACGAGTCCGCCCTGCAGCGGTCCATCAGGTACGCCGCCGCACCGAGCCGAAAGCCCCAAAGAAACTCATAAAAGCTCCTAAGCTCAACTTATACCGTGAAACCATTACAACGCCTCATACATCAAATATCCGAAGTTTCGCTATTCGATCGATAAGCCCGACACCCTGCCGCCCCCGGGCGAAACGGTGTGACGGGGGCAAGGTCACGTCGTCTCCGCTCGCCGTCCCGTCACTCGCCTGGATAAGGTGGTGAGCGGTGTGCCGGGAAGCCTGGTCGGCGAACGTTTCCTGCTGCTCTGACACCGCTTGGATGGACCGCGCGTATGACCGACCGCACCCCGCCCCCGGGCCGCGCCCGCCGCCTCTTCTCGCGTACCTCCTGGCCGGAGGCCCGCTTCCTGGCTGACGTGCTGCGGACCGAGACCTTCGGCGGCGGCCTGCTACTGCTCGGCGCGGTGATCGCGCTGCTCTGGGCGAACTCGCCCTGGGGCGACTCCTACGCCAACCTGGCGGCGTGGGTGCCCTGGCCGGGCGGGTCCGACCTGCACCTGAACCTGAACCTCGCCACCTGGGCGGCCGACGGCCTGCTGGCGATCTTCTTCTTCGTGGTCGGGCTCGAGCTCAAACGCGAGTTCGTCGCCGGGGACCTGCGCGACCCACGACGCGCCGCCCTGCCGGTCGTCGCGGCGGTCGGCGGCATGATCGTTCCGGCCCTGATCTACGTCGGCATCAACCTCTCCGCCGGTGGCGAGAACCTGCGCGGCTGGGCCATCCCGACCGCCACCGACATCGCCTTCGCGCTCGCCGTGCTGGCGGTCATCGGATCCCACCTGCCGCAGGGGCTCCGCGCCTTCCTGCTCACCCTGGCCGTGGTGGACGACCTGCTCGCGATCACGGTCATCGCCATCTTCTACACCGGCGACTTCAAACTCATGCCGCTGCTGCTCGCGCTGCTGCCGATCGCCCTCTTCGGCCTGCTCGTGCAGCGCCGCAAGACCTGGTGGTGGGCGCTGATCCCGCTGGCCCTGGTGGCCTGGACCCTGGTGCACGAGTCGGGCGTGCACGCCACGGTGGCCGGCGTCCTGCTCGGCTTCACGGTGCCGGTCCTGCGCGGCCGGGAGGGGGACAAGCACGGGCTCGCCGAGCACCTCGAGCACCGCTGGCGGCCGATCTCCGCCGGCTTCGCCGTCCCCGTCTTCGCCTTCTTCGCCGCCGGAGTGTCCCTACGCGGTGCCGACCTCGGCGCCGTGATCACCGACCCGATCGTCGTCGGCATCGTCGCCGGCCTGGTGCTCGGCAAGGTACTCGGTATCTTCGGCTCGACGTTCCTGCTCGCCCGGTTCACCCGCGCCGAGCTGGACCGGGACATCACCTGGACCGACCTGCTCGGGGTCTCCCTACTGGCCGGCATCGGATTCACCGTGTCGCTGCTGATCGGTGAACTCGCCTTCGACAGCAGTGCTGCCGACGACAACGTCAAGGCTGCCGTACTCAGTGGGTCCCTGATCGCGGCGCTGCTCGCCTCCGTCGTGCTGACCCGCCGCAACAAGGCCTATCGGCGTATCGCCGTGAAGGAGCGGGTGGACAGCAACCGCGACGGGGTACCCGACGTCTTCCAGCACCGTAACGACTGACCAGGCCGACCGGTCGCCGACGGACGCCACCCCGCGTCCGCCGGCGCAACTGCCACCGCGGCCGCGGGCGAAACCGAACTCGGTCGGTTTCGCCCGCGGCCGACGTACCGCCGGGCGGTCAGCCGAGCTGCCCGACCGCGTCCAGGATCAGCCAGAGGCCGCACCCGGCGAAGAGCAGCGCCGCACCGAAGCGCACGGTCCGCTCGGGTAGCCTGCGGCCGAGTACCCGCCCCACCATGATCGCCAAGGCGTCCGCGGCGACCATGCCGAGCGTGGATCCGACCCAGGTACCGAACCAGCCGTACTGGGTCGCCAGGGTGATGGTCGCCAACATGGTCTTGTCGCCCAGCTCGGCGAGGAGGAACGCGACGCCGACCACCACCGCCGGCCGGCCCGACCGGTTCGCCTTGCGGCGCTCCTGCTCGGTGAGGCGGTCGCCGCGAAGCGTCCAGGCGCCGAACCCGAGAAACGCCACGCCGGCGAGGAGCGCGATCCATCCGGTAGGCAGCGCCGCACCGAGCCCGTAGCCAATCGCCACCGAGGCCAGGTGCACGACGGCCGTGGCCACGGTGATGCCGACCAACACCGGCAACGGTCGAAACCGGGTGGCAAAGGTCAGCGCCATCAGCTGGGACTTGTCCCCCAACTCGGCGACGAAGACGACGCCGAAGCTCACTCCCAGCGCAACGAGGAAACCCGCCATGACATCCTTCCGATCCGGCCGGAAAGAGGCACGGAGGGACCTCGACCCGGCTACCAACCTGGGTCGAAGGTCTCGCCCGCCCCGCCGAGCGGGGCCGTGTGGCCGGGTGCCGGAACACCAGTGTGTCGACCACGACGTTGGGGGCTACTCCCCTTCGCGCCGACCACCCTAGCCGACCACCGACGACGCTGATGTCGGCGGACCGGCCAGGCCGGCTGGTCGTGGAGGGGCCGGGCCGGTGAGTCGAGGAGGGGCCGGTGGCGTCCGCCTACTCGGCGCGGGCGAGCGTGACGCCGAACAGGCCGGCCGGATCCGTCCAGAACTCACTGGTGACGAAGCCTGCCGCGCGCAGCTCCGCCGCGATCCCCTCGGGTCGGAACTTCGCCGAGACCTCGGTCCGTAGCTCCTCCCCGGCGGCGAACGTCACCTCGGTGTCGAGCACCTGCACCCGCATCGGGTGTCGGGCCCGCAGCCGCATCTCGATCCACTCCCGCTCCGGATTCCAGAGCGCGACGTGGTCGAAGGCCGCTGGGTCGAAATCGGCACCCAGCTCCCGGTTGATCACCCGCAGCACGTTGCGGTTGAACTCGGCGGTCACCCCCGCCGCGTCGTCGTATGCGGGAACAATGACGGCCGGATCCTTCACCAGGTCGGTGCCGACCAGCAGCCAGTCCCCCGGCTCCAGCGCGGCGCGCATCGCCGCCAGGAACTCGGCGCGCTCGGCCGGCAGCAGGTTGCCGATCGTCCCGCCGAGGAACACCACGAGCCGCCGCCCACCCGCCGGCAGCCGATCAAGATGCCGGGTGAAGTCGCCAACGATTCCCCGGACACGCAGGCCCGGATAGTCCACGGCGATCCGGGCGGTGGACTCACGCAGCGCGCTCACCGACACGTCCAGCGGCACAAAGGTGCCCAGGTCGCCATGGCGGGTGAACGCGTCCAGCAACAACCGGGTCTTCTCCGAGGAACCGGAGCCCAACTCGATCAGCGTCTTGGCACCGCTCACCGTCGCGATCTCAGCAGCCCGCTCCAGCAACACCGCCCGTTCGGCCCCGGTCTGGTAGTACTCCGCCAGCCGAGTGATCTCCTCGAAGAGCTGGCTGCCCCGAGCATCGTAGAACCACTTCGGGGACAACCACTTCTCCTCGGCGGTCAACCCGGCGCGGACATCCTGCCGCAGGTTGCGTCCCAGGTCCTGCTCTTCGAGGTGGATCTCCAGCGGCTCTGCGCTCATGTCTGTCCCTTCCTCATTGACGTCTTCGGCGGCGGTATCAACGGACTGACGGTCACTCCGCGAGCAGGGCACTGGTCCGCACCCCGGTGGCGGTCGCCACCACCAGCTGCCCCTCTGGCACCGCCTGCCAGTCGGGGTCGTCGTCGTGCGGCTCGGACGCCAGCAGCACCGAGTCCGGCGTCCGAAGGATCGACAGGCTGTGCCCAGCGACGCTCGCCACCGCCGTGTGCCCATCGGTCAGCAGCAGGTTGAGCCGGGACTCGGGGGCGGCCTGGGCCACCGCCACCACCGTCTCCGCCACGGCGCGGGCCGGCTCGACCCCGGCGCGCAGCCGGTGCCGGACCAGCGCCCAGAGCAGCGCTGCATCGGTGGGCGCGTCGAGGGTGAGCAGGTCACGCACCGGCAACGTACCAGCGAGCGAGGCCATGCTGTCCGGCCAGCCGCGCACCGCCCCGTTGTGGCTGAACAGCCACCGCCCCTCCAGAAACGGCGCGGCGGCCGACTCGAGCACCGGCATGCCGACGGTCGCGGACCGGACCGCCGCGAGGATCGCGCCCGCCCGGGTGACGCCGGCCAGCTGGGCGATCGTCGGGTCGGTCCAGATCGGCTGCGCCCGCCGGTAGCGGACCGGATCGCCGTCGTCGGAGTACCAACCGACGCCGAAGCCGTCGGCATTGATACACCCGCCACGGCGCATGTCCTTCGGTGCCCAGGACTGCTGGACCAGTGACGCCGGCGGATCGAAGAGCAGCTCCCGCAGGGTGATCGGCGGCCCGAGATAGACCAGGTGACGGCACATCAGCGGGCCCTCACTCGGGTGCTTCTTCGGAGCTGGCGTCCCGGGCGCAGCGGAAACCACTGAAGATCTGCCGCCGAATGGGATAGTCCCAGTTACGGAAGGTGCCCCGGCAGGCCGCCCGGTCGGTACCGAACGATCCGCCGCGCAACACCCGGTAGTCGTCACCGAAGAAGACCTCGGAGTACTCCCGGTACGGAAAGGCCGTGAAACCGGGGTGGCCGCGGAAGGTGGTCGAGGTCCACTCCCACACGTCGCCGATCAGCTGGTGGACACCGAGCGGCGACGCACCCGCCGGGTAGGCACCGACCGGCGCCGGCCAGAGGTGCCGCTGGCCGAGGTTGGCGTGGCTGGTCGTCGGGTCCCCGTCGCCCCACGGGTAGCGGCGGGACCGACCGGTCGCCGGGTCCCAGCGGGCCGCCTTCTCCCACTCCGCCTCGGTCGGCAACCGCTTTCCCGCCCAGGTGGCGTAGGCCTGCGCCTCGTACCAGCCGACGTGCACCACCGGCTCGTCGTCGCGTACCGGCGCCCACCGGCCGAAGCGGCGGTAGGCCCAGCCGTCGCCGTCCGGGTGCCAGTGCAACGGTGCCGTCAGGCCCACCTCCTGCCGGTGCGCCCACCCCGCGGTGCTCCACCAGCGTGGGTCGCGGTACCCGCCCTCGGCGATGAAGGCCGCGTACGCACCGTTGGTGACCGGCGCCGCGTCGATGACGTACGCCGGCAGGTGCACCCGGTGGGCGGGGCGCTCGTTGTCCAGCGCCCAGGGGTCGGTGTCGGTACCCATGGTGAACTCACCGGCCGGAACCAGTACCTCCCCGCCCACCCGGGCCCGGGGCTCCGGCGGCGGCGGCGCGTCGAAGACAGCCGGACCGGAGCGCAGCTGGTGCGTCGCGAGCATGGTCTCGTCGTGCTGCTGCTCGTGTTGGACGATCATGCCGAAGGCAAAGCCGTCGGCGACCAGCCGCCGGTCGGTGAAGGTCACCCCGTCGAGGAGGTCGAAGACCTTGTCCCGGACCGTCGACACATATGCCCGCGCCTGCGGCGGCGGCAGCAACGGCAGCGCCGGCCGGTCCCGGCGAGGCTGCTTGAAGGCGTCATAGAGCTCGTCGATGTCCTGACGGACCGGCTCCCGGCCGCCCACGTCCCGGACCAGCCAGAGCTCTTCCTGGTTGCCGACGTGGGCGAGGTCCCAGACCAGGGGCGACATCAGCGGTGAATGTTGTCGCACCAGGTCGGCGTCGTCAACCGCGTCGGTCAACACCTCGGTACGGGCCCGGGCCCGGGCCAGCTCGGTCGCGATGTGCTCCCGCAGTCGTACCCCGTCGGGCCGGTCGGTTGTCTCGGTCACCGCCGCCTCCTTCCCGCGGCCTCCCGCCGCCGTCGTACGCCTCGGTCAAGGTCGTCGTGCAGGGCGGCCGGCAGCCCCAGCCGGGGCAGCGCGGTCAGCGCCAGATCAAGAAGGTCGGCGGCCGTCGCCGCGAGAGCGTCGTCGTGCAGGCCGTACCGGGCCGCGGCGATCCATCGCTGCGCCTGCGCCCCGACGAGCGAGCGGGCGGCCCGGGTGACGGCCGGTTCGGAGAGCAACGCGGCGACCACCGCCACCGGCACGGACCAACTGTCCTCCGGTTGGGCGTCGAGGTAGCGCAGCTCCAGGTAGCCGCGGGGACGCACCGGCGGAAAGAGCGTGCTCACGTGGTAGTCGAGATCGTCGACTGTGGGGGGCCGAGGTAACGCGCCAGCGAGCCAGTCGGCGAAGGTGACGCCGACCGGAGCCGTCCAGTCCGGTCCATCCCGCACGCAGAGTAGCGGGGCAGCGAGGACGTACGCCGTCCAACTGGCGATCGGATCCGCGGTGCCCTGCTCGGGAGTCCACACCGCCCGGGTCCGCGCCGGGTCGATGGCCAGCCAGGCGGCCATCCGGGCCGAGACCCAGCCGGTCGCTCGCCCGGCATGCCGACCGGCGGTGGCGAAGGCGGCGATCAGGGGTGGACCAATCGCGTGTGCCGTGGCCCAGCGGTCGGCGAGCTGATCCGTCTCGCCGACATCCAGGCAGACCTGGAGGCTGGCGGTGCTGTACATCATCCTGCGCCCGGCCGGGCCACGGCGATCGAAGACCTGGCGCATCGCCCGGTACCGCGGGGTCTCGAACACGGGGCGGGGTGACCGGTGGGCGTCGATCCCACCGGCACCGAGGACCAGTCCGGCTCGCTCGAGCAACGCGGTGAGTTCGGCGATCTCGGCTTCGGTGGCGGTGACCAGGGCCACGACCGAGGTATGTGTTGCGGTGGAGATCTCCACCTGCCCGCCGGGCTCGACGGTGACGGAGCCGCCATGCCCCAGCGGCTGGGCGGGGCTCGTCGTGTCCAGGGTGCGGGGGCTGTGCGGCCCGAGGGCTGCCCGTAGGCGGTTGGCCCCGACCGGGCGCGCGGGGTCGACCGCATCGTGCACGGTCCATTCCAGCTCGACGCCGAGCCATCGGGGCGGGCCGGTCTTGAAACAGATCCGCGACAGGTGGCTCGCAGCCGCGGCCGAGGAGGTCAGGACCGTGCCATGGTCCACCTCCGGCGACGTCACCATGGTCCGGTCCCTTTCGCCGCGCCGACGTCCGACCCGTGCCACCGTAACGCGGATCACCACGAAGGTGGATGCCCGCGAGCCGGCCTCCCTCTGTCTAGCAGACGAACTCGGTGGATCCGGGTGGAATACCGCAGCGCCCACGCGGCGGGTGGGGCTCCGCGGCGCAGCGCCCCCGCCCGCGGTGGGTACGGTGTTGGCGTGTTGACATCAGGTGTCGTGCTCAGCGGTCGATACCGCCTGGACGAACGGATCGCCACCGGCGGCATGGGGGACGTCTGGCGGGGCGTCGATCTGATCCTGGACCGCCCCGTGGCGGTGAAGGTACTGCTGCCAACGCTCGTCTCTGACCCCGATTTCATCACCCGGTTCCGGTCTGAGGCGCGGATCATGGCCGCCCTGCGGCACCCGGGGGTGGTGCAGGTCTTCGACTGCGGCGCGGACGAGCTCCCCAACGGCGACCAGGCCAACTACCTGATCATGGAATTCGTCACCGGCGAACCCCTGTCCCGGCGGATCGAGGCCGCCGGTCGGCTCGACGTGGCTGAGACGATGTCAATCGTCGAGCAGGCCGCAGCAGCGCTGGAGGCAGTGCATCGTCGTGGCGTCGTGCACCGGGATATCAAGCCGAGCAACCTGGTGGTACAGGAGAACGGCGCCGTTGTGCTGGTCGACTTCGGGGTCGCCCGTTCGACCGGCATGACGAGCATCACCAACACCAACGCCGTACCGGGAACCGCGCTCTACATGGCACCGGAGCAGGCCGCCGGACGACCGGTCTCCGGTGCCACCGACATCTACGCGCTCGGGGCAGTGGCCTACTGCTGCCTGAGCGGCAGCCCGCCATTCACCGGTGAGAACCCGCTGCAGGTCGCCGTCGCGCACCTCGACGAAGAGCCCCCCGAGCTACCCCACGACATTCCGGAGGCGGTGCGGGCGCTGGTCCGCCGAGCCCTGGCGAAGAACCCCGAGAGCCGGTTCAGCGGTGGGACTGCGATGGCAGCGGCCGCCCGCGCCGCGGTGTCGGATCCCACCGCGGCAACCGCACCGACGGCTCGGGTGGATCCGGCGACGCTGCGCACTGCCGAGCCGAGGACGCTCACCGACAATCCGGTCGTTGACACGTACCACCCCGGCCGACGCGGACCGCTGGTTGGGGCGGTGGCCACCGCGGTGGTGGCGGTCGCCGGCCTGGCCACGGCGGTGGCTCTCGGCGGTGCCGCGGACTCGCTGGGCGAAACGCCGTCGTCGGCGCCGACAACGGCGGGCGACGACGGGGCAGCCCCGCCGCCCGTCGCGACGACCAGTTCGGCGCCGCAGCGCCCCTATCAACCGAACGGGTCCACCAGTAAGCCGCCGCCGGCACCAACCCTGTCGGTATCGGCGTCGGCATCGGTGTCGGCATCGGCGGACCCCTCGCCGAGCCCGAGCGAGCCGCCGACCTCCTCCGAAACGCCCGAGCCGCCGCCATCGCCAAGCTCCGAGCCATCCGATCCGAGCGACGCCCCCACGACGACGCCACCGGCCTCGACCACCACCCCCGGGGCAGGAGCGTGACCCGGAGCGCCGGAGCGGTGTCGGCTGGTCAGCTGTCGAGCAGCTCCTGCATCCGGCTGATCTCGACGTTCTGCTCGACGGCGACCGAGTTCGCGAACTCCAGCAGCACCGGCTCCGCACCGACCTTCAGCAAATCGATGGACATTTCGACAGCCCCGGCGTGGTGATCGCTCATCATCTCCACAAAGAGTCGGTCAAACCCGACACCCCGAGACTCGGCGAGGCGGCGCATCGCCTCCGGCGACTGCATGCCACGCATTGTGCTGTGATCGTGCTCGGGAACCTCCACCGGTAGGTTGCGGGCGGCGAGCCAGGCCCGCAACATCTCGATCTCCGGCGCCTGACTGGCCCGGATCCGCTCAGCCAACGCCACCACCTGTGGATCGGCGGCCCGTCCCGGGGCCAATTCCGACATCTCCAGCGCCTGCTCGTGATGCGGAATCATCATCTGGACGTACCAGGTATCCAGCGAGTTGTGTGCTCCGGTGTCGATCGCCCGCACCTCGTCGGCAGGGCGGATCCGAGCCGCTTCTCCGGGCCGGCCGGGCACGATGACCGACGGACCGGGGCTGTCGCCGACCCCCGTTGCCGTCGGCACCGCGGATCGGGACCGGTCCTGGGCGACCCCTTGCCACACCACCACGCCGAGCACCAGAGCCACCGTCGTCACAGCGGCCAGCACCCACCTACCCCGCACGGTCATTCGACACCCCCTGGCGGTCAAGGTCACGATGATCGTAGCCATCGACAACCGAGAGTATATGTGACGGACGTCACCGCATTTCGCCCAACGAAGCAGGCGACCGGCGGCCCGAGGGCCTCGCCGCCGCCGAGATCAACCAGAGCCAGGGCAGGTCCAACCCGATCGACAGTAATAGCTATCGACACTCGCCATTGCGGCGGTAGGGTGTGGCCAGTCCTCACACCTCGCGAAGGGCCCCGCCGATGAGCAGATCCCGCACGCCGCGGCCCCGCTGGCTCGGCACACTGAGCCTGGCCGCGGCCGGCCTTCTCCTGACGAGTGTGGTCGCCGCAGCGCCCCAGGACGCCAGCGCGGCCACCACCAAGTCCAGCGCCGTCACCACCGCGGACATCCCCGGGGTTGACGAGATCCGCAGCAGCCCCAACCTGAAACAGGTCGCCAACCTGCCACTGGAAGCACCGCTCGACGCGACGAACAGCGACCTCGCCTTCCAGGGCCGGTACGCCTTCGCCGGCAACTACAACGGCTTCGTTATCTACGACATCTCGCGGCCGGCCGCACCGACGGTCGTCTCCCGCGTGCTCTGTCCAGGCTCGCAGAATGACATCTCCGTCCACGGCGACCTGCTCTTCCTCTCCACCGACTCGCCCCGCAGCGACGACTCGTGCGACAGCATCAGGGTGCCGTCGAGCGAGACCCGGTGGGAGGGCATCAAGATCTTCGACATCAGCGACAAGGCCAACCCCCACTACCTGAAGAGTGTGCAGACCGCCTGCGGTTCACACACCCACACGCTGGTGCCCGGCCGAAACAAGGCGACGATGTACCTCTACGTCTCGTCGTACGGCCCGTCGGACACGTACGTCGGCTGCCCGCCGCCGCACGACTCGATCTCCATCGTCAAGGTGCCGGTACACCGGCCCACCGACGCGGCGGTGGTGGCCACCCCGAACCTCTTCCCCGACGGCGGCTACGAGGGCGTGCCGGGGCAGAAGTCGGCGACCAGCGGTTGCCACGACATCACTGCCTACCCGTCGAAGAACCTGGCCGCCGGTGCCTGCATGGGTGACGGCATCCTGATGGACATCTCGGACCGGGAAGCACCCCAGGTCATCAACCGGGTCCGGGACACCGAGAACTTCGCCTTCTGGCACTCCGCCACCTTCAACAACGCCGGCACAAAGGTGATCTTCACCGACGAGCTGGGCGGTGGCGGCGCCCCCACCTGCAACGACACCATCGGCCCCAACCGGGGAGCCGACGCCATCTACGACATCGTCGGTCGCGGTGACGACCGCACCCTGGTCTTCGGCAGCTACTTCAAGATCCCGCGGGAAAACGCCGACACCGAGAACTGTGTGGCACACAACGGCTCACTGATCCCGGTGTTCGGGCGGGACATCATGGTCCAGGCGTGGTACCAGGGCGGCATCTCGGTCTGGGACTTCACCAACTCGGCCAACCCCCGCGAGATCGCCTACTGGGAACGGGGCCCGCTGGACGACGAAATCCTCATCGGCGGCGGCTCCTGGTCCGCGTACTGGTACAACGGCTACATCTACTCCAACGACATCGCCAAGGGCCTGGACGTTCTGCGGCTGACCGACTGGCGCACCTGGACGGCCAACTTCGTCCGCTACCCGGAGCTGAACGCACAGACCCAGACCGGCCGCTTCGGCTGGTAGCCGACGGGCAACCGCGCAGCCCGATCCCGACCGGACGCACCGTGGGGCCGGCTTCCATCCGGAAGCCGGCCCCACGTCTCGCTCGGCGGTCCCGCGTGGGATAGCGAACATGGTCCCTCCACGGCCGGCCCTGACACCATGTCAGAGTCAACCCCCGGACCATCCTCAGCCGGGCGACGGCACGTCGTCCCCCGGGCTGCGCCGCGGTCCGACCAGCCGGCGCACGACCGGCAGTGCGTTCCACTTCGCCGCGCCGACCAGGTCCCGGGCGTGCTCCAGCACCGTGTAGTCCGGGCGGGCCCGCCCGGCGGCGATGGCCCGGTCCAGGTCGTTGCCGCAGCTGGTCAGCACGCGGCCGAAGTCCCGGCGCACCGGCTCGGCCAGGTCGTAACGGAAGGAGCGGTGCAGCCGGGCGAAGACCGGTTTGTAGAGCCGGGCCCGCTCGTGCAGACCGGAGGAGTACGACATCGGGCTCTTCGGTCGTCGCCGGATGTAGTCCGGCAACAGATCGGCGAAGGCCCGGCGGACGATCCACTTCTCCTGCCCCGCGCGCAGTTTCAGCCCGATCGGCAGCCGCATCGCGAGCTCGACCACGCTCGGGTCGAGGAACGGCACCCGGGCCTCCACCCCGTACGCCATGCTGGTGCGGTCGACGCGTTGCAACTCCGTACGGCCGAGATTACTGATCTTGTGCAGAAAGAGCCGATGGGCGACCTGCGGGCCGACCCGGTGGTACATCGGGTAGCCGCCGAACAACTCGTCCGAGCCGTCGCCGGTGAGCGCCACCTTGACGCCCAGCTCGCGCAGCCGTCGGAAAAGCGGCACCGAGACCACCGCGTTGATGATGTCGCCGTACTCGGTGAGTTCCGAAATCCGGATCGCCTCCCGGATCTGGGCCAGGCGAATGTCTCGCGGCTGCAACTCCACCACCTCGTGCGGAACCCCGAGGTCCTTCGCCAGCCGCCGCGCGTAACGCAGGTCGGGGCTCTCCGGCACGCCGACGGTGACCGCCACGCAGTCCGGGTGCAGCTCGCGGGCGTGTAGCAGCGCGAGGGAACTGTCCAGGCCACCGGAGAGGACCACGCCGACGGTGAGGTCGGTGTCCAGCCGGGCCCGGATGCTGTCGGTGAGGGCGGCCCGGACGAGCAGGGCGGCCTCGTCCGGGTCGTCCACGGTTGGCAGCCCCGCACCGAGGGCGAGCAGGTTGACGTACGGACGCAGACAGGCTGCGACGTCGGCCTGCACCCAACCGTGGTGTCCGGGCGGCACCTCGATGACCGGCGCGCCGAAGCCGACCAGGGCCTTGACCTCGCTCGCCACATGCACACAGCCCGGGGTCTGGGTCCAGTACAGCGGCTTGACCCCGAGCGGATCACGCACCAGGTACGCCCGTCCGCTGGCCCGTTCGACGATCACAAAGGCGTACTCACCGCGCAGCCGGGAGACCATCGCCTCGCCCCAGTGCAGGTACGCCGTGAGTACCACCTCGGTGTCGCTCACCCCACGGAAGCGGTACCCCAGGCCGGTCAGCTCCGCGCGCAGCTCATGGTGGTTGAAGACCTCGCCGTTGTAGCAGAGTATCCACCGCTCGTCGACGGAGACCCAGGGTTGCACCGCCCGCTTCCGGTCCACCACCGGCAGCCGGCGCACCCCGGTGAGCATGCCTGTCTCGGATCGGGTCTCGGTCACCTGACCGCGGGGCGCCAGGGTGGCGAGCATCTGTCGGAAGACAGCCGGATCGGCCTCCGGACCGAGGCTCACCGCGATCCCACCCATGCGTTCAGACCCCCAGCTCGGCTTCGTATGCCCGACGCAGTCGACCGCCCGCCCCGGGCGCCAGACACAGGTGCCAGGCCTGCCCCTCGTCAACCACGTTGACCTCGCCCACCCGCTGCCGGGCGAGAAGCAGTTCGGCGAGGACGTCCCGGGCTCCGAAGCGGTCGAACCAGTTCATCTCCACATCCGCGGCCCAGCCGAGGCAGTGCCCGCTGGGCAGCACTGCCGCGTACCCGAGCTGGCGCAGCCGGTACTGGTGCTCCGCGCTGCGTACCAGGCTGGTCACCCAGAGCGGCGGGGTACCGGCGGGGGCGTGGGCGGCGAACTCGCGGGCGATGTCGTTGAGTAGTGCCACCATCTCCCGGCGGGATCGGCGGAACAGCAACCCGGCGGTCTGTGGAGCGGCGCCGGGGCGGATTCGGTGCCGCAGTGCCCGCATTCCGCGCTCGACGATCGTGGCCGGCTGTTCCTGGTAGCGGAAGCGCAGCAGGTCCCGGCGGCGCAGCCACTCCAGGTCAACCAGGTCGGTGCTCTGGTTGACCTGCTCGTCGGTGCGGTAGGTGAGCGCGTCGCGCCACCACATGACGTCGATGCGCGAGAGCAGGTAGATCCGGACCAGGGCGGTAAGGTCAGCCGCGGAACTGCGCTCGCTCGGCTGGTAGCGAGCCATCTCCAACAGCAGCGTCTCGCGTGCGCCGACCAGCCCTGATGGAGTGGCATCCAGCACCGCCGCGATGGCCGGCTCGCGCAGCCGCTGGTCGATCAGCACCTGCCGGGCTACGGTGCTGGCGGCCCCAGCGAGCGCACCCACCTCGATCAGCAGGTCGGCGACGGCCGCTCGGTACGCGTCCAGGTCCGGCTCGCCAGCCGGCAGCCGACGGGACACGTCTGCCGCCGTGCGGCGGGCGGGAGCAGCTGGGATGGACGGGCCGGGCTGCTGGCCCGGACTTCGGCTGGGCACACGCATCGTCGGCCCCCTCTCCCGCCATCACCCGCCAGGATGCGTCACTCTGCGTGACAACCTAATCACCTCTAGCGGACACTGGGTCGAATATTCCTCCCATTTCCCCGTCAAGAAGCTAAAACAGCTTGGACAGGATCGAAGCACCAGCATGCGGACAGCCAGCCAGGTATCCGGCGGGGCCCGCAGCCCCGCCACCCAGGTTCGCAACCGCGCCGCCACCCGCCGCAGCATCGGCCGACGCAATGATGTGCCGGTCGGCGAAGCGGGCCCCGAGTCGTGATGAAAGGCTTGACGCATGAGCTCCGCACCCGTTAGGCCAGATCCAACTGCCGAACCGTCCACTGCCGACGAGGCGACCGCCTTCGTCGACCTGGGCCTGCGCGACGAACTCCTCGCCGCGCTCGCCGCGCTCGGCTACGAGGAACCGACGCCGATCCAGCGGGAGGCGATCCCTCCCCTGCTCGCCGGACGGGACCTACTCGGCCAGGCTGCCACGGGCACCGGCAAGACGGCCGCATTCGCCCTACCGCTACTGCAACGGATGCCCGCCGACCGGTCGACCGCCGATCCGGTGGCGCTGGTGCTGGTACCCACCCGAGAGCTGGCAGTGCAGGTCTCGGAGGCGTTCCATCGGTACGGCAAGGAACTTGGTACCCGGGTGCTGCCGATCTACGGCGGCCAGCCAATCGGTCGGCAACTGCGGGCTCTGGACGCCGGCGTGGACATCGTGGTGGCCACGCCCGGCCGAGCACTCGACCACATCGCTCGTGGCACCCTCCGCCTGGGTGACGTCGGCACCGTCGTGCTGGACGAGGCCGACGAGATGCTGGACATGGGCTTCGCCGAGGACATCGAGGCGATCCTGGAACACGCACCGGAACAGCGGCAGACCGTGCTGTTCTCGGCGACAATGCCGGCCCGCATCGACGGCATGGCCCGGGCGTATCTGACCGACCCGGTCCGTATCCTCATCGCGCGGGAGAAGCCGGTAGCGGGTGAGGCACCCCGGGTACGGCAGAGCGCATACCTGGTGGCCCGGGCGCACAAACCCGCCGCGCTGGGCCGGGTGCTGGACGTCGAGTCCCCCACCGCGGCGATCGTCTTCTGCCGCAGCCGGGAGGAGGTTGACCGGCTCACCGAGACGATGAACGGTCGCGGCTACCGGGCCGAGGCGCTGCACGGCGGGATGAGTCAGGAGCAGCGGGACCGGGTGATGGGCCGACTGCGCGCCGGCACCGCCGACCTGCTGGTTGCCACCGACGTGGCAGCGCGGGGCCTGGACGTCGAACAGCTCAGCCACGTCGTCAACTACGACGTCCCGTCGGCGCCCGAGTCGTACGTGCACCGGATCGGCCGGGTGGGGCGAGCCGGCCGGGAGGGGGTGGCGATCACTCTCGCCGAGCCGCGGGCACACCGGATGCTCAAGACCATCGAGCGGGTCACCGGCCAACGGATCACCATCGACAAGATCCCCACCGTGGCGGACCTGCGCAATCGTCGCCTGGAACTCACCCAGGCGGCGCTGCGGGAGAGCCTACTGGAAGACGACCTGGAGCCGTTCCGGGTGATCGTCGAGTCGCTGAGCGACGAATTCGACCTGATGGAGGTCGCCCTCGCCGCGGTACGCCTGGCCCACGAGGCCACCCTGCCGGGCGCACCGGAGGAGGAAGAGGAGATCCCGCAGATCGCGGTTCGCCCACCCCGGACCGGCCGACCGGGACAGGAGGGCCGGGGGGAGCGTCGGCCAGGACGGCCCCGGAGCGCCGGCACCACCCAGGTCTTCGTCGGGCTGGGCCGGCGGGCCGGGGTCCGACCACAGGATCTGGTCGGTGCGATCACCGGCGAGACCGGCATGAACGGACGGGACATCGGCTCGATCGAGATCGCAGACCGCTTCTCGTTGGTGGAGGTGCCGACGGGGCTGGCCGACGAGGTGATCTCGGGCCTGCGCGGCAGCACCATCAAGGGACGCCGGGCAACCGTTCGCCGCGACCGGGACACCGACGGGGGTGACCGCCACCGGCAGCACCGTTGAGCGGGCGCGCGGTCGCCAACGCCCTGGCATTGACGGGGCCTGTTACCGGCCCTTGGTGGCGGCGATCGGCTCCTCGCCACCGCGTGCTACCAACTCCGGGCGCACCAGCCGGCCAACGGTGGTCGGCATTGGTGCGCCCGAGGTGTTTTCGGTTGTCACCATGCGATTCGGCACCAGATTTCGCCTCCCCCGAAATGAAGTCGACGCGTTTAGTTGCGAAAATGCCCGGCGATAGGTCAAACTTTGACCCACACCCCGCCCCCACACAGGGAGTAATCGGCCATGGCAAGAAAAGTAATCACGGTTCTGACTGACGACCTCGACGGCGGGAAAGCCGATCGGACCGTTGAGTTCAGCCTGGACGGCGTGGCGTACACCATCGACGTGTCCGACGAGAATGCGGGCATCCTCCGGAAGACGCTGGATCCGTATCTGAGCGCCGGCCGCAGGATCGGCCGGGGCGGCGTGGACACGTCGCGGGCGCTGCGACGGGGCACCAGTACCGGAATTGACCGGGAGCAGAACCGCGCGATCCGGGAATGGGCCGCGCAGAACGGCTACAAGATTTCTGAGCGCGGTCGCATCCCGGTGGAGGTCGTCGAGGCGTACAAGAAGCGCTGAGCGCCCGGGTACCCGCCCGAGCGGGGCCGTGCCGAGTCCGGCACGGCCCCGCCGCCTTTTCGCCGGCCAACGACCTGCCGCCAGTGCCGCGCCCCGCGCTCACCACCATGCCTGCCGGCGGTCCCCCGACCGGGCGCGCTCCACCAGGCACCGACACGTTGCGGAATCGACCGCGCGGGACCGGAATCGCCGGACCACTGACGGGCGCCCGGTAGCTGAATTGATCCGGGCTCGCCGACATTCGACCGTGACCGAGGCTCGGGGTCATACCAGTCCACCGCCGGACTTGGCTGCAGCCGGTGCCGGCCAGTCAGTTAAGGACCCCATGATGAGCGCAGCAAGCCGACTGCCCGCATCGGCGATAGCGTGATCCCTGTTGACGAACGACAGTGACTCCACCCGCCCGACTCTATCGATGCTGGGTGATATGCTCCAAATGCTGCACAAGCAGCAATCAACCCCGAGAGCATAGATGTCGACTGCCGGATCGCTCCCCGGGCAGACCGATCCCCCGCCAGATCTCGGCCACATCCCTCCTCGTCGTCGCCCTCTGCATCGCCCTCGGTTTTGCCGAGTCACTGCTGGGCCATGCGGGTTTAGCGGTTTGCGGCAGGCCGTGCGGCCGGCCATCAGATGCGGTCTATAGCTCCCACGCCGGCCGGATCAGGAGCATCTGGCGACACGACACGGCGGAGCACCACCGGTCGCGCCCCGGGAGGGTCGATACCGAGCGATCGGCCAATGCCAGTTGTTGAGGTGATCCGCGCGGGCGGACGAGCCCGCCAGGCCAACCAGCAACCCGGGCGGATGCGCCCCTCCGTTCAGTTGGCATGCGCATCGACGCAGCCCCGGCAGGCCCGAGCTTCCACTACAGCAATTGCACAACACTCCTTTAACAAGAATTCTTGTTAGTCTCCCGGCATGGACTCTCGACCGACGCGACACATCCGAAACATCCAGGCACTCGGCGCACTGGCCCATCCGGCACGACAGCGCCTGCTCGACGTGCTCAAACTGGAAGGGCCCGCTACGGTCGGCGCACTGTCCGAGGCGATCAACCAGGCGGTCGGTAACGTGAGCCACCACCTTCGCGTACTGGCCTCGGCCGACCTCATCGAGGAAGCACCGGAGTTGGCCAGAAACCGCCGGGAGCGGTGGTGGCGTCTTGTCTCCGCGGACGTGCGCTGGAGCCGGGTTGACTTCGATGCCGACGCCTTGTCCGAAGCGGTTGCACACGCTGTGGGCACCATGGTGTTCGACCGTCAGGGGGCGTTCTTCCGGCAGTGGCTCGCCGAGCGAGGTACCTATGACGCCGCCTGGCACGAGGGGTGCGCTGTCTCCGCCGAGACGTGGCTACGACTGACCGCCGATGAGACCCGCCAGGTAGCACACGAGCTGACCGAGGTGCTCACCCGCTGGGCGAACCGAGAGGTCCCGGACGACGGACAACAGCGGGAATCGGTGTTGGCTGTCGCCCACACCGTCCCGGCGACTCCGTGAGGTCCACACCAGAGCGCCTACCTGCCCGCTGGGGCCTGCTCGCGGATCGAGACTTTCGGCTGTTGTTCCTGGGGGAAACCGCCAGCAAGTTCGGCAGTAGCGTCACCACGGTCGCACTACCCCTGATCGGCGTCGTTGAGTTGCAGGTGAGCGCGTTCGCCGTCGCTATGCTCACCGCCTCGGTGTGGCTGCCCTGGCTGGTGCTTGGCCTGCCGGCCGGTGTCTGGGTCGGGCAGCTGCCTCGCCGTACGGTCATGCTGGCCTGCAACGTGGTGTCGGCTGGTGCGTTCGCCAGCATCCCCCTCGCGGCGGTGCTCGACGTGTTGACCGTCGCGCACCTGTTGGCGGTCGGGCTGCTTGCCGGGGTGGCCTCGGTCTTCTTCACGACCGCCTACCAGGTCTATCTGCCGGAGCTGGTCGGACCGAGTCACCTTGTCGAGGGCAATGCCAAGCTTCAGGGCAGCGCATCCGCCGCCCAGGTCGCCGGTCCCGGCGTCGGGGGTCTGCTCGCCCAGTGGCTCGGCGCGGTCACCGGTCTGCTGGTCAACGCCGCCACCTTCCTGCTGGCCACCCTCATGCTCGCCCTGATCCGGGCCCCGGGGCAGCCCCCGGAACCGCGGCTGACCACCCGCCCGTCGCTGCTACGCGAGGTGCGCGAGGGCCTCCGCTTCACGCTGCGAGATCCGTACCTACGCACCCTCACCGTGTTCGGGTCCGCAGCCAACCTCACCCTGATCGGCTACCAGTCCATACTCGTGCTCTTCCTCGTCCGGGAGGTGGGGGTCACCCCCGGGCTCACCGGCCTACTCGTCAGCACGGGCGCCCTCGGCGGCATCCTCGGCGCCATCATCGCCCGACCACTCTGCAGGCGACTGGGCACCGCACGCAGCATCCTGCTCAGCCACCTCGCCGCTGCACCGTTCGGACTCCTGATACCGACAGTTGGTAATGACTGGACGCTCGTGCTGTTCGTCGTCGGGTCGCTCCTACTCGCCACCGGCGTGATGGTCTGCAGCGTGGTCTCGGCGAGCTTCCGCCAGACCTACCCCCCGCCGCACCTGCTCAGTCGGGTTGTGTCCACCGCCATGTTCGTCAACTACGGCACGATCCCCCTCGGCGCGTTGCTGAGTGGTGTCCTTGCTTCCGTGATCGGCCTTCGTCCCACGATGTGGGCCATGCTGATCCTGTACGTGTCGTGTTGGGCGATTCTCGGCGCGAGCCCGTTGCGTCAGCGAGTGGAGCTACCCACGTCGGTCGTGGCCCAGCCTGCCGAGCGCGGGGCGCACCGTGGGTGCAGTCCCCTACCGCTCCGGTGATCAACGATGACAACCGCGCCCCAGATCAGCGCCAGACGACCACCTCGTCCAGCGGCTTGCGGGAGATGTCCGGCACGGTCGCCCCCGCCGCCGGGTAGCCGACCGGAATAATCAGGTTTCCCCGCTCCTCCGCCGGCCGGTCCAGCAACTCGTTGAGGAAACGCATCGGACTCGGGGTGTGGGTCAGGGTGGCGAGGCCAGCCTGGTGCAGCGCGGCGAGCAGTAGCCCGACCGCGATCCCCACCGACTCCTTGACGTAGTAGGGGCGGGGACTCTGTGGGCCGCGGTGGACCTCGAAGACGACGATCACCGCTGGGGCGGTCTCCAGGAACGGCTTGCTCGCGTCCGTTCCCAGCGGCGCCAGCGCCGACAGCCACTCCTGCGGGGCGCGCTGCTCGTAGAACACCCGCTCCTCGGCCTCCGCGGCGACGCGCAGCCGCCGCTTGAGCTCCGGTTCGGTTACCACCACGAACCGCCACGGCTGCCGGTTCGCGCCACTCGGTGCCGAGGCCGCCGCCCGCAGGGCGTGCTCGAGCACGCCCTCCGGGACCGGCCTCTCGCTGAAGTCCCGCACGGTACGGCGCCGGACCATCGCCTCGGCGAACCCGCGTACTCGGGCCAGCGCCGCCGCAGGCGGCACGCCGTAGTCGGAGAGCGGTCGGACGGCGGGGGGTTGCTCAGCACGGTTCGGCGACATCCGGCCATTGTCGGCCGCCCGGGTGGCGGTGGCCACTCCCGCGCCGGCATGATCGACGCAACGGCCGACAGGAGGCGGAGCGGATGCGGGTGGTGTCACTGGTGCCGTCGCTGACCGAGGCGGTGGCGTTGACGCTGCCCGGGGTGCTGGTCGGCGCCACCGACTGGTGCACCCACCCGGTGGGGCTGGAGGTGCCCCGGGTCGGCGGCAGCAAGTACCCGGACCTGGACCGGGTCCGCGCGCTCCGGCCGGATCTGGTCCTGCTCAACGTCGAGGAGAACCGGCGCGAGGACGCGGACGCCCTGGCGGCGGCGGGGGTGCCGGTGCGGGTCACCTACCCTCGTACCGTCGATGGGGCGCTCACCGAGCTGGCCGAGCTCCTCACCGAGCTGGGTGCGCCGGGTGAGCCCGGGTGGTTGGTCTCCGCCCGCCGCGGCTGGGCGGACCTGCCCGCGGACCGGTCGCCGCGCCGTGCCGTGGTGCCGGTCTGGCGGCGCCCGTGGGTGGCGCTGGGCCGGGACACGTTCGCCGGGGACGTGCTCCGGCGGCTGGGGCTGACCAATCTGTACGCCGACCACGCCGAGCGGTATCCTCGGCCGTCTCTGGACGAGCTACGCGGCCGGGCTCCTGCGCTGGTCGTGTTGCCCGACGAGCCATACCGTTTCACTGTGGATGATGGACCGGAGGCATTCCCCGGGCTAGCGTGCGCCCTCGTCTCTGGTCGGCACCTGACGTGGTACGGCCCGTCCCTGGTGGAGGCGCCCGCCGTCCTGGCCGCCCAGCTGGCGGCACCGGTCACCCACCCGGCGGGTTGACCCACAGGCCCAAGGTCCCGGCCGGCGAACCCCACCTGACCCTGTTCGCGCCCATTACCGCTGCGATCCAATTGAAGCGCCACAGGCAGTGCGATTCGAGGCACCAGCAGGAAGGGGCGTGGAGACGATGACCGCAACCACCAAGCGGAACGCCGCCGAGAGCACCAGCAACCGGAACCAGGTCGAAACCGGGCCGGGGCGAGCCGCCCGCCACGTACTGGCCGGCATCCGCCTGGCGCTGGGCTGGATCTTCCTCTGGGCCTTTCTCGACAAGCTGTTCGGGCTGGGGCGGGCGACCGAAGCCGACAGTGCCTGGATCAACGGCGGCAGCCCGACGAAGGGTTTCCTGAGCTTCGGCGCGACCGGCCCGTTCAAGGGCTTCTACAACAGCATCGCGGGCGCGGCCTGGGCCGACTGGCTGTTCATGATCGGCCTGGCGGCCATCGGCACCGCCCTACTGCTCGGGATCGGCATCCGGGTCGCCGCCGCGACCGGCGGACTACTCATGGTCCTGATGTGGACGGCCGCCCTGCCGCCGTCGAACAACCCGTTCATGGACGACCACCTGATCTACGCCGCGGTGCTGGCGGTCATCGCCCTGCTCAACGCCGGTGACACCTGGGGTCTCGGTCGAGCCTGGGCCGGACTCCCGATCGTACGGCGGATGCCCTGGCTCCGTTGACGATCTCGGTAACCATGCTGGGCGGGCGTCACCGGTGGTGGCGCCCGCCCAGCGTGGTTACCCGCCCCCTGGCGGTCGGCCAGCGGCGATCCGGCAGGATCGGGCAGGTCAGGCAGGACGACGAAGAACAGGAGACGCTGGTGAACCAGGCAACGAAGCCCGAGGTGGGACCGATCGAGGGCGCCCCGCCGAGCGACCTCCTCGTCGAGGAGATCACCGTCGGCGAGGGCGCGGAGGCGCAGGCCGGGCAGGTCGCCCGCGTCCACTACGTCGGTGTCGCCCACTCCACGGGCCGTGAGTTCGACGCATCATGGAACCGCGGCGAGCCGCTCGAGTTCCCCCTCGGTGGCGGGCGGGTCATCGCCGGCTGGGACCAGGGGGTGGTCGGCATGGGGGTCGGCGGCCGACGGCGACTGACCATTCCGCCGCACCTCGCCTACGGCGACCGCGGCGCCGGTGGCGTCATTCGGCCGGGCGAGACGCTGGTCTTCGTCGTTGACCTGGTCGGCCTCCGCTGACCGGTCCGACCAACCGGGCCCGGGCGTTCCCTCCGGCTCATCGGAGGGAACGCCCGGGACCTACTCGTCACCGCAGCGCCGGCGGTCAGCCGCCGCTCATGGAGGGCTCCGGAGCAGGGGAACCGCTACCCTCGGACGGCACCGGTGCGGGAGAGCCGCCGGCCACCGCACCCGGGTTCGGGGCGGCCGGACTTGGTTTCAGGCTGGACGGTACGGGCAGGGCGCTGCCCTTGACGTACTCCTCCCAGCTCACGTTCCAGGCGGTCCAGCCGTTGCCCTCGCCCAACGTCACCTCGGTGCCCTTGATCGTCACCAGGTCGCCGACCTGGGTGACGCCCATCAGCCAGTCGGCGCTGCCGGCCGATAGGTTGGTACAGCCGTGGGAGACGTTGCGGTACCCCTGAACGCCCTCCGACCAGGGCGCGCCGTGGAGGAACTCGCCCTGCCAGGTCAACCGCTGCGCATCTTCGACATCCACCACGTACGGGTCCGCCGAGCCACGGGTGTCGAAGGTGGTGAACTCATGCTTCTCCATGATCACCATCTTCCCGCTGGAGGTCGGCGTGCTCGGCTTGCCGAGGCTCACCGGTAGCTCCCGCAGCAGCTTTCCGTCCTGGAACACCGACATCTGCTTGGTCTCGTTGTCGATCTCCAAGGCGACCTGGCGACCGATCTTCGAGGTCGCCCGCCGGTCGGCGTCGCCCACGTACTCCTCACCGATCGGCAGGCCCTCCAAACCGGCGCGGAAACTGATCGTCGTACCCGGTTGCCAGAAGTCTGGCGCCCGGTAGTAGACCTGGCTGCCGTCGGATACCCAGGACCACGCCCCGGGCTGGGACGGATTGGTCCGCACAAACAAGCGCCGCTGGACGGTCGCCCGGGCCTCCTCCGGAATCGGCGGATCGAACGCGACCGTCACCGGCATAGCGGTTCCGTACGTCCGGTCATCCGCGAAATACAACGTGCTGGTAATTGCCGGTTTCGTGGACTTCGGCCCGGTGGTGAAGGTGGTCTTCCGAGTGGTAGTTGTTTTACCGGAGCTACCGGTAGCAGTCACCTCGGCCGTGTATGTCCGTTCTGGCGTTAGCGGCGCGCTCGGCACCCAGGTCGAGCCATCCTCCCGGGGCTCTCCCTTGACCTCGGCCCCCGTGTCGTCGGTGACGCGGATCGCGGTAATTGTCCCGTCCTTGACCGCGGTGCCGACCTCGGCGCTGATCGGGATGTCTGTCGCCCGGTCGGCCGGCGTCACGGTCAGTTCCGGCGGAGCCGGTCGGGCCTCCTCGCGCTTGCCGACGGTGCATCCGCCGAGCGCCACCGACACGGCCGCGACAGTTACCGTGAGCAGCGTCATTCGCCGCCTGATTGTCATGTGCGCACCCCCCGTTGATCGCCTCCTCCGCCACATTCTCTCCGCCGCGCCACCCGGGGAACGGATTTTCAGCAAATTCGGCGGCGCAATTATCGCCCCATTTTACGGCTTTGTACTTTCTGTTCCGAGCCTGCCCGATCAGGTCCACCGCTCATATCCGAGCCGTTTGGGACCGCTCGTCCGAATTCACTCCAACGTGCGGTGGAGCCCGGAACGCGGGGCCCTACCGGCCCCGCGTCCTGGTCAGAGGTTCGCGATCAGCACCGCTGGCCGCTCGACACAGTCCGCGACATGCCGCAGGAAGCCACCGGCCACCCCGCCGTCGCAGACCCGATGATCGAAAGTAAGGCTGAGCTGCGTCACCTTGCGTACCGCAAGCTGCCCGTCCACCACCCACGGCTTGTCCACAATCCGCCCGACGCCGAGCAGCGCCGCCTCCGGATGGTTGATGATCGGTGTGGACCCGTCCACCCCGAACACGCCGTAGTTGTTCAGCGTGAACGTCCCGCCGGTGAGCCGGCTCGGTGGCAGCGTGCCAGCCCGCGCCGCCGCCGTGGTCTCGGCCAGCGCGGCGGCCAGCCCGGCCGTGGTGAGCCGCTGCGCCTCGCGCAGCACCGGAACCACGAGCCCTCGGTCGGTCTGGGCCGCGATGCCCAGATGCACCCCGGCGGACTGGACGATCCGCTGCGCCCCACTGTCTACCCGGGCATTGAGCTGGGGGAATCGCCGCAGCCCAGCGAGGCAGATCCGGGCGAGCAGCGCCAGGATGCTCACCGGTTCGGCCGGGGTGGCCGCGTTGATCGCCGCGCGGGTCTCCAGCAGGGCGGTCGCGTCGGCATCCACCCAGATCGTCACCTCGGGAATCTCCCGCCGGCTGCGGGAGAGCTTGTCGGCGATGACCTTGCGGATGCCGGTCAACGGCACGATCACATCGCCGTCGGCGGGCACGGCTTCCACTGCCGGCACGGCGTTCGCCACGGGCACGGCGTTCGCGGCGGGCACGGCGTTCGCGGCGGGCACGGCGTTCGCGGCGGGCACGGTGACCGGAGCCAGGGTGGCGGCCTCCACATCAGCCCGGCGAATCACGCCACCACGGCCGGTACCACGCAGGGCGGCCAGGTCAACGCCGCGTTGCTTCGCCAGCCGCCGCACGATCGGCGAGATGACCCGAACGCTCTCGCCGGCTGGCCCAGGGCCGCCACCCGGGGCAGTGCCGGTCGGAGCAGTGCCAGTCGACACGACACTGGTCGGGGCGACCCGGGGCCGGCGTCGGCGAGCCGCTCCGCCGTGGCCGGTCCCATACCCGATCAAGACGTTCCCGGAGCCGTCCTGTGCCGGCTCGCGGTTGACCACCGGCCCACCAGAGCCCCCATGAGCACCATCCGCCTCGACCGCCGCCAGCGACGCAATGGTGATCAAGGGCTGGCCGACCGGCCGCACCTCGCCCGCCGCGCCGTGCAGGGCCACCACCCGTCCGGCGTACGGGCAGGGCACGTCGACCACCGCCTTGGCGGTCTCCACCGCCACGACGGCCTGGTCCACCGTCACCGTGTCGCCCACGGCGACCCGCCACTCGACGATCTCCGCCTCGCTCAGCCCTTCCCCGAGATCCGGCAGGAGGAAGACTCGCTCACTCATCCGACCGTCACCCACCGCTCGTCGGGCTGGTCGTCCCACTGGAGGCGGGCCACCATGTCGAGCACCCGATCCACCGACGGCAGGTGGGTGTGCTCCAGCATCGGCGCCGGGTACGGGATGTCCAACCCGGCGACCCGCAGCACCGGCGCGTGCAGGGAGTGGAAGCAACGCTCCTGCACCCGCGCGGCGATCTCCGCACCGACCCCGGCAAAGCCCTGGGCCTCGTGCACCACCACACACCGGCCCGTTCTCCGCACCGACGCCGTGATCGTGCCGTCGTCGAACGGCACGATCGTCCGTACGTCAACGACCTCAAGGTCCCGGCCCTCCGCCTGGGCTGCCTCGGCAGCGGCCAGGGCCACCGGCACCGCCGGCCCGTACGCGACCAGGGTGGCGTCAGTGCCCGGACGACGGACGACGGCGCGGCCGAACGGCTCGGTCCGGGCCGGCAGCTGCGCCTCGGCGCTGGCGAAGTAGAGCTTCTTCGGCTCCAGGAAGATGACCGGGTCCGGGTCGTCGATCGCCGAACGCAGCAGCGAGTAGGCATCGGCCACGGTGGCCGGGGTTACGACCTTCAGACCGGGGGTGTGGGCGTAGTACGCCTCCGAGGAGTCGCAGTGGTGCTCCACCCCGCCGATGCCACCGGCGTACGGGATCCGGATCACGATCGGCGCGGTCAGCGCGCTCCGGGTACGGTTACGCAGCTTCGCCACGTGCGAGGCGATCTGCTCGAAGGCCGGGTACCCGAACGCATCGAACTGCAGCTCCACCACCGGCCGGAGCCCGGACATGGCGAGGCCGACCGCGAAGCCGACGATGCCGGCCTCGGCGAGCGGAGTGTCGAAGCAGCGCTTGTCGCCGAAGCGGGCCGCCAGCCCGTCGGTGATCCGGAACACGCCGCCGAGTTGGCCGACATCCTCGCCGAAGACGACCACCCGATCGTCGTCGAGCATCGCGTCGGCGAGCGCGGCGTTGAGCGCCTTCGCCATGGTCATGCTTGCCATCACCCGGCTCCCTCCTGCTCGGCGGCCAACTCGGCGCGAACCTGCTCCCGCTCTTCGACCAGCTGCGGCGTTGGTTCGGCGTAGACGTGGTCGAAGAGCGTCAACGGGTCAACGGTCGGCTTGTCGTGCATCCGCTCGCGCAGGTCGGCCGCGTACTCCTCGGCCTGCGCGGCCACCCGCGCCACGGTGGTGTCGTCCAACGCCCCCCGGTCCCGCAGGTAGGTCTCCAGCCGGACGACCGGGTCCCGGTCCTGCCAGCTCGCCACCTCATCGGCGTCCCGGTAGCGGGCAGCGTCGTCGGCGTTGGTGTGCGGCTCCATCCGGTAGGTGTGCGCCTCGACCAGGAAAGGGCCGTGGCCGGCACGGGCGTGCGCCACGGCCCGGGTGAGCACCGCGAGGACGGCGACCGGGTCGTTGCCGTCGACCCGCTCGCTGGGCACCCCGTACCCGACGCCCTTGTACGCGAGACTGGGTGCGGCGGTCTGCCGGGACAGCGGCACGCTGATCGCGTACTCGTTGTTCTGGATGAGGTAGACGACCGGCGCCTTGAAGACGGCGGCGAAGTTGACCCCCTCGTGGAAGTCACCCTCGCTGGTGGCGCCGTCGCCGAGAAAGGCCAGTGCAACTGTGTCCCGGCCCTGGTACGCCTCGCCGTAGGCGAGGCCGGCGGCGTGCACACATTGGGTAGCCAACGGGGTGCACTGCGGGGCGGTACGCCGGACGGCCGGGTCGTAACCGCAGTGCCAGTCGCCGCGCAGCAGGGTCAGCACCTCGACGGGATCGATCCCCCGGGCGGTCAACGCCATCGACTCGCGATAGGTCGGGAACACCCAGTCCTCGTCGCGCAGCGCGAGGACCGCGCCGACCTGACATGCCTCCTGGCCCCGAGCCGACGGGTAGACGGCGAGCCGACCCTGTTTGGTCAGGGCGGTGGCCTGCAGGTCAAAGCGACGGCCGAGCACCATCCGGCGATACAGCTCGACCAGCGTCTCCACCGGGGGCACCGGGTAGTCGGGGTGCGCCGGTAGCGGAGTGCCAGCGGGGTCGAGCAGGCGAATCTGCTCAGGGGTGGGCAGGAACGGGCGGGCCGGGTCCGGCGGCGCGGCCGGTCGAGACTTTCGGCGAACCGCCCGGGATGTGGTCGTCACGGCGGGTACCTCCTGGACATCTGGTGCGCCCATGCTCCTGTGGTCGGATGATTGACTCAAGAACCGGCGAAAACGCAGGATGGTTGGCCTAGGGGAGGTACCGCGATGAGCCAAGAGTCCGGCCCAGGTGGGGCGGCGGCGACCGGGCCGGGACGATCGGCCCGGCCGCTGGACGATGTGGACCGCCGCATCCTGGCCGAGTTGGTCCGGGACGGACGCACGTCGGTGCGGACGCTCGCCGCACGCCTGCACATCTCCCGAACCAACGCCTACGCCCGGATGGAGCGGTTGCTGCGCGACGGTGTGGTCACCGGCTTTCGGGCCCGGGTGACACCGGAGGCCGCCGGCCTGGGTACCTCGGCGTACATCGCCATCACCATCGAACAGAACACCTGGCGGGAGGTCTCGGCGGAGCTGGCCCAGGTGCGCTACCTGGAGCACGCCGCGCTGGTTGGCGGCGAGCACGACGTACTCGCTCTGGTCCGGGCCCCGGACAACGCCACGCTGCGAGACGTGGTGCTGACCCGGGTGCAGAGCATCCCCGGGGTGCTCTCCAGCCGCACCTGGCTGGTCTTCCACGAGTTCGACGGCGAGACGTCACCCTGGGGCCCGGCCGCGTCCCCTCCGTCTCCCGGCCCCAGGCGCCCGGGGCCCTAACGCTCCGGTGGCGCCGCCAGCTTCTCCCGGTCGGCCAGCTCCAGCAACGGCTCCAGCGAATACGCCCGTTCGTCCAGGCCCGCGTGTGGATCGCCGTGCTCGGCGAAGCGGGCCGGCATCGTGGTGATGTCGAAGTCCTCCGGCTGGGCATCGTCCAGCTCGGTCCAGGCCACCGGGGCGGAGACCAGCGCCGCCGGGGTGGGCCGGATCGAGTACGCCGAGGCCATCGTGTGGTCCCGGGCCATCTGGTTGTAGTCGACGAAGACCGGCCGATCCCGCTGTTCCCGCCACCAGGTGGTGGTGACCAGGTCGGGCCGACGGCGCTGGATCTCCCGACCCAACGCCAGCACCGCCCGGCGGCAGTCACCGAAGCCCCACCGTGGCTCGATGGTGAGGTAGACGTGCAACCCTCGTCCCCCGGTGGTCTTCGGGTAGCCCACCAGCCCGAGCTCGTCGAGGAACGCGCGGACCTCGTGCGCCACCGGGACCACCTGGTCGAACCCGACCCCGGGTAGCGGATCCAGGTCGATGCGGAGCTGGTCTGGTCGCTCGACATCAGGTCGGGACACCGGCCACGGGTGGAACCGGAGCGTGCCGAGGTTGACCGCCCAGGCCACCACGGCCAGCTCACTCGGCGCGAGCTCGTCCGCGCTGCGACCGCTCGGGAACGTCAGGTGCGCGGTGCGAACCCAGTCGGGAGCGCCCGCCGGCAGCCGCTTCTGGAAGAAGGCGTCCCCGCGGTTGTCCGCCCGCGTCGCGATCTTGGCACCGGTGAAGACGCCGCGCGGCCACCGCTCGAGCATCGTCGGCCGGTCCCGCAGGGCGCGCAGGATGCCCTCGCCGACCGCCAGGAAATAGCGCACCACATCGAGTTTGGTCAGCCCCAACTCGGAGAAGTAGGGCTTGTCCGGGTTGGAGACGCGGACCAGCCGCCGTCCCACCCGGATCTGCTCGGCCGGCGTCGCCACGCCCACACCGTAGCCGTGATCCGCCGCGCACACCGGGTCGGACGCGCATCGCCAGCGGCACGGATCCGACAGCGCCCGGCGAAGGAACGGCTACCAGGCGGTCGGTGGCGACCCGGCCGGCGCCGGCAGGATCCGGCGCGGCTGGCCCGACGGCCCGCCCCGGCGCCGCCACTCCCGGGGGTAGCCCACCGACACCTCCTCGAAGCGCACCCCGTCGTACCAGGTGGTGCGCGGGATGTGGAGGTGGCCATAGACCACCGCGGCCGCATCGAAACGCCGATGCCAGTCGGCCGTCGCCTCGGTGCCGCACCACTGCGCGAAGATCGGATAGCGGAGAATGCGGGTGGGCTCACGACGCAGCGGCCAGTGGTTCATCAGGACCGTCGGCAGCGCCGGGTCCCGCTCCGCCAGCCGCCGGGCCGTCCCGGCGACCCGGGCGGCGCACCAGGCCGACCGGCTCTCGTACGGGTCGGGGTGCAGCAGGTACTCATCGGTGCAGACGATCCCGGTCCGGTACGCCTCGGCGAGCGCCGCCTGCGACGTGTCGAGGCCCTCGGGGCGCCAGCTGTAGTCGTAGAGCAGGAACAGCGGTGCCACGGTGACCGGGCCGCCGGGCCCCTCCCAGACCGGGTACGGGTCCTCCGGTGTGACGACACCGAGCTCCCGGCAGAGCTCGACCAGGTGGGCGTAGCGGGCGGCGCCGCGCAGGGGCACCGGGTCGGCTGGCAGGCTCCACAGCTCGTGGTTGCCGGGCGACCAGAGCACCTTCGCGAACCGGGCAGCCAGCAGCCGCAGCGCCCATTCGACCTGCGCAACCGTGTCTCCCACGTCGCCGGCGACCAGCAGCCAGTCCGCTGCCGACTCCGGGCGGAGCTGCTCGACGACCGTCCGGTTCTCCGCGTGCCGCACGTGCAGATCACTGATTGCGAGCAGACTTCCCCGACCGTCCGCCCGCTCGCCCGGCCCCGCCATGTGCCGATCCTAGCCGCGCTGCCCACCGCCGTCGATCTTCGATCCGGGGCTGCCCCGCCGGGCACGGCGGAGGAACGTCGGCCGGGCGCCGCACCGCGAACCCGGTAGGATCCCCTCGGGTCGGGACTGGCGCGATTTGGGATGGAGCACCATCGGGGAACGACCCACCACGCGGACGCACGCCGAGCGCCTGGGCCTCCACACGTCCACCGGGAACGTTCACCAGGAGGTCACATGTCGGGTAACGCCGAGTCCACCGCCTATCGCAGCGCCCTCGAGGTGATCGGTGCCGTCGAGCCGCGGGTCGCCACCGCCATCCGCGCCGAGCTGGCCGACCAGCGTGAGTCGCTCAAGCTGATCGCCAGCGAGAACTACGCCTCCCCCGCGACGCTGCTGGCCATGGGCAACTGGTTCAGCGAC
The DNA here is from genome assembly GCF_013416675.1 of Salinispora sp. H7-4. Lineage (NCBI taxonomy): Bacteria > Bacillati > Actinomycetota > Actinomycetes > Micromonosporales > Micromonosporaceae > Salinispora > Salinispora sp. H7-4. The sequence continues at coordinate 344,984 of NZ_JABZED010000002.1, forward strand.
AAGTACGCCGAAGGTACGGTCGGCCGTCGCTTCTACGCCGGCTGCCAGAACGTCGACACCGTCGAGGCGCTCGCCGCCGAGCACGCCCGGGAGTTGTTCGGAGCACCGTACGCCTACGTACAGCCGCACTCGGGGATCGACGCCAACCTGGTCGCCTTCTGGGCGGTCCTCGCCGACCGGGTCGAGTCGCCGGCGCTCAAGCGCGCCCAGGCCCGACATGTCAACGACCTCACCGAGGCCGACTGGTTCGCCTTGCGCCGGGAATTGGGCAACCAGCGGATGCTGGGCATGTCGCTGGACGCGGGAGGTCACCTCACCCACGGCTTCCGGCCGAACATCTCCGGCAAAATGTTCGACCAGCGCAGCTACGGCACCGACCCGGAAACCGGGTTGATCGACTACGACCGGGTCGCCGAGGCCGCTCGCGAGTTCAAGCCGCTGATCCTCGTCGGCGGCTACTCGGCGTACCCCCGGAAGGTCAACTTCCGGATCCTGCGGGAGATCGCCGACTCGGTCGGTGCCACCTTCATGGTGGACATGGCCCACTTCGCCGGGCTGGTCGCCGGCAAGGTCTTCACCGGTGACTTCGACCCGGTTCCACATGCGCACATCGTGACCTCCACCACGCACAAGTCGCTGCGCGGGCCCCGTGGCGGCCTGGTGCTCTGCGGTCCGGAACTCGCCGGGCAGGTCGACCGGGGCTGCCCGATGGTGCTCGGCGGCCCGCTGCCGCAGGTGATGGCGGCCAAGGCGGTCGCGCTCGCCGAGGCGCGGCGTCCCGACTTCGTCGACTACGCCGGGCGCATCGTCGCCAACGCCCAGGCCCTGGCCGACGGGTTGCAGCGTCGGGGCGCGAAGCTGGTCACCGGCGGGACCGACAACCACCTGGCGCTGATCGACGTGACCGGGTACGGGCTCACCGGCCGGCAGGCCGAGCAGGCGCTCCTCGACTCGGGCATCGTCACCAACCGCAACGCGATCCCGCAGGACCCGAACGGCGCCTGGTACACCTCCGGGATCCGGGTTGGTACGCCGGCGTTGACCACCCGCGGCTTCGGCACCGCCGAGCTGGACGCCACTGCCGAGCTGATCCACACCGTCCTGAGCCGGACCGCACCCGGGACGAACGCCGACGGCACCCCGTCGAAGGCGAAGTACGTGCTGGACCCGGACGTCGCCGACCGGGTCGGCAAGCAGGCCAGCGACCTGCTCACCGGTTTCCCCCTCTATCCCGCCATCGACCTCGGCTAGCCCGCCGGCGCCTCGATCGGAGGTGTCAGCGCACGGTGGTGTCCTCGGACCAGCTACTCCGGTAGAGAGTTCCCCGGCCCTGCGGGTCGGGGACACCATCGACGGGCGGCAGCGACGCGGGGAACTCGTCCTCCGGCCCGTTGGGCTGCACTCCCCCGGTCGTCCGGGACCGGCGGAGCCGGGTGACGACGAACCAGCCGAGCCCCGCCACGCAGGCCACGATGACGATGTTCTGAAGCACCCCGGCGTACTCCTCGACCAGATGCCAGTTGTCACCGAGCAGGTAACCGGCCATGACGAAGGTGGTGTTCCAGATCAGACTGCCCATGGTGGTGTAGACGACGAAGGTCCACACCGGCATCCGCTCCACCCCGGCCGGGATCGAGATCATGCTTCGGAAGATCGGAATCATCCGGCCGAAGAACACCGCTTTGACACCGTGCCGGAGAAACCACTCTTCGGTCTTGTCGACGTCGCTCAGCTTCACCAGCGGAAGCCGGGCAGCGATGGCGCGCATCCGGTCCCGCCCCAATGCCGCACCGATGTAGTACAGCGCGAGCGCACCTACCAGCGAGCCCAACGTGGTCCAGAAGATCGCGCTGATGACGCTCATCCGTCCCTGGCCGGCAACGAACCCGGCCAGGGGCAGGATCACCTCGCTGGGAATCGGCGGGAACAGGTTCTCCAGCGCCACGGCGAGGCCGGCGCCGGGCCCTCCCAGCCGCTCCACCAGACCGATCACGTGCCCAACCAGGCCGTCCTGAGGGGGTTCGGCCGGGCTGGCGGTGGTACTGGCGGCGAGGAGGGCGTGCACGGTTCGAGGCATGCGCTATACGGTACGAACTCCGCCTGAGAGCGCACCCAGCCGGTCGGCGCCCAACCAGACGACGAGAGCAGGCCCGCGCCGAGTCAGCCCGAGGGTAGTTCGGCCAGGATCCGGTCGAGCAGTTCCGGCGTACGCTCTGGCGGCTCCGCCTCCACACAGAGCCGCTCCATCGCCAACGCGTAGAACTCCAGATCTTCCCGCTTGTCGAGATAGAGGGCGCTGGTGAGCTGCTCAATGTAGACCACGTCGGGCAGTTCCTGGTCACGGAAGCGCAGGATGGTGAAGGCACCACCTGCGGCGGCGTGCCCGCCGGCGGCGAACGGTACGACCTGGAGCCGCACGTTCGGCAACCGGGTCGCCTCGATCAGCGCCGAAACCTGCTGCCGCATGACCGCCACGCCGCCGATCGGCCGGCGCAGCGCCGCCTCGTCCACCACGGCCCACAGCTGTGGCGGATCCGCGCCGTGCAGCACCTGCTGTCGCCGCATCCGCAGCGTGACCCGACGGTCAATCTCCGCCGAAGCGGCACGGCTGTGCCCCAGGAGCACGACCGCCCGGGCGTACTCCTGGGTCTGGAGCAGGCCGGGCACGAACTGGAGCTCGTACGTGCGGATCCGGGTAGCCGCTGCCTCCAACCCGAGGTAAGCCTGGAACCAGGACGGCAGTACGTCCCCGTACCGGTGCCACCAACCGGGGCTGTTCGCGTCCCGGGCCAGGCGGAGCAGGGCGTCCCGCTCCGTTGGGTCGGTGATGCCGTAGAGGGTCAGCAGATCCGCGACGTCGCGTTCCTTGAAACCGACCCGTCCCAGCTCCATTCTGCTGATCTTCGACTCGGAGGCCCGAATCTCCCAGCCCGCGCCCTCCCGGGTAACCCCGCAGGACTCGCGGAGTCGGCGCAGCTGCGCGCCGAGCATCATCCGTAGGACGGTTGGGCCAGCCGATGACCCCCCCTCAACGGGTACCGTCGCCACTGTCGCCCCTCCGTTTGCTGGACGCGCCCGGGCCGGACCTGACCCGGTCGCCGGGTCAGCATGTCATGGCCCGGCGGTGAGGGGAATCGGTGCCGCCGGCGCGGCGCGGATCAGTGGATCAGTGGATTAAGTGATCGAAGTCACCATCTCTGACCCCAAGCACGAAGGCTGCGATCTCGTCCACGGTGTAGATCAGAGCGGGGCCGTCGGGATGCCGCGAGTTGCGCACCGCGATGCCCGCACCATCCGGAAGTTCGGCCAGCTCGACGCAGTTGCCACTGGGGTTACTGCGGCGGCTCTTCTGCCACCGCAGCGGCGGCAGCTCGGGAGCGGGAACGCCATTCGATAGCGGCTGCATGTGCGCCCTTCTCGTCATGCATCCGTCCACACCGCAGCCCAGATGGGTGCGTGTGGACAGAGAGGCTCCTGCACGTGCATCTGCTATTGCATCTGCATCGGACAGCGAGCATGATAGCCGATGGGAGTGGTGTCGATCCGCTTACCGTAAGTCACCTTTACTGGGCGACTAGCAGGGCAGACACGGGGTCGGTGACCGTCGGCAATGCCGGGGCACCGGCATGACGGGAGGACTCATGCCGGATCCGCTGACGATCGCGTCCGGCGTCTGCGCCGCGGGCGCCCTCATCTCCTCCTGGCAGCTGCACCGCCGGGCGGTGCAGGCCGAAACGGAGATCGCCGTCCTCCAGGCCGAGCTCGCCGCCGAGCGCCACGCGGCCAGCCACGACCCGCTCACCGGCCTGCCCAACCGACGAGCCTTTCATCGGCTGGCTGCCGCCCTGCTGACCCGAGCCGACGGGCGACCGCTGATCGCCGTCGTCCTCGATCTCGACGACTTCAAACAGATCAACGATCGGTACGGACACGCCGCCGGGGACCAGGTACTGGTCAACGTCGCCCAGCGGCTCGCCGACTTCGCGGGGGACGACCCGGTCGCCCGACTCGGCGGGGATGAATTCGCCGGGCTGCTCACCGCCCCCGAGGTCGAGCGGCGGTGGCTCGAACACGCCACCCGCCGGCTGCACGATGTCCTCGCCGCACCAATCCGGCTGCACTCCGCGAGCGTGCGGGTGACCGCCTCCGTCGGGTTGGCGCCGGTCACCTGCCCCGCCCAGCTCTCCGAGGCGTTGGACCGGGCCGACGCCGCGATGTACCGCGCGAAGAGCATCGACTCGCCCCACCTCCGCCAACTCCTCGACAGTGCGAGCAGCGGCGACCGCTGACCAACTGGCCACCCTGCCCGGTGGTCGTCCGGCGACCGGTCGTCAGGTGGCCTGGCGACGGGTGGCCTGGCGACGGGCCAGCAACACGACGGCCAACAAGATGAGCCCCTCGAATCCGACCAGCACCCGCTGGGCCAACCCCAGGTAGTCGGCCGGACCGAGTTGGCCCCTCGAGATGTCGTACATGATCCGCCATCCCGCCGGCGCCAGCTGCACGGCGCTGAGCAGCAGGCCCCACCGAAGACGCAGTGGTCCGGTGCGGTTGGCGGCGAAGGTCGGCCACAGCGCCGCCGCGAGAAACACCAGCCAGCCGGCGACCGTGTGGGCGTTGACCACCGCCATGGGGGCCGGACGCCCGTCCACCCACCGGTCGGGAAAGGCGGCCACCGCAATGGTGGCGACGCCGGAGAAGGCGAGCATCAGGCGGCCCGCCATCCGCACCGTACGCAGGCCAACGGCGGTCAGCACGACACAGAGGCCGGAGCCGACAACAAACAGGGTCATCACCCAACGATGGCTGGCACCGTGCGCGGCGAGTTGACTGATCGAGCAGCTGACCTGGTCGAATCCGCACGGCTGGAGGGTGGCCGCGAACGCCGCGCCGCCGATCAACAGCAGCGGGGCCAGGAGGGCGGTGATCACGGTCCAGCCGGGCACGGTCGCCATGGAGCCATCATGCGACGAGGAGCAGCATCCCACCCGAAATCTGGGGATCTGACCGTGATCTTGTCTTGCTCACAGCCCTTTGAAGAGATGGGAGGTGGCGATCAGGATGGTTTCCGTACCGGGTGGGGCAGCTTGACGGGGACCACCGCACACACATACCCCCCGGGGTATTGTGGGCGATGGAGGTGCCAGGTGAAGCTTCGACCCGAGATGACCGGTGATGCGCTGACCCGGCTCAAGCGAGCCCGAGGCCAACTCAACGCTGTGATCGACATGATGGAGGACGGTCAGGACTGCCGGGAGGTGCTGACCCAGCTCGCCGCGGTGTCGAAGGCCGTCGACCGGGCTGGCTACAAAATCATCGCCTCGGGCATGCGGCACTGCACCACCGCTCGGAAACAGGGCGAGGAACCCGAGATGACCGAGGAGGAGCTGGAGAAGCTCTTCCTCGCCCTGGCCTGAGTCAACCGAAGAACCAACCCTCCGACCGCATCCCGGCGACCGGAGGGGGTAACCGCACGCCAACCGAAAGACACCCCACCTGCCCACTGTATACCCCGGGGGGTATAGGTTTTGCCCCGGAAGGAGCACGACGGTGACGTTCAACGTGTCGGTCCTCGCGACCTCATCACTGGGCGACCGCAGCTACCTGGCCACCGACGGTCAGGTGGCGGTCGTCGTTGACCCACAGCGTGACATCGACCGAATCCTGTACCTCGCCGGAGCGGCAGGGGTCCGCATCACCCATGTGGTCGAGACGCACATTCACAACGACTACGTCTCCGGCGGGCTCGATCTGGCTCGGGTCACCGGTGCCCACTACCTGGTCGCCGCGGCCGAGCAGGTCGAATTCGAACGCCTGCCGGTCACCGACGGCGACACCCTGACGGTCTCCGACACGATGCGCCTACGGGCTACCGCCACCCCCGGCCACACCTTCCACCACCTGTCCTACATCCTGGACCACGCGAACGATGGCGACTGGCAACCAGTGGGAGTCTTCACCGGCGGCTCACTCCTCTTCGGCACCACCGGCCGCACCGACCTGCTCGGCCAGCAACACACCCACGAACTGGCCCACCACCAGCACACCTCCGCCCGACGGCTGGCAGACCTGCTGCCCGACGGCGCCGAGGTGTGGCCGACCCACGGGTTCGGCAGCTTCTGCTCCGCCAGCCAGACCGACGCCCCGGAATCGACCATCGGCCGGGAGAAGGAGGTTAACCCGGTGCTCCGGCTGGCCGCCGACGACTTCATCGCGGAAACCCTCTCCGGGTTGGACGCCTACCCGGCCTACTACGCCCACACGGGCGCTACCAACCGCAACGGTCCAGCACCCGTGCACCTCACCCCGGTCGCCCGCATCGACGCCGCCGAGCTACGTCGGCGGGTCAGAGCCGGGGAGTGGGTGGTTGACCTACGACACCGCAGGGCGTATGCCGCCGCCCATCTGGTCGGTACGGTCAGCCTCGGACTGGACGGAGCGATGTCCACCTGGCTCGGCTGGCTCATCAGCTGGGGCACACCGGTCACCCTGCTCGCCGAGACCGCCGCACAGATCGCCGAGGCACAGCGCGAACTGGTACGCATCGGCATCGACCGACCGGCCGGCCAGGCCACCGGTGAGGCCGAGCGGTGGGCCGCCGACCGCGAACAGCTACGGAAGCTACCGCTGGCCGACTTCGCCGCGCTGGCCGCCGCCCGTGCCGGGCGGCTCCCCACCGGGCTGCCCACCCCCGACGTGGTACTCGACGTGCGAATGGCCAACGAGTGGACCGCAGGGCACATCGCCGGCGCCGTACACCTGCCCCTACCCGAGCTTCCCCGGCGTCTCGCCGACCTGCCCACCGGTGCGGTCTGGGTGCACTGCGGCTCCGGCTACCGGGCCACCGCCGCCGGGTCGCTGTTGGCGAACGCCGGCCGTGACGTGGTCGTCATCGACGACCGTTTCGCAGCGGCCGAGGCGGCCGGAATCACCCTGGACGGCACGGAAGCCACCCGCACCCCCCACGACGCCGCACCAACCGGTCGGCGGTCGTGACCGTCAGCCTCATCCTGACCGTCGGGCTGGCCGTCCTGATCGGGCTCAGCCTCGGCCTACTCGGCGGGGGCGGCTCCATCCTCGCCGTACCACTGTTGGTCTACGTCGCCGACCTGCCCGCGAAGGAGGCGATCGCCACCTCGCTGCTGGTGGTCGGCGTGACCAGCGCGGTCGGCGTACTACCGCACGCCCGCGCCGGACGGATCCGCTGGCGTACCGGCCTGCTCTTCGGGGCCGCCGGCATGGCCGGGGCCTACGTCGGCGGCCGGCTGGCCGCATTCGTCCCGGCGGGGGTCCTGCTCACCGGCTTCGGGGTGATGATGCTCGCCACCGCGACCGCGATGATCCGTGGTCGCCGTGGCACCAACGGGTCGAGGATGCCACGAGAGCTCCCGGTGCGGCGGGTCCTCCTGGACGGCGTCGTGGTCGGCCTGGTCACCGGCATCGTCGGCGCGGGTGGCGGCTTCCTGGTGGTGCCCGCACTAGCGCTGCTCGGTGGCCTGCCGATGTCGGTCGCCGCCGGCACCTCACTGGTCGTCATAGCGATGAAGTCGTTCGCGGGTCTGGCCGGGTTCCTGTCCAGCGTCAGCATCGACTGGGGCCTGGCCGCCGCGGTCACCACCGCCGCGGTCGCCGGCAGCCTCGCCGGCGCCCGACTGGCCGGCCGGGTACCGGAAGTGGTGCTCCGCCGGACCTTCGGCGGATTCGTGCTGGTCGCGGGCGTGTTCATACTGGTCCAGCAGGTGCCCGGAGATGGCCGGGGCACGATCCTGGTTGCCGCCCTCGCCAGCGCCCTCGCGGCGGGGGCACTGCTGGTCGCCGGCCGCCGCCGCAGATCCGCCGGGACGACCGGGCCAGCGCACCGCGCCGCACCGGATCACCAGGCGGAGCGCTGACCGTACGGGCAGGAACTCGCCGGCTTCGGCCCGGCATGTTGTCGACCAGGCCGGGAAGGCGGCAGAGCGTCCCCCGCCGACGGGGGCGGGACGGAGGTCGAGATGCGGGTAGTACTGTGGGTCATCGGCATCGTCGCGGCCGCACTCATCCTGCTGGGACTGCTCTGGCAGGCGGCCCAATGGCTGATGGTTATCGGTGCGATCGCGCTGGTGGTCGTGATCATCATGGCGGTGGTCAAGGTGCGCCAGATGACCCGGCAATCGCAACGACGGCACTGACCACGGGGCACGCGATCGGCGGTGCGGCGACAGGCACCTCGCCGGGTTTTCTACCAGACCGTAGGTTACGGTCCGGTAGACGAACGTGGGGAGGATGGCACCATGAACCTGAGCGCCGAGCGGCCGTGGCTTCGTAGCTACGCACCGGGGGTGCCGACAACCATCACCCCGACCGACGAGTCCCTGGTCGACCTGCTGCGGGTGGCCGTTCACCGGTTCGGCGACCGGACCGCACTGGACTTCTTCGGCGCCACCACCAGCTACCGTGAGCTGGCGGCCCAGGTGGACCGGGCAGCTGAGGCACTACGCCGCCTCGGCGTCGGCCAAGGCGACCGGGTCGCACTGGTCCTGCCGAACTGCCCGCAACACGTGGTGGCCTTCTACGCGGTGCTGAGACTCGGTGCCGTCGTGGTCGAGCACAACCCGCTCTACACCGAGCAGGAACTCGCCCACCAACTCGCCGACCACGGCGCCCGGGTCGCCGTGGTCTGGAACAAGGTCGCGCCGCTGGTGCAACGCACCGCCGGCACCACCAAGGTCGAAACGGTCATCGCAGTCGATCTCAGCGCGGCCCTACCCCCGCTCAAGCGCTGGGCGCTGCGGCTACCGGTGCCCCGAGCCCGCACCGCCCGCGCCGCGATCACCGCCCCCGCACCGGGCACCCTGGCCTGGGAACGCCTGCTGGCCGGCAGCGGGCCGCTGGCCGCCGACCATCCCGCGCCGAAGCCGGACGACACCGCGTTGTTGCAGTACACCGGCGGCACCACCGGCACCCCGAAGGGAGCAATCCTCACCCACCGCAACCTGCGGGTCAACGCGGCGCAGGGCCGCGCATGGGTGCCGGGACTCCGCGACGGCGCCGAGACCGTGTACGGCGTACTACCGCTGTTCCACGCCTACGGGCTGACGCTCTGCCTGACCTTCTCGGTCAGCATCGGCGCGACCCTGGTCCTGCTGCCCCGCTTCGACGTGGGCGAGACCCTCCAGGCGATGCGTCGCCGCCCGCCGACGTTCCTGCCGGCAGTGCCGCCGATCTACGAGAAGCTCGCCGTCGCCGCCCGGGAACGCGGGGTCGACCTGACCTCCATCCGGTACGCCATCTCCGGGGCGATGTCGCTGCCCCCGGCCACCGTGGGCCTGTGGGAGTCGGTGACCGGCGGGCTGCTGGTCGAGGGGTACGGGATGACCGAGACCTCCCCGGTGGCGTTGGGGAATCCGGTGTCCACGGCCCGGCAGCCCGGCACCGTGGGCATTCCGTTCCCCGCCACCAACATCCGCATCGTTGACCCGGAGGACCCGACCCGGGACCGCGCGCCCGGCGAGGCAGGCGAGTTGCTGATCAACGGGCCGCAGGTCTTCGCCGGCTACTGGTGCCGGCCTGAGGAGACAGCGGCGGTGCTGCTGCCCGGTGGTTGGCTCCGAACCGGGGACATCGTGGAGATGAACTCGGACGGCTTCGTACGGGTCGTTGACCGGATCAAAGAACTGATCATTACTGGTGGGTTCAACGTCTACCCGTCCGAGGTGGAGGAGGCGCTGCGGCAGATCCCCGGGATCCGCGACGCCGCGGCGGTCGGCCTGCCCGGCGCCGCCGGCGGCGAGGAGGTTGTCGCCGTAGTGGTGCTGCACGCCGACTGCACCACCGACGAGGCGGGCATCCGGGCCAGGTGCCGGGAACAGTTGACCGCGTACAAGGTGCCACGCCGGGTGGTGGTGGTTGACGACCTGCCCCGCTCCCAGATCGGCAAGGTACTGCGCCGGGAGGTCCGCGACCGACTGCTCGCCACCTGACCGGAGGCCGGGCTGCGCTACGCCCGGGTCACGGGAGTTCGTCCGGCCCCCGTGACCGTCGGCCAGCGGGACACCCGGGCCAGCTGGGAAAGGATCCGCACGGGCCGCCGAGCCGGCCCGTGCGGACTGACCTACGCCAGCTCAGGCACCAGAGGTGCCCAGCGCCGGTGCCGACCGGTTGTTGGCCCGGTCGCGGGGCCGGCGGTTGGGCAGCGACAGCCGGATGACCTTCTTCCAGGCGGAGAAGACCTGCCGGGGCAGCGATCCGGTGGTGTACTTCAGGCCGTACCGGTCGAACAGCGCCCGGACCTCCGGGACGACCTCCCGGTAGCGGTTGCTCGGCAGGTCCGGGAAGAGGTGGTGCTCGATCTGGTGGGAGAGGTTGCCGGACATGATGTGCAGCAACCGGCTACCGCTGATGTTCGCCGAGCCGAGCATCTGCCGCAGGTACCACTCGCCGCGGGTCTCCCCCTCGATCGAGGTCTTCTCGAAGGTCTCCACGCCCTCCGGGAAGTGCCCGCACATGATCACGGAGTGGCTCCACAGGTTCCGGACCAGGTTCGCGGTGAAGGTCGCGGCGAGCGTGCTCAGAAACGATGGCCCGGACAGCAGCGGGTGCAGCACGTAGTCCTTCAGGACCTGACGGCGGATCTTACGGCCGACCGCCCGGGCCCGGGCTCGGAACGCCGGATCCCGGTGCCGGCCCTTCTTCAGGTTGCGCCCCAGTTCCAGGTCGTACGCGGCGATGCCGTACTCGAAGAAGCAGGCGTTGATCAGGTTCCACAACGGCTGCCCCAGGTAGAGCGGGTGCCACCGCTGGTCCTCGTCAACGCGCATGATGCCGTACCCGAGGTCGTTGTCCTTGCCGATCACGTTGGTGTAGCGGTGGTGCAGCTCGTTGTGGGAGTGCTTCCACTGCTCGGCCGGAGAGACGTGGTCCCACTCCCAGGTCGTGGAATGGATCTTCGGGTCCCGCATCCAGTCCCACTGGCCGTGCAGGATGTTGTGCCCGATTTCCATGTTCTCCAGGATCTTGGCGATCGACAGACCGGCCGTCCCGATGATCCACGCCGGCGGGAACAGCGAGAAGAGCAGCACCGCCCGACTGCCCAACTCCAGGCGCCGCTGCGTCCGGATCAGCCGGCGGATGTAGCGGGCGTCCCGTTCCCCCAGGTCGGCCAGCACCCGGTCCCGGATCGCATCCAGTTCCTTTCCGATCACCTCAATGTCCTCCGCGCTGAGGTGAGCGATCGGGTTGGCGGGCTTGCGTTGCATGACGGTCACGTCGGTACTCCGGAATCAGTGATCGAGATCGCAGGGGCCGGCGGCGGCCGACACGCAGGTTTGGACGAGGACACCGTCACCGGGAACCGCCGTGGTGAGCGACCCGTTGCGCAGGTCACGGACGGCGCCCTGGCGCAGCGGCAGGACGCAGCCGTAGCAGATGCCCATGCGGCAGCCGGACGGCATCAGCACACCGGCCGCCTCCCCCGCCTCCAGCAGCGGGGTGCGGCCGTCGGCGGCGACGGTCACCCCGCTGCGACCGAAGGTGACGGTGCCGCCCTCGCCCGGCGCGATGATGGTCGGGCGGAACTGCTCGGTGTGCAGTCGTTCGCCGAGGCCGGCGGCGGTCCAGTGCGCGGTCAGGGCGTCGAGGAGCCCGGCCGGGCCGCACGCCCACGTCTCCCGCTCGAGATGGTCCGGCACCAGCGCGGCCAGGTCGGCGAGGCTGAGCTGGCCGGCATCCCGGGTGTGCCGCTCCACCAGCCGGAGCGAGCCGGTGGCGGCGAGGTCCCGCAGCACCGCACCGAAGATCACGTCTGCTGCGGTGGGCGCCGAGTGCACCAACGTGACGTCCGCCCCGGTGAGGGCCCCGCTGCGCAGCATCCCCATGACGGGGGTGATTCCGCTGCCCGCGGTCACCAGCAGCACCCGCGCCGGCGGGGTGGCCGGTGGCACGAAGTCGCCCTGCGCCTGGTCAAGCTGCACAATCGTGCCGGGTTGAGCGTGCCGCACCAGATGGTTACTGACCAGGCCGTCCGGAATCGCCTTGACGGTGATCGTGATCGGGTCGTGGCGGTCGCCGGGAGCAGAGGTCACCGAGTAGGCCCGCCACTGTCGCACGCCGTTGACATCCACTCCGAGCCGGACGTACTGCCCGGGGCGGTGCCCCTTCCAGTCTCGCCCCGGCTGGATCACGACGGTGGCGGCGTCCGGGGTCTCCGGACGCACCTCGACGATCCGACCCCGTAGGTCGGCGCCGGCACGCAGCGGGGCGACCAGGTCAAGGTAGTCGTCGGGCAGCAGCGGGGTGGTGACCGCCGCGGCGAGCCGCAGCAGCCCGCGACGCAGGGACGCCGGCGCGGACGGGCGCTGGACGGTGGTGGCCATCTCCCGATGGTGGCGGCACACTGGCATAAAATCTTGACCTGGGAAGGTGAACCCGACCCGGAAACTTATACGAAGGGAACAAGTGGTGGCCGAACGGTCCGAGGCAACCCGGCGGGCGGCCCGGCTGGACCTTGATGATCGGGTCGCCGCGGAGCTCCGCAACCGGCTCGCCCTGCTCGCGGAGCACACCGTCACCGCGATCACCGCCGAGGTACCCAGCTACTCCGGCACCCTCACCGGGCAGATGCGGGACAAGATCGAAAATGCCGTACGGATCGCCCTCGGCACCTTCCTGCAACTCGTCGAACGCTCCTACGGGGCCAGCACCCCACTCGTCCCCGCCGTCGAGGCCGCGTACGCGCTCGGCAGCGGAGAGGCCCGCTCCGGCCGCAGCGTGGACGCGCTACTCGCCGCGTACCGGGTGGGCGCCCGGGTTTCCTGGCGGGAGATGTCCGCCATCGCCGTACGCGGACAGCTGCCGGCCGCCACGGTGGCCGAGTTCGCCGAGCTGATGTTCGCCTACATCGACGAGCTCTCCGCCGCCAGCGTCGCCGGGCACGCCGACGAGTTGGCCAGCACTGGCCTCATCCGCCGCCGAAACCTGGAACGGCTCACCCAGCAACTGGTCACCGGAGCCGACGAAGAAGTACTGCTGCGCAGCGCGGAGCGGGCCGACTGGCCACCGCCGCAGACCCTCACCGCTGTGCTGCTACCCCGGTCGAACCTACGCCCGGTGCTCAAGCTGCTACCCGGACAGACGCTGGAGAGCGCCGACGACCTGCCCGGCGGTGCGCCCGGCGACGAGACCGCCGGACTGCTCGTCCCGGATGCCCACGGCGACCGGCGACGGCAGCTTGCCCGGCTGCTGCGCGACCGGCGGGCGGTGCTCGGCCCGTCCCGGCCGTGGACCCAGGTCACCTACTCCTGGCAGCGGACCACCCGGGCGCTCACCCTGGGTCTGCGCCCGGACGATGCCGGCGCGCCCCTGGACACCGAGGCGCACCTGGCCGAGTTGCTACTCAGCCACGACCCGGAAGGCCTGGCGGACCTGCGGGCACGGGTGCTGGCGCCGCTGGCGGCGCTGCCGCCCACCACCGCCGAACGGTTGACCGAGACGCTGCGCTCCTGGCTGCTGCACCACGGCCGCCGCGACGATGTCGCCGCCGACCTCTTCGTGCACCCGCAGACCGTGCGCTACCGAATGGGCCAGCTGCGCCAGCTGTACGGGGAGCGGCTCACCGACCCCGCCACCGTGCTCGACCTGACCCTGGCGCTGGCCTTCCCACCCCGCGCGCGGATCAACGAGCTGCTGCCGCGGGACTGATGTGACCAACCGGTCGGGAGGGCGCCCGCGGATGCGGGCGCCCTCCCGAGCTACACCGGCATCGTCACCGACGACGGGGGCGCCGGGTCAGACCGAAGCCGATGACTCCAGCGACCGCAGCGAGGATGCCGCCGACCGTGCTCCAGGCCCAGCGCGAACCGAGCTCGGGCAGCCAACCGAAGAAGCCGTCGTCGTCGCCCTCGGCCGGCTCCGTCGGTGCGGCGTCGAGTATGGTGCCGGCCTCGGTGGGTAGCACCAACGGCTCCGCCAGCACGCCGTCGTCGCGAGAGCCCTCACCCAGCGCACCGACCAGGAGGTCAACCTCGATCGGCAGGCCAAGGTCCTCCTCCGGCAGTTCGGCCACGGAGAGCCGGACGTAGTAGGTCCCCGGCAGCGGGTCGGCTGACCACGGCTCCGCCCAGGAGCGCACCTGCCGCAGGGTGCACCCGAGCGAGACGCTCTCGGCCTCGGCGGTGGCCGTCGGTGTCTGGGCACCGGCGGTGCAGGCCTGTCGCCGCCGCAGCCCGTCGAAGACCTCCACGGTCCACGTCGACTCGCCACTGCGCTGCTTGGGGAACGACACGGTCGCGGTGATCTCGTGGCGCTCGCCGGCCGCCGCCGGGAACGACCAGTACAGGTAGTCGCCGGTAGCGGCGTCCACCTGCACCGGCTGCCCGGCGGTGATATCGGTGGCGGTCAAGAAGGAGGTCCCCGCTCGGGTGACCGGGGTCGCCCCCGGTGAGGGTGTCGGTGCGGCCCGGGCCGCACCGGGTGAGACCAGCAGGGTCAGACCGACAGCGGCCAGGACGGCTCCACCCCGCATTGACCGGACCCGCATCACTTCTCCCTCCAGGTCACTACCCACCACCGGGTGAGCACCCCGGACACCAGTCCGGCCAGCAGACCGGTCACCGTCAGCAGGACGAGCAGCACCACGCCCCGACCGAGATCCGGGGCAGCCGGAGCGGGCGAGGACGCGACCATGTCGACGGTCAACTCAACCGGCATCCCCGGCGAGGCCTGGGTCCCCGGCTGGGGTGCGAAGGCGTTGCTCACCACGAGACAGACGATGGTGGCGTCGGCCGCGGTCGTGGTGGACGGGGTTGGGGAGGGCCCATCCTCCGGCTCCTCCCCGGCCGACCAGCGCAGACCGGCGGAGACGACGTCGGTCCGACCACGACCGGCGTCCACGCCACGTACCAGTTCCCGACCGTCGGTGGCCACCGCCCGCAACAGGACCGCATGGTCGGGGTTGACCGGCCGATCCAACGCCACGCTGACAGAGGCACGCAGCTCCTGCCCGGGATACACCGGCACCCGATACCAGCGGTGCTCCGAGAACTTCTCCCGGTCGCTGTAGACGCCGGCGCCGAGCAGCGGGGCGTCGGCGCAGACCGAGGTGCCGGCGACCACGGCCGGCGTGACCGTGTGCGTATCCTGCGCCCGGTCGACCAGTTGCTTGATCCGCCCAGTCAGCTCGTCCGCGCTCTGCGCCGCGGTGTACGTGCCGCCGGTCGCCGCGGCGATGCAGAGTAGCTGCTGGCGTACCTTCTCGTCCGGCGCCAGACCGAGGGTGTCCACGACCAGCTTCGTCCCCTGCGCAGCCAGCTCTCGGGCCACCTCACAGGGGTCCGGCGGGGCACAGGTGTCCTCACCGTCGGTGATCAGCACGATCCGCCGGGCGGTGCTACCGGTGCCGAGATCCTCGGCGGCCGAGCGCAACGCCAGCCCGACCGGGGTGTATCCGGTCGGTCGGAGCGTCGCCACCGCCGCCTTGGCCTGCACCCGGTCGACCGGTCCGACCGGCACGATCTGCTGGGTGTCCTGGCAGCCCTGCTCCTTGTCATCACCGGGATAGGTGGCGCCGAGGACCCGGATGCCCAGTTCGGTCTCGTCCGGGAGCGCGTCCACCACCTCGTTGAACGCCTGTTGGGCGACCGAGATTCGGCTTCGCCCGTCGATATCGGTGGCCCGCATCGACCCGCTGACATCTAGGACCAGCTCGACCTTCGGTGGCTCGACCGGGGTATCCCGATCCGCGAGGGCCGGTGCCGGACCAATCATCACGCTCGTCGCCAGCAGCCCGACGAGGGCTGCCGCCAATCGTCTCGTCTTGATCATCGCGCGCAGTCTATGGCAGCTCCACATCGGACAAGCTTGCGGGTCCGGTGACGCAGATCACGCATGCTTCCCATCAGGACCATGCCTAGCGTCGGGGGACGTGGTTGATCCGTCGATCGAGAATCAAGAACCGCCGACCTCTGGGCCGCCGGTGCGCCCACTCTCCCAGAACCGGGACTTCGTCATCCTCTGGGTGAGCCAGTCGATTTCCGCGCTGGGCAGCGCCGCCTCCTCGGTTGGCTTCGTCCTGCTGACTCTGGCCATCACCGGATCGGCAGCACATGCGGGAGCCGTCGCGTCAATCGCCGCCATCACCACTGTGGTGTGTCGACTCCCGGCAGGGTCCCTGGCGGATCGGCACGACCGACGACGTCTCATGATCGCGGCAGACCTGGGACGCGCACTGGCACTGAGCAGCCTGGTCATCGCCATCACCGTCGACCGGACCACCTTGGTCCACATTGCTGTCGTGGTGGCCACGGAGGCAGCCCTGGCCAGTTGCTTCCACCCCGCGGAGACCGCCGCCCTCCGGTTTGTCGTGGCGCGCGCGCAGGTGACCCGGGCCGCCGCCCGAAACGAGTCCCGTACGCAGCTCGCGACGCTGGTCGGACCCGCCCTCGGCGGGATACTCTTCAGCGCCGGCCGGATGGTGCCGTTCCTGGTGGATGCCGTCTCCTACCTCGTCTCCGCGATGGGCCTGGCCCTGATCCGACGCCCCCTGCAACACCACACTCGGGATCACCCGCCACACCGGGGCCGCGGTTTCGTCAACGCGGGTCTGCGGTGGTTGTGGCAGGAGCAGTTCGCCCGAGGCGCGGTGCTCTGGTTCGCCGGCGTCACCTTCGTCTTTCAGTCGATCGGGCTGGTCTGCGTCCTCCTGGCCGAGCGCCACGGCGCCGGGCCGGTTGCCACGGGGCTGCTGTTCTCGATTACCAGCACCGGCGGATTGGTGGGCGCGTTGGCGGCACCCCGGCTGGTCGCGCGCTTCTCGCCCCGGACGCTGATCACGGCGTTCGGGTGGGTTGCGGCGATGGTGACTCCGCTGTTGGCGGTGGCTCACTCCGCGTATCTCATCGGTGTCCTCGGCGCGCTGGTCTTCTTCCTCGCACCCGCAGCCAACGCCGCGATCATCGGCCACATCCTCACCCACGCCGAGCCTGCCCTCCAGGGACGGGTGAGTGCCGCCGTGCACCTCCTCGGCGGGAGCCTGCTACCGATAGGCCCCGCGCTCGCCGGCGTACTGGTGCAGTGGCTCGGTGCCGTCCCGACTGTGCTGCTGTACTCGTCGCTCCTGCTCGCCCTCGCGATCTTCGCGACGGCAGCGCGTAGCCTCGGCGTACGTCAGCGCTGAACGGCGGTTGCGGCCAGCACAGGTCAGGTGGGCGGCGGACCCCCCGCATCGGTGGAGCGCAGGCGCGCACACGCCTGCGCGCACGCCCGTTCAAGTCGTTCCGTGGCGTCGCGGGACAGACCACGTTCGGCTGCGGTCCAGGACGCCCAGGCATGGACAACGTCCGGAAGAACGTCACTCACCTCCGGATCACCGATGGCGTCCCGGGTCAGACCTGGCAGCCCCAGGGCAGCCATCACCCGACGCGGGCCGATTCGCATCGGATGGCAGCAGGCCCGCTCGGTGAGCTGCTCGACGAAGAGGTCCACCGCCTGGCTCGTCGCGCCGCCCCCGGGTAGCTTGGAGCCGATGCTGGAGGCGAGGAACGCCCGCTTCATGAGTTCGACATCCACGCTGTCGGGCAGCGGGTCCGGCGGTGCGGCGGCGACACTCAGGGCCCGGGCCCGGGCCAGGGTCAGCGCCCGCATCTTCCGGTACGCAGCCGGCGCCGGATTCGGCTGGTAGTCCCGGTCTTCCAGCACCTCGTCCGAGGTGACGACCGCGTCCTCGAACAGCCGCCGGGCGTAAGCCGGGTCGACCGGCTCGGTGACCAGACCATCGAGTCCGTCGGCACGGCGCAGGACATCCTGCAGCACCTCCACGTCCATGCCCAGGGTCAGCTCCCGAAACAGGCCACCATCGACGGCAAGGTCGATCATGGCCAGGATGCCGTGCTCATCGTCTCCGTCGTAGGAGAAGACGCACAGCAGGAAGGCAGTCTCGTCGAAGGGGTCGTGCGCCCACCAGCAGCCCTCCACCCGCACCCGGCCGATCGTGGCCGCCCAGGGGGCGTCGGGGACGCCCTGCCGGATGAGCCGGTCGGCGTGCAACCCGGCCAGTTCCCGCTGCGTGTCGACCGGACTCATCGCCTGGAACGCCCGCAGCGCCGCCACCGCCGTCGGCGTCTCCCGCCGACCCAACTCCTGGATGACCCGGGCATCCTCGCGCGCGGCGACAGCCAGGGCTGGCCCGATCCCCTCCGCGCCCTGATGGGCGAGCAGCTGCGTCATCCCCTCCTCGATGCGCCACGGCGAACCATCCGCCATGATCGAAAAGTTCCACTCTACGAAGTCAGCGCCCGCAACGGCACGATCGATGCCCTGATCGCTGTCATCCATCCCCGGATTGTCGCAGCCGATCGATCACCAGACGACTACCTCGCCGCGCGCGGCGAGCCGTTGCCCGCCCCCGGAGAGCGCGGCGACCTCCCGCGACCCATCCCCGGAGAGCGCAGCGACCTCCCGGGGCCCGCCCTCAAGGTCGGAGGGTGCGGGCCCCGGGCCGCCGCGCGCGCAGCGGTCAGTCCTCGACCCAGCCGTACTGGCGGGCCATGGCGACCAGCGCCCGACGCGCCTCGACGATCTGCCCACCGGTCATCGTGGGCACGTTCGCCAGCAGTAGCTCGGTCACGGCGCTGTCGAACTGCTCGACCGCCAACACATCACACTCACCGTCCTCGTCGGACAGGGGCTGCGGGCGGCTCGGCACAGTACGGCTCGACGCCGGTGGGGCCGCCTCCAGCACCACGCTCGCGACCTTCAGGCCCCGCTCGGACTGCACAACCTCATAGCTCACCCGCATGCCGGCGGCGACCTGGTGCCGCTGATCGCCGAAGTCATTCGCGTGCACAAAGACGTCATCGCCGCCACTGAACGGTGCGATAAACCCGTAGCCGCGAACGTCATCGAACCGAACAATTGTCCCTTTTTCCACCACAATCCCCCAACAAAGACCAACCACCAACAACCAAAGCGCGCAACCCGCGGATGGGTCCCACGCGCCGCCCAGCCTAGCGTCCCTGCCACCGGGACGGGACCCGACGTCAGCGGGATCGGCCCCGGCCGCGCCGGAAACACCGACGGCAAAAGCCTCGACCACGGGTACGATCGGCGCCTTGTGGACGGGAACCAGCAGGAACTGATGATCGCTGTCCCGGCGGGGCAGGTAACGCTCTCCGACCGCCGGACACAGCGCCGATGGTCAGTCGACCTGAAGCCGTACGAGCTCGCCCGTCTACCGGTCACGCAGACCCAGTACGCCGCGATCACCGGCACCAACCCGAGCACGGCTCGCGGAGATCAACTGCCGGTCGAGGGGGTGTCCTGGTGGGATGCCGTCCGGTGCTGCAATGCCTGGTCTCGACGGGACGGGTTGCTGCCGGCCTATCGGATCTCCAGCGACGAGGAAATCGAGTGGGACCCCTCCGCCGACGGGTACCGGTTGCCGACCGAAGCCGAGTGGGAGCACGCGTGCCGTGCCGGTACGACCGGCCCCCGCTACGGACCGCTGGACGAGATCGCCTGGTACCGCGGCAACTCGCGGGAACGAATCCACGCGGTGGGCGGCCGGCAACCGAACGCCTGGGGCCTACACGACATGCTGGGCAACGTCTGGGACTGGTGCTGGGATCAGTACGACCCGGAGGTCTACGGCAGCTACCGGGTCCTCCGTGGCGGCGGCTGGTTCGACGAGCACTGGAGTTGCCGGGCCTCCGTACGGCGCCGGAGTCATCCGACGTTTCGCGTGGACGACGTGGGTTTCCGCGTCGCACGTTCCATTCACCCCGAGTCGGACTGACCTGGCGCCCGCGCCTCATCCCACGGCGTAGACCGCGGAGATCGCAGCGAGCACCTGGTCCCGGGCGGCCGCGGCCGGACTGACGCCGATAAGCACGTAGTAGGCCAGCCCCTCCGCGAGCGCCACCAGGGTTACGGCCACCTCCGCGGGATCGGTCCCGGCACGGAGGTGGCCCGCGGCCTGGTCGCAGCGGAGCAGATCGGCGAGTTGGCCGTGGAGGGTGGCGTAGTCGCCACGGAGGCGGGCGGCGATGACCTCGTCGGCCAACGCCACCGCGGTGAATGACTGGCGTACCCGCAGGTGGGCACGGGTGACGGCGTCGTACGGAATCAGCTCGGTGAGCACCACGGTAAGGAGGCGCCGTCGGCTGACGTCCTGGTCATTAGCGCTGGTCTTGGCGGCGATCCGCTCGCTGGACCGGGCGTTGCCCCGTTCGAAGGCGGCCTCGACCAGTTCTCGCTTGGTGGGAAAGTAGTGCTGTACCCGGCCGGGCGACACGCCGGCCTGCGCGGCCACCGCGACCAGGGACACGGCCGCCAGTCCGCGTTCGGCGACAACTGCCAGTACCGCATCGGCGATCTCGTTGCGCCGCTGCTCATGCTCGGAGCCCACTCCGCGGGTTCGACCGGTCGCCAACCCTTCCCCTTCCCCATCCAGGTTGCCCAGACGCTACATCGTGACTACGGTCTGCAGTATAGCAATGTGATTACACTGATTTAATGAGGGGACTCGTGAGGTGGTGGGACAGGGACAAGCCGGGCACGCAGCGCGTCCGGCGCCGCACCTCGGACGCGCCCTCTGGCCGGGCTGTGCTCCTGCTGGCCTGCACCGCACAGTTCCTGGTGGTGCTCGACGTATCCGTGGTCAACGTCGCCCTTCCGTCCATCCAACGGGCCCTCTCCCTTTCCCCGTCCGGCCTACTCTGGGTGGTCAACGCCTACGCGCTGGTGTTCGGCGGCTTCCTCCTCCTGGGTGGCCGGCTGGCCGATGTGTATGGCCGCAAGCTGGTCTTGATCTCTGGGCTGGGGCTGTTCACGGCCGCGAGCCTCGTCGGCGGGCTCGCCACCACCGCCGGTGCGCTGGTCGGCGCCCGCGCGTTCCAGGGTCTGGGTGCCGCCACGCTGGCACCCGCCACGCTGACGATCCTCACCACGACATTTTCACCTGGTTCCGCGCGCAACCGCGCACTGGCCGTCTGGACCGCGGTCAGCCTGGCTGGCGGCGCGGCCGGCAACCTCCTCAGCGGCGCCCTCACCGCGTACCTGACCTGGCGGTCAACCTTGCTGATCAACGTACCGATCGGGACGTTCTGCATCGCCCTGGCAGCTGTCACGCTGGCCGGAGGGCGGCCACGTGACCGGCTGGTCCAGCTCGACGTCAAGGGTGCTGCCCTGATCACCACCGCCCTGCTCGCGGTGACCTACGCCGTCACGGTCAGCTACCCGCACAGCCAGCCAGGGCCGACCGCCGCAGCGGCGCTGGTCGTCGGCCTGGTCTGCCTGGCCGCCTTCGTCGTGGTCGAGGCACGCGGCGCCGAACCACGACTCCTGCCGCTGCGGCTGCTGCGAACCAGGGCAGTCTGGCTGGGCAACCTGCTGATGCTGCTGGTCGGGGCGGGCTTCCAGATTCCGCTGTGGTATTTCCTGACCCTGTACCTGCAGCAGGTCCTCGAACTCACCCCACTGCAGGCCGGGGCCGGGTTCCTACCACACACCCTGCTGATGATGCTGGTCGGAATGCGGGTGACCCCATGGTTGATGCGGCACGTTGCCGCGCGGGGTCTGGTCGTCGTCGGCACCGCCATCGCCGCGGCCGGGTTCTGGTGGCAGAGTCAGATCACGGTCCACAGCACCTACCTGTCCGGCGTACTCGGCCCGGCCGTCGTGATGTCGATCGGCGGCGGGCTGCTCATCGTGCCACTGACCGCCGTGGTGACCTCCGGTGTCTCCGGCCCCGACGCCGGGGCGGTCTCCGGGCTGGCGAACGCCGCCAAACAGTTTGGCGGCGCCCTCGGCCTGGCCGCACTGATCGCGCTGACCAGCCAGCATTCGTCCACCAAAGCCGAGCTCGTCAACGGCTACGCGCAGGCGTTCGCGTTCACCGCCCTCATCTTGGCCCTCGTCGCCGTCGTGGCGTTCGCCCTACCAGCCGGGGATGCCCTCAGGCCACCTCCCGGGTCTCGCCGGACCAGCGCCGGCACAGCCGGCGGTCGTGGCTGACCACCACCACGGCGCCCTGGTATTCCTCGAGAGCGGCCTCCAACTCCTCGACCAGGCCCAGCGAGAGATGGTTGGTGGGCTCGTCCAGCAGCAGTAGGTCGACGGGCTCGCTGAACAGCCGGGCCACCGCCAGCCGCTGGCGTTGCCCGGTGGAGAGCCGACCGATCGGCACGGTGAGGCTCTCCGGGGTGAACAGCCCGAGCGAGAGCAGACTGGAGATGTACTCCTCGGCGGGACCGGGCCGTCCGTGCGCGAAGGCGGCCAGCAGGGTCCGCTCCGATGCGGCGGTGGAAACCTCCTGCGGGAGGTACCCGATCCGGCCAGAACGGGTCAGCTGACCACCTTCCGGGGCGAGGTCACCGGCGAGGATCCGCAGCAGCGTGCTCTTCCCGGCGCCGTTCGGCCCCCGGATCAGCAGGCGTTGTCCCGTCGCGACGGTCAGCGTGGTGGGCTTGAGCCGACCGGCGAACGTCACCTCCTGGGCGGCCAGTAGCACCCCGGCGGTGGCCGCCGTTTGCCTGGGCGGATCGAACCGAAGCGGGTCGGGCGGCGGCGGCACCGGATCCTCCTGGAGGCGGCGCAGTCGTAGCTCCGCGTTGCGGACCCGACTCGCGACCGACTGCTGCACCCGGCCAGCGTTGCGGTCATAGGCGATCTTGTTGCGATCCTTCATCGCCCGGCCGGGCGCCACCCGTCGGGCCGTGGTCGCCACGACCTCCCGCAGCCGGTCCGACTCCGCCTGCCACTGTTCGTACGCCTGCTGCCAGCGTTGCCGGGCCGCCGCCCGCTCGACCAGGTAGCCGGCGTACCCCGTGCCGTAGCGGACCAGGGTACGCCGATCCGCGTCCACCTCGATCAAACCGGTGGCGACCTGCTCCAGGAAGACCCGGTCATGGGAGACCACGACCGTGGTACCACGCCGGGAGCGGAGGTACCCCTCCAGCCAGCTCAACGCGGCGTCGTCGAGGTGATTGGTCGGTTCGTCGAGCAGCAGCACCTCGCTGTTGGCGGCCAGTACCGAGGCCAGGTGCACGCGCGCCTGCTCCCCGCCGGAGAGGCCACCAAGCGGACGGTTCCGCTCCACCGCGGTCAGCCCCAGCCCGTGCAACGCCTGCTCGACCCGGGCGTCGGCCTCGTACCCTCCCCGCAGCTCGAAGGTGGTCGCCAGGTTCCCGTACTCGGTCAGGTCGTTCTGGTTGCCGCCGGCGAGCCGTGGCTCCAGTTCCCGTAACCGCGCCTCCATGGCCCGAAGGTCGGCCAGGGCGGCATCGATCGCCTGCTGAACGGTCAACTCCCCCGGCAGGTACATGTCCTGGGCGAGGTACCCGACACCGCCGTCCGCGGTGACGGTCACCTGCCCACCGTCCGGCTTCTCTCGGCCGGCGAGCAGGCGCAGCAGCGTCGACTTGCCGGAGCCGTTCTCGCCGATGATCCCCGTACGCCGGTTCGGGCTGACGGCGAAGGTGACGCCGTCGAGCAGAAGTCGATCGCCGTAGGCTTTGGTCACGTCATGGACGCTGATCTGGGTAGGCATGTGGATACTCCGAAGTGTCATGGTCGGGAACCCGCCGGGGCGGAAGGTCGGACACGGAAACACTCAGCGGAGCATCACGCCTCCCTAAAGCTATGGATGTAGCGATAAAATGCTGACATGGTCCAGCCCCCGCCGACAACCGATAAATCCCCCCGCCGCCCCAACGGACGCAGTGCGCGCGTCCGCCGCCAGGTGCTCGACGCCGTCCGCGCGCAGCTGGTCGACGGCGGCTTCGACCTACTGACCATGGACACCGTGGCCGATCGCTCCGGCGTACACCGGACCACGGTCTACCGGCGCTGGCGGGACGTCGGCGGCCTACTGGCTGATGTCCTGGCCGACGCGACCGGCGACGACTGGCGCCCGCCACAGACCGGTTCACTGGAGACAGACCTCGCCGCAGTCAACCGTGAGGTCCACGCGGCACTGACCGCCGACCCGTCGGTCAGCACCGCGCTGATCGCCGCCTCGTTTCGCTCCCCCCAGGCAGCGGAGGCGCTGCAGACCTTCTGGGCCGACCGTTACGCGCGCTGTGCTGCCATCGTGCGACGCGCCATTGACCGCGGTGAGGTCCCCGCCGACACCGACCCGCACGCCGTGATCATCGCGGCGACCGCACCGCTCTACCACACCCTCGTCCTACTCCGGTCTCCCGCCGACAGCGGCCTCGCCACACGCTCGGCCCACCAGGTGAGCATCGCCGCCCGCGCGGGCGCCTTCGCCCGCCCCAGCAACGAACTCATGACCGTCGGCGCACCAGGATCCGGGGTCCGGTGAAGCCCGCCGAGGCCCGGGCGGCACCGGGCCACCGGGGTCACCGGCGGGGCAGCTCGACAGCCAGCACCACACCACGAAGTCCGTCGCGGGAGGCGGCAGAAACCTGGCCGACCTCCGCCAAGTCGAAGTCTGCACATGCGGCTGTGAAAAAGGTAACCTACATGACGCTGCACGCCGGTAAATCCTGTTAGGATTCCGCAATTCTTCATGTCACCGCCATTGAAGAAGGGAACCATCTGAATGCAGGACGTGGACACCGTGCGTTATCCACTGGCCGCTCCAGGAAGCGACGCATGGGAACGCGTCGTCACAAAAACCCGTGCCGACCTGCGCGACCACGGTTGCAGTGTGCTGCCGGAGTTCATTCGGCCGACCAGCTGGGAGACGCTACGACGGGAAGGCGCCACCGTTGCCCCGTCGGCACACTACGACGTTACGGAAACCAACGTCTACAATACGAAACTCGATACCGATCTGCCGGCGGAGCACCCTGGTCGCATCATCATGCGCCGCGGCAACGCGTTCGTCCCGCGCGATCTGATCCCCGCCGACAGTGTCATCCACCGGCTCTACCGCGACCCCTCATTCGTACGCTTCGTCGCCGCCTGCTTCGAGCTCCCCGCGCTCCACGAGCTCGCCGACCCACTCTCCGGCCTGGTACTCAACGTCGTGCAGCCCGGCATGGACCATCCGTGGCACTTTGACCTCAACGAGTTCACCGTCAGCCTGCTGACCCAGGAGCCGGAGGACGGGGGCGTGTTCGAGTACTGCCCGAACATCCGTTCGGCGGGTGCGGAGAACTTCGACGCGGTCCGTGCGGTGCTCACCGGCGCCGATCGAGCACCGGTACGAGCCCAGACTCTGCGCCCCGGTGACCTCCAACTGTTCAAGGGGCGGTACGCGCTACACCGGGTCAGCGCCGTGCACGGGGACACCGCCCGGCACACAGCGATCTTCGCCTACTCCCAGCGCCCCGGCGTGATGGGCAGTGTCACCCGTACGCAGCAGCTCTTCGGCCGGGTCCTACCCACGCACCGCGATGCCGAACGTCATGCCATTCGCGTCGACCAGCTGCTGGATTAGGGCTCACGAAAGTAACCCAATGCGTTTCCACCAGCCCGGAGGACTTCCGACGGCATACCCTTTCACCTCAACCACTGGCCCAGAAGGCGGCCCGACGAGCAACACATTCCAGGAGGCCGAGTGAGTACGTTCGAAAACGAGGACCAGCTGCCCTCGGTACCGCTACCCACGCTGGAGGAGACCGGTGCCCGGTTCCTCGAATGGTCCGGGCCGCTGCTGACAGCGCCGGAGTTCGCCGACACCGAGGCCGCGGTGCGGGAGTTCACGCGGGCCGACGGTCCGGGTCCGAAGCTCCACGCCGACCTGGTGCGGTACAACGAGGACACCGCTACCCACAGCTGGCTGGACGATTTCTGGCCGGCCCGCTACCTCGGCCGACGCGACCGCATCGCGTTGAACGCCAACTTCTTCTTCCTGTTCCGCGACACGCCGCTGCGCGGTTTCACCGACCCGCAGGTGGAGCGCGCGGTGCGGCTCATCGCCGCCACCGTCAACTACAAGGTCCAGCTCGACGCGGAGCGCATCCCACCTGCCGTGACCCGCGGGCAGCCGCTGTCGATGGAGCAGAACAAATTTCTCTTCTCCACCACTCGCATCCCGGGGCCGGTGCAGGACAGCGTCCGCGCACCGTACAGCGCCGAGATGCCGGGGCCCGCAACCGCACGGCACATCGTGGTGTTCTACCACGGCAACGCCTTCCGGATGGACGTACTCGGTCCGGACGGGCGCCCATACTCCCTGGATGACCTGACCGCGGGGCTGCGGGAGCTGCAGAAGGCCGGCCTCGTGCCGGCGGCGATGACCACCGCGACCGGCCACCTCACCACCATGGCCCGTGCCGAGTGGGCGTCCACCCGACAGCGACTGGTCGCGCTCGACCCCGGCAACGCCGCGGCGCTGGAGACCATCGAGACGGCGCTGTTCTGCGTCTGCCTGGAGGACCTGGCCCCCGCCGACGACCTGACGGCCTGCGACCAACTGCTGCACGGCGACAGCGGCAACCGGTGGTTCGACAAGGCGGTGTCGCTGATCGTCTTCGCGGACGGCACGGCCGGCATCAATGTCGAACACTGCGAGCTGGACGGCACCACCATCCTCAGCTTCGTCGACACCATCCTCGCCGGAACGCCGGAGGAGCACGCCGCGCAGTCCGGTGCGGTGGCACAGGGCGTGCCAGCGATCGAGCCGGTCACCTTCGTGCTCGACGACGGGCTACACGCCGAGATCGGCACCGCGGCACAGTCCTTCGCCCAATTCGGCGCGGACACCGCCACCGTGACCCTACCCATCGACGAGTTCGGGGTGGACGAGGTCAAGCGGCTCCGGATGTCACCGGACGCCTTCGTGCAGCTGGGGTACCAGCTCGCACACAAGCGCGCCAAGGGGTTCACCGGTGCCACGTACGAGTCCATCGCCACCCGCCAGTACTCGCGGGGACGAACTGAGGCGATGCGCGTCGTCACACCGGAGGTGCTGCGGTTCGTCGCGGTCATGAACGATCCCGCCGCAGCCCGGGAGGAGCGCCGGGCGGCGTTTCGTGCCGCGGCCGACAAACATGTCGAACGGGCGAAGCAGTGCCAGGCCGGTGCCGCACCGGAGCAGCACCTCTGGGAGCTACAGCTCATCCAGCAGCGGCGGGGGGCCGAACTCGGCGTGCCGGCGTCGCCCCGACTCTACGAAACGCCGGGGTGGCGCACGATGCGCGACGACTACCTGAGCACCAGCTCGGCGCCGTCAACGAACATCCGCTACTTCGGATTCGGGGCCACCAGCAGCCGTTGCATCGGAATCGCCTACGTGCTGCTGCCGGACCGCTTCCAGCTGTATCTCAGCACTCCACGCCCGGTCGCCGCGATGATGCACACGTTCACCGACCGGCTCCGCGAGGCGTTGCGTGAGCTGCACGCCCTCCTCGACGAGCAGTAGCCGACCGTGGGACTACCGGGATGCCGCCACGACCGATAGGAGGTCCAGACCCGGGATGAGGCGGGTCCGTCGCGCGACGAGCATCACCACAGGTCAGCGAGGGCCGGTTGTTACCCGGCACATAATCGACACTCCGCGCCCGGGGGTGGGAATCTCCAGGGGCCACGGGAACAGCACGTGGCTTCCGAGACCAGAGGAGCCGCCGTCATGAGTGACCTCGCCAATACCATCGGGCGCTACATCGACATGTGGAACGAGGCAGACCCAACACGCCGGGTCGAAAAGATTCGCAGTATCTGCGCCGAAAATGCGACGTACACGGACCCGATGGCACACGTCCGTGGCCACGAGGCAATCAACGCCCTGATCGGGAGCGCCCAGGAGCAGTTCACGGGAATGACCTTCACCCTGGCCGGGCCGGTTGACGTCCACCACGACATTGCCCGCTTCACCTGGCACCTCGCCCCAGCCGGGGCAGCCGAGCCGGTGGTCGTTGGCTTCGACATGGTCACCGCCGACGACGAGGGACGACTCTCCGCGGTGTACGGCTTCCTCGACAAGGTGCCCACCGCCGGCTGACCGCACGGCAACCGCACGGTCAGCGGCCGGCGAAGCAGCCATCCGGGGCGTCGCCACTACGGCGTCGCCCCGGATGATCCGGGCCAGGCAGGCGGGCCCGGATCATCGGGAGCGCCTTCCTGGCCCGAGTGCCGACACCTCAGGCGCGGCGGAGCCAGAAGGTCAGGCCGAGTGACTCGTCGGTGAACGACTCCGCGTCCGGCCAGGTGGGCGTGCCCTCAGCACAGTCAGTCGCAAGTACCTCGTCGGCGACGAGGGTCCAGTGCTCCGCAAAAGCCCGGGCGGTTTCCTCCCGGTGGGGCTGGTAGCGCAACCTGATCCGGTCGGTGACCTCAAGGCCGCTGTTCTTACGGGCCTCCTGAATCAGTCGGATCGCGTCCCGGGCCAGCCCGGCCCGACGCAGCTCTGGCGTGAGATCCAGGTCCAGGGCAAGCGTCGCTCCCGCCTCGCTGGCCACCGCCCAGCCTGCCCGGGGAGTCTCGGTGATCACGATGTCGTCCGGCCGGAGCATTACCGGCTCACCGGCCACGGAGATCGTGGCCGTTCCGCTCTCGCGCAGGGCGTCCCGAAGTGCTGCCGCGTCGGCTGCGGCGATGGCAACGGCCACCTGCTGGACCGCCTTGCCAAGCCGCCGTCCCAGAGAACGGAAGTTCGCCTTCGCGGTGGTGTCCACCAGGGAGCCACCGGCGGCACCGAGCGCGGCGACCGAGCCCACATTCAGCTCCGCCGCGACTTCGGCGAGGAGCTCCGGCGGGAGCGTCGCGAAGCCGGGACCGGCGGCGAGAGCTCGGGACAGCGGTTGGCGGACCTTCATCCCCGACTCGGCCCGCGCGGTGCGCCCCAACTCCACCAGGCGCCGGGCAAGGGCCATCTGTTCGGACAGCCCCGGGTCCACCAGCGCTGGGTCTGCCACCGGGTAGGCGGCCAGGTGCACCGAGGGTGCGGCGTCCAGGGTGACCGGTGCTACCAGATCCTGCCAGACCCGCTCGGCGATGAACGGGGTGATCGGCGCAAGCAGGAGCGTGAGAGTGGAGAGCGTCTCGTGCAGGGTCGCCAGGGCCGCCCCCTCGCCCTGCCAGAACCGCCGCCGGCTGCGCCGTACGTACCAGTTGGACAACTCGTCGATGAACGCCGACAGCAGCCGACCCGCCTGGTGCGTGTCGAAGTCGGCCAGAGCGGCGTCAACCCGCCCCACCAGGAGGTGCAGCTCGGAGAGAAGCCACCGGTCCAGCACGGGCCGGTCTGCGGGCGACGGGTCGGCGGGCGACGGCGACCAACCCGCGGTACGGCCGTACCGGGCCTGGAAGGCGACGGTGTTCCAGTAGGTCAGCAGGACCTTGCGGACCACCTCCTGGAGCGCAGTATGCCCGATCCGACGAGCTGACCAGGGAGAACCGACCGCGGCCATGAACCATCGGACGGCGTCGGCACCGTGCCGGTCCAGCAGCGGGATCGGCTCCAGGGTGTTGCCGAGGTGCTTGGACATCTTTCGCCCGTCCTCGGCCAGGATGTGCCCGAGGCAGACCACCGTCTCGTACGGCGACTGGTCGAACACCAGCGTGCCCACCGTCATCAGGGTGTAGAACCAACCGCGGGTCTGGTCGATGGCCTCCGAGATGAACTGCGCCGGGTACTGTGCGGCGAGCTCGTCCGCGCCGCGATTCGGGTACCCGAACTGTGCGAACGGCATAGCTCCCGAGTCGTACCAGGCGTCAATAACCTCTTCGACTCGCCGAGCCGTCGCGCCGCACCCGCAGGCGAGGGTCACCTCGTCCACGAAAGGTCGGTGCGGGTCAAGCTCGCTGTGGTCGGTTCCGGTCAACTCGCTCAGCTCGGCCAACGAGCCCACGCAGGTCAGATGCCCCGCGGGGCACCGCCAGATCGGCAACGGAGTACCCCAGTAGCGCCGCCGGGACAGCGCCCAGTCGACGTTGTTGGCCAGCCAGTCGCCGTACCGGCCGTGCTGCACGGTCGCCGGATGCCAGGTGGTCCGTTCGTTCTCCCGCAACAAGGCGTCCCGAACAGCCGTGGTGCGGATGTACCAGGACGGCTGGGCGTAGTAGATCAACGCCGTGTGGCAACGCCAGCAGTGTGGGTAGCTGTGCTCGTACGGGAACTCACGGAACAGCAGACCTCGGGCCGCGAGATCCTCAATCAGCGGCCGGTCCGCTGCCTTGAAGAAGACCCCGCCGACGAGCGGCAGGTCCAGCTCGAAGCGACCGTCGGACCGGACCGGGTTGACCATCGGCAGGTCGTACGCGCGGCTGGTGGCCAGGTCGTCGGCGCCGAAAGCCGGCGCCTGGTGCACCAGTCCGGTACCACTGTCCGTGGTCACGAACGACGCCAGCACCACGATGTGCGCGCCCTCGACGTCAACCAGCGCGAACGGCGGCCGGTAGGTCCATCGTTCCAGTTCCTTGCCGCGGAACGACTCCCCGGTGAGGTCCCACCCGTCGCCGAGTGCGGAGGCGAGGAGCGGCTCGGCGACGACGAGCTGCTCCTCACCATCGGTCACCACCACGTACCGGACGTCCGGGTGCACCGCAACCGCGACGTTCGCCGGCAGCGTCCACGGAGTCGTGGTCCAGACCAGCAGCGCCGCGCGGCCGGCCAGCGGGCCGGTGGTCAACGGGAAGCGGACGAGTACCGACGGGTCGACCACCGTTTCGTACCCCTGGCCCACCTCGTGGTCGGACAGCCCGGTCTCGTCCCGTGGGCACCACGGCGCGACCCGGAAATCCTCCACCAGCAGGCCCCGGTCGAAGATCTGTTTGAGTGACCACCAGACCGACTCGATGTACGGCGGATCCATCGTCCGGTAGGCGTCGGCCAGGTCGACCCAGTAGCCCATCCGCTCGGTGAGTTCCGCGAAAGCGTCGGTGTGCCGGGTGACCGACTCCCGACAACGGGCGTTGAACTCGGCGATGCCGAAGGCCTCGATGTCCTGCTTGCCGGAGAAGCCCAGCTCTCGCTCGACGGCCAGCTCGACCGGGAGTCCGTGGCAGTCCCAGCCCGCCTTGCGGTTGACGTGGAAGCCCTTCATCGTCCGATAGCGGGGGAAGACGTCCTTGAAGACCCGCGCCTCGATGTGGTGGGCACCGGGCATACCGTTGGCGGTCGGCGGCCCCTCGTAGAACACCCACTCCGGGCGACCCTGCGACTGCTTCAGGCTCCGGGCGAAGATGTCACCTTCCCGCCAGAAGCGCAGGACCTCGTGGTCCAGGGTGGGCAGGTCGATCTGGGTGGGAACGCTGTGGTACACGCACATCTCCTCCGACGGAACACGGATGGCAAGCTCCGGCGGAGGGACGAGACCCCGAGGTCCCGCGGTACCACCCTCCTTGGCCGCGTACGGCCCGCTCACTTCAGGGTGCGGTCGGTTCTACTCGGCCTCGCGGCCTTTCTTCCGACGGCTCCGGGGTGATCTTCCCCGCCGTGCAGCCCCCCGGGCTTCCACCATCCCCGGGTCGCTAACGGCTGCGTACGGAGGTACTCGTCCCCATCAACGCCTCGCCCGAAGAGCGTAGCTCAGTGAGTGGGAGATGGCTGCGGTCGCGGCGCAGGTCCTCAGGAAGGCAACCCGTGAGCGCCACCCACGTGGTCGCGCAGACCGTGCGCTATCCGAACCGCTGGGCGAGATCGGTCAGCCGCACGACATAGCCCGACCAGTCGTAGTCGGGAACGCTGGTGTTGCCCGCATGCCAACCGATCGCTCCATCGTGCTGCTCACGCAGGATGTCAGCCTGGCCCACGTGACGGGTCAGGTCACCGGTGACGTGAACGATGATTCGTTGCAGGGTCACATCCTGCCGGTCTGGTCGCCACCAGCTGACCCGCCCGGGGGCATCGAGTGGAAGCTGCTCGATCGTCTGATCCGCAAAGGCGGCCACCCGACGATACAGCTCGATCAACCCATCCTTCGTCTCGTCTACCTCCGCATACCAGTCCGCCTGTGGATCCTTTTCATGCATCTCCACTGAAACCAGTTCCTCCGGCGTGGGGAACTCACGCCCGAAGGTAGGACCAAAGTAGCCAGCTTCAACATTGAGGCAGTGTTTGAGGATTCCCAGCAGGTTGTTGCCGGTTGACGTACGCGGCCATCTCGCCTCGCGTTCGCCCAGCCCGTCGAGCTTCCAGATCAGATCGTCACGAGCTGCCTGCAGGTAGTGGTGCAGCACGCCCTTCGGATCACGCATGTCAGCCATGCCCGCCAGCATGTCAGCATGTCAGCGGGCCAACACCGGCAGCAATAAGGTTAAATTAATAGAATTCACGTATCCCGCCGTTGCCCACCTGAATCGCCAGGGCCGTGGAGTGGGCGACAGCGCGTACCGCGTCGGGGTCAGTCTTGACCTGTAGCGGACTTGAGGTTTGATACTTCCAGGACACCGAGACGAGAGAAGTGATCCCTTGTGAAAGCTGCCGCCCTGACCTCCTTCGGTGGGCCGGACGTTCTGACGCTGACCGAGGTCGCCAGCCCGCAGGCCGGCCCCGGCCAACTGCGCGTCCGCATCCGGTCGGCCGGGGTCAACCACTTCGACACCGCCATCAGGAAGGGGTGGGCACCGCCGACGGTGGACAACTCATTCCCGGTCGTACCCGGCAACGAGTACGCGGGCGTCGTGGACCAGGTGGGCGAAGGCGTCACCGGACACTCGGTGGGGGACAACGTCCTCGGCTACTGCACGCTGGGCGCCTACGCCGAGTACGTGGTGGTCTCCCCCGAGCAGGTGACGGCCAAGCCGGGGAGCATGCCCTGGGACATCGCGGGCGGTTTCTCCGCCAACGGCCTCGGCGCGCACATGTGCCTGCGCGAGTTGAAGGTCGGATCCGGCGACACGGTCCTGATCCACGCTGCGGCGGGTGCCCTGGGCACCTTCGCGGTCCAGCTGGCCCGGGCCTGGGGAGCAAGCACCGTCATCGGTACGGCGAGTGAGGCCAACCATGCTTACCTACGGTCGATGGGCGCGATTCCGGTGACCTACGGCGATGGACTGGTCGAGCGGGTACGCGCCCTGGCACCCGACGGGGTGGACGCCGCCCTGGACATCGCCGGCGACCACGCGCTGCGTGCCTCGGTGGAACTGGTCAAGGACAAGAACCGCGTCCGCACCATGGTCTCCGACGAACTCGCCGCAGAGCTCGGCGTTCCGACTGTGGCACCGAAACGGTCCAAGGCTCAGCTCACCGAGCTGGCCGAGCTCCACGCACAGGGCACGCTCACGCTGCACCTCCGACAGGCGCTCGGGCTCGCGCAGGCCGCTGCGGCACACCGCTCGATCGAGACCCGGCACGGGCGGGGAAAGATCGTCCTCCTCGTGGAATCCCCATCGTGAACAACATCGAAATTCGCAACTATGCCACCGGCGCAGATCCAAAATCGATCAGTCCAGAGAAGCCAAAACTGAAGATAGGCACCGAACAGCCACTTCAGGCGCCCCGAAACCTAACTTAAAATAGACACGAACCGAGCGCGGCGACACCACAGCTTCGGGGGAAACATGAGGCGGATCGAGATCGACCCCCAGATTCAGATCCTCGGTCCCATCCAAGCGACGAGCTGCGGTATTGAGATCGACCTGGGACCCCCGAAACAGCGAGCAATTCTCGCCCTGCTGGCGCTCCGGGCCGGACGACACGTACCACTCGATGAGGTCATCGCCACGCTCTGGCCGAGACCGTCACCGGCCCGGGCCGCCAACCTCGTACACACCTACGTCGCCCGGCTGCGCCAGGTGCTGGAACCGGACACACCACGCCGTCGACGAACCAACGTCATCGCCTCGGTACCCGGCGGATACCGACTGGCCGTCGGCGTCGGGCAACTCGACCTACACGCGTTTCGTTCCGAAGTCCGGGAGGCGGCGTCCCTCCGCGAGCGCGGCCAGCCGACCGGCGCCTTCGCCCGCTTCGGCGAGAGCCTGGGCTGGTGGCGAGATCCCCAGGTCAGCGAGCTGGCCGCGCTCCTGATCGAGCAGGACGACATCCGTCCGCTGCGGCAGGAGTTCCTGGCCTCGGCGCTCAACTATGTCGGCCTCGGGCTGGAGTTGGACCGGCCGGAGGCAGTCCTGCCCGTTGCCGAACAACTGGCCCTGACCGAGCCACTCAACGAGCGGGTGCAGGCCCGGCTGTTGCAGACGCTGGCCCGCATCGGCCAGCGGGCTCGCGCCATCGAGCGCCACGCCGAGGTCCGCGGGCGGCTTCGGCGTGACCTCGGGGTGGACCCGGGGCCCGAACTGTCCGCGGCGTACCGCGAGGTGTTGGACGCCAGGCTGACCTCGTCGTCCACCCACCACCCGAGACCGGCGCACGCCCCACCGTGGCGCGGGGCGGCGCCCCTGATCGACGAGCTGACCGGACGATCAGCCGATCTTGCGGCAGTCAACGACCTGCTCGACGGATATCGCCTGGTGAGCCTCACCGGTCCGGCCGGGGTGGGCAAATCCGCACTCGGCCTGGCCGTCGCCGAGCAACAACGGGCACGGCACGCCGACGGGGTGGCGGTGGTCGACCTGACGAATGTCCGCACCGGTCCCGCGCTCGCGCGGGCGGTGATCGCCGTAGTCGCCTCTCCACCACGGCCGTCGACGGGACCACCCGCGCCCCTGGTACGTCAGCTGAACGACCGACGGCTGCTGCTCGTGATCGACAACGCCGAGTTGGTTACCGATGCGACGGCCGACCTGGCGGACGAACTGCTCCGGGGTTGTCCCGGCCTCACCGTCCTGTTGACCTCGCGCGAGTTGCTCGGGACGCGGTACGAGGCGGTGTATCCGGTCCGGCCGCTGCGCACCGATCCGGAACCAGGGTCGTCGGCACCCCCACCCGCGCAACAGTTGTTCGCCCGGCGGGCCATGCAGGTGCTCCCGAGATTCCGACTCGACGGGTCCACCATGCCGGGGGTCACCTCGGTGTGCCAGGCCCTGGACGGCCTCCCGCTCGCCATCGAGCTGGCCGCAGCGTGTCTGCGGACGCAACGGCTGGACGCCCTGGTGGAGGTCGTCGCCGATCCACTGCATTGGCTCCGGCCGCCGCGGCGAGGGGTACCGAGTCATCATCGGTCGCTATACGCTGCGGTGCACCGCAGCGTCGAGTTGCTCGACCCGGCGGAGCTGCGCTGCTTCACCGGGCTCGGGGCGATGCCCGCCGGCTTCA
The DNA here is from genome assembly GCF_013416675.1 of Salinispora sp. H7-4. Lineage (NCBI taxonomy): Bacteria > Bacillati > Actinomycetota > Actinomycetes > Micromonosporales > Micromonosporaceae > Salinispora > Salinispora sp. H7-4. The sequence goes on from NZ_JABZED010000002.1 coordinate 380,022, forward strand.
ACCTGGCGGCCGGCGCGGGCACGGGCACGGGTGTCGGCGCGGGCACGGGTGTCGGCGCGGGCACGGGTGTCGGCGCGGGCACGGATGCCGGCGCGGCGCTGATCGGCGAACTCCGCGCCGTGCAGGTGCTCCTGGATCGATTGGTCGACAAGTCGGTGCTGGAGGTTCGACACGGTCCCGCCGGCCGGAGTTACCACATGCTCGGCACGGTGCACGCATTGGCGCGGCAGCTGTTTCAGGAGGGTGGCTACGCGGGGGCACCGCCCTCGGCGCGGTGCACCTGCCGCTGCCACCTCGGCGATTGATTCCGGGACAGACGTAAATCCCCCGGAACCAGGGTCCGCCACCCTGCCGGCCATTTTCCCGAGCGGAGCGACGCCACCTGCGCCCACACTCGGCGATGCCTGGTAGCGGCTTCAAGAAATGTTCAAGGAGGTTTCAGCAGAATTTCGGTGGGTGCCCGAACAACCTTACCGGGGGCGCACATGAATTCAACCTCAGGCGTCTCGCCCTACCTGGCGGACCAGGCCCGAAAGGCAGCCGCGGCACAGGCGATCGACTACATGCGCCGGCACCTGGCGGAGCCGCTACAGCTGGCCGACCTGGCTCGGGTAGCGCCGTTCAGCCCCTTCTACTTCCATCGACTGTTCCGAGACGTGACCACGATGACGCCGGCCCGTTTCCTCGCCGCCCTACGCATGGCGGAGGCACGGCGGTTGCTGCTGCACACGGATCGGACCGTCACCGCGATCAGCCGGTGCGTCGGCTACACCAGCACCGCCACCTTCACCACCCAGTTCTCCCGGCTGGCCGGCACCACGCCGGGGTACTTCCGGCAGGTGGCCCGGCTGCTCGATGGTCACTGCTGCCACATCCTGGCGGACCGACTCCACCGCACGACCGCAGTGGTCACCCGCCCCCGACTGACCCTGCTCGTGCCCGACAGCGGACCCGGCGATCTGGTGCTGGTGGGCCTGCGCGGGAAGGGACGGAGCGCCGAGGTACCGACCGCGTGGACGGTGGCCGCCGGCGGTTCGGCCATTCCGGTCGTCGCCCGACCCAGCTCCTACCACGCCCAGATCGTGCTGGCACGGGCACACCGCACGCTGATCAGCACCCTGGTCGACGAAGATCCGGCGAGCTACCTGGTCGGCGCCGCCGAGGTGGAGCTGACCCAGCGCGGCGCGACAGTCGGCCGGATCCTGATCGGACCGCGACGGCCCACCGATCCACCGGTGCTGGCGATCGGCCCGGTCGGCCGAATCATCGAGACGTTTGCCTGCCTCTCCGGATTGCCACAGTGGCCGGACTCGCCCCCACTGCCCACCACGCCCACCAGGATGGCCAGCGCATGATTTGCCCTCATGCGAGAAGGCAACGGCCAACTGACCCGGAAGTGCTGCAGTTGAACAGAGCGGGGAGCCCGTGCACCCGCAAATTCACCATCCGCATGCGGGCTCACCTCGGGAAGTGCCGCTGGGGCAGCGCCAACCCATCCCTTTTCCAGATCGATGCTGGCACCGGTGCCGTTGTGCCACCGACAGCCCTCCCCTACGCTTTCGCCCATCATGTCACCCCCTCATGGCGGGAGGTCGATAATGGACAAGGTTGACAGTCAGGATCTGCGCTCATTCGCACACGACTCACCTACCGAGACGGAGACGGCGCTACGGCTGACCAAACTCCTGGCCACCGCGCCGATTCCACCCGAGGAGATGATCAACAACCTGCCGCTCTTCCTGCGCCGACATCAGCTGACCGACCTACTCTCCATGGACGCGCTGTACCGGCAGGTCCTCGACGTCCCCGGGGTGATCATGGAGTTCGGGGTCCGGTACGGCCGCCACCTCGCCACCTTCGCCGCCCTTCGCGGCGTCTACGAGCCGTACAACCCGCTGCGACGCGTCGTCGGCTTCGACACCTTCACCGGCTTCCCCGACCTCAACGACGTCGACCGGGTGGGCCCGACCGCGTACGAGGGTCGCTTCGCCACCCCGCAGGGCTACCCGACGTACCTGCGGGAAATCCTGGAAGCACACGAACAGAGTGAATTCTTCGGTCACGTCACCCAGCGCAGCGTGCTGGTCCAGGGCGACGTACGGGAAACCGTGCCGCGCTACCTGGAGGAGAACCCGCAGACCGTCATTGCCCTGGCCTACCTCGACCTGGATCTGTACGAACCGACGAGGGCGGTCCTGGAGGCCATTCTGCCGCGCCTGACCAGGGGCAGCATCGTCGCCTTCGACGAGGTGGACAACCCGAAGTGGCCCGGCGAGAACGTCGCCGTACGGGAGGTGCTCGGGCTGGATCACGCGCCGCTGCGGCTACTGCCCGGTCGGCCGGCCCCGGCCTACCTGGTCTGGGGAGACTGAGCGGGGTGGGACTACCCGGACCAAATCACGACGCGGGCCGGGCGGCGCCCCAGGCGGACAGGGCCCGGTCCAGGTCGGGCCCGGTGGAACCGGCCCAGGCGACATACCCGTCGGGCCGCACCAACATGGGTGTCGTCGGCTCCGCCGGCCGGAACGTCACCAGGTGGTCGTAGCCGGGGCCGCTCGGATCCGGATCTACCAGGACGAAGCCGCCACCCCGCAGCGCCGTGTACAGCCGACTCCCGTCCTGGGCGGCGAGGTCGGGGGCGCGCTGGCCGACCAGCGGATGCGCGCCACGGGCGGCCGGATAGCATACGCCGATCCCGCTGAGCCGCATTCGCAGCTGGTCACCCAGGGGACGCACGGCGATGCCGGCGCGGAAGAGTCCGTTGCGGGCCGCCCGCGCGAGCGAGGAACGGAGGATCACCGCCCGGATCAGCCCGCCACTGGTACGCAGCACCATCCGACCGACCGGCCGGCGCTCCGCCTCGTACGTGTCGAGCAGACTGTCACCAGCCCGACCCTGCACCACGGCAGCGAGCTTCCACCCCAGATTGGCGGCGTCCTGCAGACCGGTGTTCATGCCCATGCCACCAGCCGGCGAGTGGACGTGGGCGGCGTCACCGGCGAGCAGCACCCGCCCCTGCCGGTAGGCGGTGGCCTGTCGCTCGTCGCTGTGGAACCGGGACATCCAGCGGGGACCGTGCATGCCGTAGTCCGTTCCGGCGATCCGGCGCACCAGCGTCGCGATCTCGTCGAGGGTGACCGGCGTGCTGTCGGGCGGCTCCCAGTTCGGGTCCCGCGCCATCACCCGGTACCAACCGTCACCGAACGGGACGATCAGGCAGAAGCCGTGCTGGTTTCCCAGGACCGTCAACACCTCTGGCGGCGACTCGGTGAGCTGGACGTCAGCCAAGATCAACGAACGGAGTACGGCGTGGCCCGGGAAGTCCAGGCCGAGTTGTTCCCGCACCGTGGAGTGGCGTCCGTCGGTGCCGACGACGTACCGGCCCGTCAACGTGTGGACGTCCCCATCGCGGTCAACGGTCAGCTGCACCTCATCCTGACCTGACTCGATCTTGATTACCCGGGCACCACGGATCAGCTCGACCCCACCCGCGAGAGCGCGCTCCAGCAACAGTCGCTCCACCTGGTACTGGGGGGTGACGAGCAGGAACGGAAAGCGGGTCGGCAGCGACGCGAGGGACACCGACACCGAGCCGAACAGCCGGAGCCGGCCCAACGCCTTGCCGGTGCCGACCAGTTGGTCGGCGAGCCCACGGGCGTCGAACTGTTCGAGCGTCCGGGCGTGCACCCCGAATGCTCGGGTCAGGTTCGACTCGTCGCGGCGCTTCTCCAGAACAGCGACCCGCACCCCGGCCGCCGCGAGATCACCGGCGAGCAGCAGCCCGGTTGGTCCGGCTCCGACAATCACGACATCGTACGTGTTTTGGTCCATCGGATCAGCCACCTCCACACTCCGTTGCGCGGGACCACCCTGAGTCAGAAACGTGGGAGAACTCGTTCCACTCTCACCGGTGAGCCTACGCAGACGGGCATCGCCGCCACCAGAGAGTGACGACTGTGGCTTCGATGACAATAAAAATATGGCGGTGGGTCAGCTCCGCTGCTAGCGCCTGTCGTCCGGGGTGACCGCTGGGTTAGATTCCGGTCATGGCGGGTGTTCGTGGTGCGGTACAGATGTCGGTGTCGACGTGGCAGCAGCCGCTACCGGCCGCCGGGTCGGCGGTGCGCTCGGCGTTGGTCACCGAAATCGCCGAGCGGGTGTTGGCGTGCGGCGACGGACGGCTGCGGGTGGGCATCGACGGCTTGACCGCTGCAGGTAAGACCAGCTTCGGCCACGAACTGGCGCAGCAGATCAGCGCCCGGGGCCGACCCGTGTTACGGGCCACTCTGGACGACTTCAAGAGGCCGTGGCGGGACCGGCACCGTTATGACCGGGAATCGGGTCCCGGTTACTACCGCAACGCGTACGACTACGACGCCGTCGCGCGGCTGTTGCTGCGGCCGGTCGCCCCCGAGGGATCTGGTGCATGCGTGTTGTGCAGCATCGACCCACTAACTCAACGTGACCACCGTGAGGTGGTCAACCAAGCGGCGGCGGATGCGGTACTGATCGTCGACGGCGTGTTCGCGTTTCGCCCGGAGATCAACGACTACTGGGACTATCGGATCTGGCTGGACGTCGACGAGCAGACTTCCGTGCATCGCGGCACCCACCGGGACCAGACCTGGGCCGGCGCGGAAGCTGAAGCGATACACCGCGAGCGCTACCTGGTGGCTATGCAGCTGTATCTAGCCGAGGTGAGTCCCCTGCGGCTGGTTGACGTGATCATCGACAACACGGTGTTCGACCGGCCACGGATCATGCCGGCCAGGCGGGATGGCTGACACCTGCCACAGCCGCCGGTCGCCTGGTCAGACACCGCTGCCGACGCTGGGCCGGACAGCGACGAGCCCGGTCGACCCTCGTCGGGTCGACCGGGCTCGTCGTGGGGTTTGATCAGGCGAGGTCGAACCGGTCGAGCTCCATGACCTTGGTCCAGGCCGCGACGAAGTCCTGCACGAACTTCTCCCGCGCGTCCTCGCTGGCGTACACCTCGGCGAGGGCCCGCAGCTGCGAGTTGGAGCCGAAGATGAGGTCGACCGCGCTGGCGGTCCACTTCACCTTGTCGGCGGCGAGGTCCCGAATCTCGTACCCGTGCTCAGCGGACTCCGATGCCTTCCACCGCGCGCCCGAGGCGAGCAGATTGGTGAAGAAGTCGTTGGTGAGCACACCGGGACGGTCGGTGAGAACGCCCTGCCGGCTGCCGCCGGCGTTGGCCTCGAGCGCCCGCAGGCCGCCGATGAGGACGGTCATCTCGGGTGCGGTCAGGTTGAGCAGGTAGGCGCGGTCAACGAGCAGCGCCTCCGGCTGGATCTTCTCACCGGGACGCAGGTAGTTGCGGAACCCGTCGGCCCGCGGCTCGAGCACCTGGAAGGCCTCGACATCGGTCTGCTCCTGGGTGGCGTCGGTACGACCCGGCCGGAACGGCACGGTCACCTCGACGCCCGCGTCCCGCGCCGCCTTCTCGACCGCGGCCGAGCCGGCCAGCACGATCAGGTCCGCGAGCGAAATCTTGGCGCCACCGGCGGCGTTGAACTCCCGCTGGATCTCCTCCAGCGCCGCCAGGACGGTGGCGAGCTGCTCGGGCTGGTTGACCTCCCAGCTGCGCTGCGGCTCGAGGCGGATCCGCGCACCGTTGGCGCCACCGCGCTTGTCGGTGTGGCGGAAGCTGGCCGCGGAAGCCCACGCGGTGGAGACCAGCTGGGCGCTCGTCAGGCCGGACTCAAGCACCTTCGCCTTGAGGGCGGCGATGTCGGCCGCGCCGACGAGCTCGTGGTCAACGGCGGGTACCGGGTCCTGCCACAGCTGCGGCTGCGCCACCCACGGCCCGAGGAACCGGCTGACCGGGCCCATGTCGCGGTGCAGCAACTTGTACCAGGCCTTGGCGAAGGCCAGCGCGAACTCGTCCGGGTTCTCCAGGAAGCGACGCGAGATCCGCTCGTACGTCGGGTCGACGCGCAGCGACAGGTCGGTCGTGAGCATCGTCGGCTTGTGCTTCTTGGACGAGTCGTACGCGTCGGGGATGATCGCCTCGGCGTCCTTGGCGACCCACTGCTTCGCGCCACCGGGGCTGGTGGTGAGTTCCCACTCGTAGCCGAACAGAATCTCGAAGAAGCGGTTACTCCACTGCGTCGGCCGGTCGGTCCAGGTCACCTCGAGGCCGCTGGAGATCGTGTCGGCGCCCACGCCGCTGGCGTGGCTGCTCATCCAGCCAAGCCCCTGCGCTTCCAGGGGCGCGGCCTCCGGCTCGGGCCCCACGTGGTCGTCGGCGATCCCGGCACCGTGGGTCTTGCCGAAGGTGTGACCGCCAGCGATGAGGGCCACGGTCTCCTCGTCGTCCATCGCCATCCGGCGGAAGGTCTCCCGGATGAAGTGCGCCGCCGCAGCCGGGTCCGCGTTACCGCGGGGCCCCTCCGGGTTGACGTAGATGAGACCCATCTCGGTCGCCCCGACGCCGGCCACGAACTCCTTCTCGGAGAGATAGCGCTCGTCGCCGACCCAGGTGTCCTCCGAACCCCAGAAGATCTCCTCGGGCTCCCAGACATCCTCCCGGCCGAAACCGAACCCGAACGTCTTGAAGCCCATCGACTCCAGGGCGACGTTGCCGGCGAGCACGAGCAGGTCGGCCCAGGAGATCTTCTGACCGTACTTCTGCTTGACCGGCCACAGCAGCCGCCGGGCCTTGTCCAGGTTGACGTTGTCCGGCCAGCTGTTCAGCGGCGCGAACCGCTGGCCACCGTCACCGGCGCCACCGCGGCCGTCATGGGTGCGGTAGGTACCGGCAGCGTGCCAGCTCAGCCGGATCATCAGACCGCCGTAGTGGCCGAAGTCGGCCGGCCACCAGTCCTGCGAGGTGGTGAGCACCTCGGTGACGTCCCGCTTCAGGGCCTCGATGTCGAGCTTGGCGAACTCCTTGGCGTAGGAGAAGTCCTCGCCCAACGGGTTGACCTTCGCCGAGTTGGTGGAAAGCACCGACAGGTCAAGCTGGTTGGGCCACCAGTCCAGGTTGGTACGCGGACGGCCACCAACGACCGCGGTGGGAGAGTCGATCGCCGGGCTCTCGCTCTCGCTGCCGTGCGCGGTGACGGAGTCGTGCGCGACCGGGCAGCCGGCCGCCGCCTTCTGATCCACGCCCTGCGCGCTGACGGGGGCGTTGTCCTGGGTGTCGCTCATCTACTTCCCTTCACGTGGTGGAGCGCGGAAGGCGCGTCCGATTTCTTGCAGTTGGGGCAGGTGCCCCGGTAGACAACCTCCGCCTCATCCACCACGAAACCGTGGTCGTCGGAGGCGGTGAGGCAGGGAGCGCGGCCAACCGCGCAGTCGACATCGGCGATCGCTCCGCAGGACCGGCACACGATGTGGTGATGGTTGTCCCCCACCCGGGACTCATACCGAGCGGGTGCGCCGGTGGGTTGAATGCGTCGCACCAGGCCGGCGGTGGTGAGCGCGCGGAGCACGTCATACACCGTCTGGTGCGACACGGTTGGGTTATCCACCCGAACCAGGGCGATAACCTCATCGGTGTCGACATGCGGATGGTCCCGCAGCGCGGCGAGCACCGCCATCCGAGGTCGGGTCACGCGCAACGAGACCGCCCGCAGCTGCGTCTCGAAGTCGGGCGTCACGCGACGACGATAGCCAGTCTTCTGGAATGAATCAAGTTTTACGACGGACGAGTCGGACCCACCAGCGCAGCCGAGTCTCCTCGCCCAAGACGGCGAGCGGCCACCCTTACGGAAGGGTGGCCGCTCGGAGCCGCGCGACGGCTCCACGAAATCAGCGGTTCGGCTGGTCAGTGCTTGACGCGGTCGAACTGGAAGTAGTCGATGTTGAAGTTCTGGTCCACCGCGTCGTCCATCCGCACCTCGAACTCGTGCGTACCCTTCCGCAGGAAGTGGGTCTCCGCGATCGCCTGGGACTCGAGCGCGCTGTGTGAGGTCGTACCGGTCGCCTCCATCGGACCGAACACCGTCTTGTCATCGAAGGTGATGGTAAGGCGGCCCGCCGGGAAGTACGGCGACGACAACCGCACGCTCGCCCGGTAGTTCCCCGACTTCGGCACCTCGACCGTGTACCTGACCCACTCGCCGCCGCGGATGTAACACATCACCAGCGCGCCGTTGCTGTCGCAGATGTCCACGCCCTCGTACTGGCGGCCCGCCGTGCCACCCCGGTTCTCGTCATCCAGGTCGTGGTAGCCGATCCCCTTACCCGCCGGCGAGTAGTCCTCGGCCTGCACCCGTACCGCGCCCTTCGGCAACGACGGCCACTCCCCCTGACCACCGTGCTCCCGGTCCCGACTGGCCAACCAGCTGATCAGGTGCTCCGGGTTGTCAGTCTGGATCATGTCCGCCTGGTGCCGATCCACCACCGCACCCCAGCCCTGCGCCGGATCCCGCAACGACGACTCGTCGGTGTAGCCGGCGGCCTGGCCGTACCACAAGGTGTTCATCCACACCCGGGCGTGCGACCGGGCCGCCGCCAATGCCGCCGGCTGCGCCTGCGGATCGGTGAGCCGGTCGAAGCCGATCTCGTACGCCTGCGGAGCACGACCGGTGAACGCACCGATCTCGCCCACATTGTCGTCATTGATCTTGTGCATGTAGAGAATCCCGGGGTCGGAGTCGAGAAACTCCTGCGCGTCCGCCAGCGTCGCCGGCCCCTTGAAGATGCCGTGATCAAGCGTGTCCGTCTCAACCAGGACGTCATACACCTCGTCCCGGATCTCCCACGCCTTGTCCAGGTTGACCAGGGCGCGGCCCTTCACCTGCGCCATCGCCTCGGCCAGGGTCGGCACCCGCTCCTTGGTCAACGGCGCCTGACTCCCACCCAGGCCCACCTTCAACCGCAGCCGCTTCACCTCCGCCAGCGTCAACTCCGACACCGCACCGGTACCGTCCGTGGTCCGGTCCACCGTGCTGTCATGCATCAACACCAGATGCCCGTCAGCCGTACGCCGGACATCGATCTCCACCACGTGCGCGCCCGCCCTCACCGCGGACCTGATCGCCTTCAGGGAGAGCTCCGGCGCGGCACGCCAGTGCCCACGGTGCGCCGCCACCAGTACCTCCGCACCCGGACCGTGCCGCAGGAACTGCTTCCGCACCTGCGCAATGGTGTGCGCGGGCCCCGACTCGACAACCGAGGTCGGCGCCGCCGAGACCGTCGCCCCCGCCACCCGCGGCACCACACCAACCACCGCGCCCGCCGCCACCACGGCCAGCACCCCGCTCAACCACTTCGTACGCACGAGCAACTCCCGGTAGAGACCAGACTGATCAACGGCCTCGCGCCGCTTCCGGCGCAGCCACCGCCCCAACCTGCCCAACCGACTCGTACGCCCCGCCAAGGCTTCGTGACACCTCGGGGTATCAGCGGTGAAACTTCACCCCGAACAACCCGGGAACCGGGGCCCTTCGGTTCACCACGGCCCGATCTGTTCTGTCGCGCGTACCGCTGCGGCGAGCAGGGCGGCGTCTCCGGTGCCGGCGTACGCGTCGAGGGCGGTATCGGCGAACTTGATGGCGTGCGGTCCGGCGGACTCCACCGCGAGCAGCATGACCTCCGCTGCATCCCGTTCGGCCACGGGCAGCGGCCGGGGTTCTCCGGTCGCCGGGGCGTACGCGGCGGTGATGGCTGCGGTGGCGGCCCAGCCGGCGGCGAGGCTGGCCGGCCAGATCTCCCGGTGCAGGGCGGGCAGGGTGCGCAGGACCGCGTTCGGGGCGGTCGCGGCGTGCACCAGCATGACCGGCTTGGCGTAGCCGTGGGTGCCGTGTCGGGTAGTCGCCGCGTGCACGATGCCGGCCAGTCGGGCTGGCACGGCCTCCGGCCCGTCGGTGACCTTCCCGCTGTCTGCTCCTCGGCACGGCACCGCACCGGCCACCGCCGACCAGCCGGGCAGGTCAGCCAGTTGGGCGAGCCGGGCCCGGATACCGAACCGCTGGTCGGGTACGCGGGGCACCGCGTCGAGCGCAGCACGGGGATCGATGGCGGGGTACGGCCCGGCTCCGGGTGGCGCGAGGGGCTGCCAGCGTGCCGCCCAGTAGGCCAGCCCCTGCCCGAGTTCACCGACCCGCGGGACGGTCTCCTCGTCCAGCAGGGCGCGAACGGCGTGGCCGACGCGGATCACCCCGTGGGTGGCGCCGGCCGCGATGCCGGGCAGTAGGCGGGGCCACCATCGCGCAAGCACCTGCCGCCACGGCTCGTCGGCCAGTTCCCGATCGAAGTAGTTGAGCCAATCACCGGTGCGTACGGGGTCGCCGAGCGGGTCTCGCCACTCGTCGGCGGTGATCAGCTCGATTCCCCGTGGTCGCTCCTCCAGCCGGTCCGCGTACCCGTCCAGCCATCGGTGGACGACCGCGGCGTGGCCGTGCCGGGCCAGCGCCTCAACAGCCATGGGCGCGTGGTTGGAGAGCCACCCATCCCGTTCCGGTCCGAAGCGCCGGATCCGTTGCAGGGCCTCGTCGAGTTGATCCATTCAGGAACGATAGGAGTTGAAGTGAGGTTTAGGTCAACTGTCGACGTGCACTGGGCGCACTGGTCCAACCGAGCGCGACGGGCGAACTGGTCTCGCTGGGCGCGCTGGGTCAGCCCGCGTTCGACCAGGATCGGCTGGACAGGACCACCCGGTAGCCATCCGGGTCCTCGACAGTGACGCCCCAACGATCCCAGTAGGGCCCCTGGGAGACCACCCGACCGCCGGCCTGCTTCAGGCCATCGACAATCGCCTCATCGATCGGCTGGCCCAGGTAAAGCACCAGTAGGTCCTCGGCGGTGGGCGCCGGCCGCACCGTAAGGTCGGCGCCGCCGACCAGCTCCAGGTGCCAGTTCGCCTCCCGTCGCCCGAGGATCAGCAGGTCGTGCTCACCGGGCCCGTTCGCCGCAATCCGCTGCAGCAGGGCCAGGCCGAGACCCTGGACGTAGAACCGTTCCGCAGCCGCCAGATCCGTGCACGGGCGCGCGATCCGTACCGCCACCTCGTTGACCATCCGCCCTCCACTCCGTCGTCAGTCGCACTCTCGGCGAGCGACGACTCGTCACGGCGGCAGGATTCCGGCGGCCACCGCCCTCAGGTCCGCAACGGGCACCCCACCATTCCCGCCAACGCTGATCACCGTACCGCTGGGGGTCGTGATCACGACCGCGTGGACGGTCACCTCGGAGCCGACAGTTCTGGTGAGCTGGGCCTGGCCGGCCGGAACCGGGAAGCTGTCAATCACCTCCGTGCCTTTGATGGCCCAGCCGACCAGCCACTCGGTGATCAGCGCCTGATCAACTTCCGCCGTCGTCCGTTCCGGGCGCAACACCGAAATCCAAAGCCAATTCCCCCCGTTGGGCCGCACATAGGTGCGAAGCGTTGTCGCGGCGGTCGGATGGTCAGAGCCGGCGACCGCCCCGCCACCTGGCGAGGTGGGGCCCCCGCCGTCGTTGTGCAGGTGGTTCTTCGACACCGCATAGCTAGCAGGTCCACTCCCCGCAACACCGACCCGCAGCCCTTCCGGAACGAAGGTGACCCGAAAGCCGTCCAGCGGCTGGTAAATCGGATCCGCGGCGGTGGTGGGCGCGGCGGCCCCGGACCGATCGGTGGACGAGTTCGGAAGCGGAACGGATTGGGTGATCCCGGTCAGGGAAACCGCGACAGTGACGGCGATGGCGGCTACCGCGCCGCCGACCACACCTGCGCGCAGAATTCGACGTCGGCGTACGCCGTGATGCACCCGGGCGACGAAAGCGTCCGTGACCGGGAGCGTGAAGTCTCCTTTATCCAGTTCGGCTAGCTCGTCGGCACGATTCTCGAACACCGAATTCACCCCTCTGCTGACAACGTCGTACGGAGGCGGGACAAACCTCGGGAGAGTTGCGACCGCACCGTCGCCGGAGTGCAGTTCAGGAGGCGACCGATCTCGTCGTCCGGCAGGTCGGCGACGTAACGTAAGGCGATCGCCGCCCGCTGCTTCGGTGGCAGGCTCGCGAGGATCCGCCGAACTACGGCGGTCGACTCCACCGCGGCCAGTGCGGTGTCCTCGTACCCGGCTTCCGGGAGGGTGCCGGTCGGCACCGGCCGGCGACGTCGCCGTTCGTTGAGAAAGAGGTTGGTCATGGTGCGCTGGGCGTAGCCGATCGGATTTCCGTCCGCGCGCACCCGTGACCAGGCCAGCCCGACGCGGATCAGGGTCTCCTGGGCGAGATCTTCCGCGGCGGCTCGGTCCAGCGTCAGAATGTTGCCCAAGCGCAGCAGCCCGGCGGCGCTCTGTCGCACGAACGCCTCGAACCCGGACCCGTCCGGCGGGAGTGCAGGCACCTTCACACTATGACTACCCGCATCCCCCTGGAAATGTTGCATGGGTCCCTGACTCGGGTGCCCCGGGCACCTCACCTCGATCAGCGGCCTGACGTTCGGGCCACCGCCCGCGGCCCGCTACCTCCGCGGCGAGCGGCCGCAGCGGCCGCGTGGCCCACCGAGCCAGTATGGCCGACCGAACCGGTAGAGCCGGCAGTCCCGACAGAGCTGGCAGCTTTGGGTGAGACCCAGATATTCACCTATGCTATCGTCGCGCTATGACTGCCGGGTCGGCTACACGCCAGAAGCGAATAGGGTTCCCGGCCGGGGCGTGATCGCCCGGCGGGGCCGAGCCCCACCCTCCGCGATCAGCTATTTTGCCAGCACAGCAACCGCACTTCTGCTTGCTGTCGCCTGCGTTTTCTTTTCCCACCTCTCGCCGCGCTACTTCCGCAAGCGCATTCGGCCCCAGCCGGTGATTTGTGGTGCCCACACCGCTTCACTGGCCGAGCGCCATCGGCTCAGGCTGCGCTGGTAGCCGCTGAAAGAACGACACCCACCCAAGGAATGGAGTACACCCTTTGCCGTCCGACCACGCTTCCCAGATCAAGGAATTCCACGCCCCACAAGGACAGAGCTCGAAGATTCCCGAAGACCGGCGACACATCCTGCTGACCACCGCAAACCGAGAAACCGGGGCACCGCGTACCACCTGGGTGGAGTTCTTCCTCGGCGAAGACCGACGCATCCTGGTCGTCGCGCTGCCCGACGGCAGTCGCACCAAGCCGGACTGGCACGACGACCTGCTCGCCGAGCCGCAGGTGACCCTGGAGAACGACGCCTTCACGATCGAGGCCCACGCGGTACTGCTCGAGGAGGGCGAACGGGACGCCGCGCTCGACCGGGCGGCGGAGCTGGACCCCGTACTGCGGCGGGAGCGTTCCCTCGCCCCGGAACCGCCACCGGTTGTGGCGCTGAACCCGCTCCGCGGCCGGCCGGTCGGGGCCACCTGGAGCAGCGGCCTGAAACTGATTCACGACGCCTTCCGCCGCGAGTTGGCGGTCATCCGCAGCGAGCTGGCACGGCCGGGGAGCCGCCTCGGTGCGCAGCTGCGCATCAACTGCCTCGCCCTCTGCGGCGGCCTCGGTCATCACCATCGCAGCGAGGACGACCAACTGCTCCCGGTGGTTGCCCAACACCATCCCGAGCTCGCCGATACGGTACGGCGGCTGCGGGAGGAACACGCGGCGATGGACGCGCTGCTCCAGCAACTGCAGCAGGTGGTCGGGTCAGCCGACGTGGACCGGGCGAGCGTGCGGACCGAGGTCGACCGACTCACCGCCGCGGTCGAGGCGCATCTCGACTACGAGGAGGCGCAACTCCTACCGATCCTCGACCGGCTCTCCGCTGAACAGACAGGTGACGACTCGGCCTGACCACGGCCCGGTCAGCCCCGCCCCGTCGCGGTCAGGTCAGCCCCGGCCTGCTGCGGCGCGGTCCCCGTACCGCTCGGCGGCACGCGCCTTGGCCTTCGCGGCCTCCACTGCCCGGTCCCGAGGCGGTGCCTTGGTCACCAGGTCACCCAGGAGGGTCTGGGTGGCCGCGGTGACCGCCCGAACGGCTTCGTTGAACGCCTCCTCGTTGGCCGCGGATGGTCTGGTCGCGCCACTGACCTTGCGCACGTACTGGACCGCGGCGGCCTCGATCTCGTCGTCGGTGGCGGGCGGTTCAAAATTGTGGAGCACGCGAATGTTCCGACACATGGCTCCACGATGCCAGGGCCGAGCCCCAACGTGAACCGCCCACGCCCCACGCCGCACTAACCGCGGGACGAGATCTGTTGCACAGTCCAGTGGTTGCCGTCCGGGTCGTCGAAGACGATGAAACCGACATTGTCCAGGCTGTCGCCATCCCGGGCCGGGCGAAAGCCCTCCGGCCCGGCCACTCGGACCTCGCTGACCTCGACCCCCCGCTCCACCAGCTGCTGACGGGCCTTCCGCACGTCCGCGACCACGAACTGCACCCCCTTCAGCGAGCCCGGCTCCATCGAACTGAGGCCCTTCCCGATGATGATCGAGCACCCGGAACCCGGCGGGGTCAGCTGCACCGGGCCGAACTCGCCGTCGCCACGAGAATCGAAATCCAGGTGGAAACCCAGCTTCTCGGTGAAGAATTCCTTGGCGCGGTCCACGTCCGCCACCGGCACCAGCACCACTTCCAGAGTCCAGTTCATTTCTCCCGCTCTCGCTCGCACTACCCCTTGCGTGGCGGACACGCTCTCCGGCCGCCGATATGTTCCTGGTGGCTCCCCCGGGCCCGGATCACCGCGACGCGAACACCTCGTCGAGCCGGTCGTAGCTCTCCCCCACGCCCCGCTCCATCGGCGTGGCCAGCACCAGGTCACGCACCTCGGGCGACGAGTAGCGCAGCATGGTCTGGAGCGTGGTCAACCCGGCACGCTCGGAAAGGACAGCGGTGACGAGGGACTCTCCTGGCACCCACTGATCGTCGTAGGACTCGGTGTAGACGAGCCGGTCCGGCGCCTGAACCTCGCGGTACACCCCGCCCTGGCCCATCTTGAGGCCATCCGGCCCCACCGAGACGAAGCGCCAGCTCCCACCGACCTGTAGCTCCACCTCGCATTCGACCAGGCGCCAACCGCGAGCGCCGAACCACCGCTTGAGCAACTCGGGCTTGGTCAACGCATCGAACACAAGGTGCCGCGGCGCGTTGAACACGCGGGTCAGGACGATGTCAGTCGGTGCCGGTGTGGTCACCCGCAGGGTCTTCGCCGTCATGTTCCCTTCCCCTCCCGGCCGCCGCTCGACGGGCGGGCATCGTCACCGGCGTGGAGTTCGTCGAGCAGTTCGTCCAAACGCCCGTACGCCTCCGCCCAGTAGCCGCGGTAGTTGTCCAGCCAGTCCACGACCAACCTGAGCTGGCGCCCCTCAAGGTGACACGGCCGACGTTGGGCGGCCCTTCCCCGGGAAATCAGGCCCGCGCTCTCCAAAACCTTCAGGTGCCGAGAAATCGCCGGTTGGCTCACCGGGAACGGTGCGGCGATCTCCTTCACCGTCGCGTCGCCCTGCGCGAGCCGGGCGAGGATCGCTCGCCGGGTCGGGTCCGCCAGGGCCGCGAAGGTGGCGTCGAGACGCTCGGGCTCGTCGAGTGCATAACCAGTTTGTTTCATAACGAGTTTGTTATATCGTTCGACTGTTGCCCCGTCAAGCCGAACCCCGGCATGTCTTCGCAGGTGGAGGGCGCTCCGGCGAGGTGACGCGAGCGGAACGGCCGCCCAGCAAACGCGCCCGGTCCCGCAGGTGCGCGGCGGTCCGGCTCCCCGGGACACGCGTGGTCGAGCGGCACTGGGCGGCGCAGGGGATCGGTACGATCGCCTCTCGATCGGAGGGGCCACCATGACGGATGTCAGCGCCGAGCAGTTCGTCGAGAAGTTGCAGACGTACCAGTCGGATGAGGAGCTCCGCAAGATCCAGCGCTACTTCAGGCACGCCGAGGGCGACACGTTCCTGGGCGTCCGGATGGGCCAGGTCTTCGCGCTGGCCAAAGAATTCATCGACCTGGCGCCCGGCGAGATCGAACTCCTACTCGACAGCCCGATCCACGAGGTACGCGCCGGTGCGGTCAGCATCATGTCCAAGCAGGCCGCGCGGAAGAAAACCACCGACGCCCGCCGGGCGGAGCTGTACGACCTCTACCTGCGCCGGCACGACCGGATCGACAACTGGGACCTGGTCGACCTCGGTGCCGCGAACGTGGTGGGGGCACATCTGGTCGACAAGCCCCGCGAGGTGCTGTACGAGCTGGCCCGCTCGGACGACCCGTGGCAGCGACGCACCGCGATCGTCAGCACCATGGCGTTCGTACGCGCCGGCGACCTCGACGACACGTTCCGGATCGCCGAGATGTGCGTTGCTGATCCACATGATCTGATCCACAAGGCCACCGGCTGGCTGCTGCGCAGCGCCGGGGACCAGGACCGGGCACGACTGCTCGACTTCCTCGACCGGCACGCGGCCACCATGCCCCGGACGCTACTGCGCGCCGCCATCGAACACCTCGACCAGGAGCAGCGGACCTACTACCTGGGCCGGAAAAAAGCCATGCAGGGAGCCTCGGCTCACCGCTAGACGATCTATTCCAAGGGGTACGGGGACAGCGAAGAGAGGCGAGGGCGTCCATGATCGACGTTGCTGAGCAACAATGACCATGGAGGCCACGTGCACGTCGATCGGGACACCCTCGCCAC
>NZ_JABZED010000003.1:0-204 GCF_013416675.1 Salinispora sp. H7-4
CTCGACGGCACGACCACCCTGGACACGAAACCCCTGTCCGGCAACCCCACCACCACCGCAACCCTCACCGTCACACACCTGGCACCCGGCACCCACCACATCCAGGCGCGCTACAACGGCGACAGCAACTGCCCAGCCTCAACATCCAACTCCACGACAGTCACCGTCCCAAAGCCCACCATCCCAGTAACCGGCACCAGTCTG
>NZ_JABZED010000003.1:279-189421 GCF_013416675.1 Salinispora sp. H7-4
GCCCACCATCCTCACCGCCGGAATCCTGCTCACCCTCACCGGCGCAGCCCTGACCCTTGCCACCCACCGACGCCGACCAACACACAGGCCCTGAGGAGCATCCATGTCGGCCTGACCGAACCCGCTAACGGTGCCGCTAACCGGGCGGTGTCATCGCCCGGTTAGCGGCTCGCACGTGGACGGTCAGCGTGGGCTCGATGACCAGCCGTGCGCACCAACACGCCGCCGGCGCCCGTACCGACGCCACGGGCAGAAAGAGCCACCCGGTGGTCTGCACGACGAGCCCGCCGACCACGCCCTCGGACGATTCCGCAGCGGTCTGAGCACCAAGACGCATCTGGCCTGCGAGCGGCGGGCCGCCCTCGCACCTGCGGTCCGTGGCGGCGCTGAGCACCCCACCACCTGCCGCCCGTGGGACCACCGAGAATACGCCTGCTTGTCCCCCTCTGAGGGCTTCGACGTATAATTCGACCGCTAAAGGTGAGAGTATGGCTATAAACCAGTTCAGGGGAAATCAATGAATAGAGTTGTACGCCCGAATCGGCGGGCGTTGCTCTCCGGCGCGCTGGTCGGCACCGTGGCCGCGCTCGCGGGCTGCTCCTCGACGGAGGCACAGCCGTCAACGACCAGCGCAGCGCCCCAAACGCCGCCCGCCACCCCCACCACGCCCAAGGCAGCACTCGAGCGGCTGATGGAGGGCAACCAGCGGTGGGTACAGGGCAAGCCGCAGGCCCCCCACCGGGACCCGGCCCGGCGTCAGGCCGTAGCCCAGGAGCAGAAGCCCTTCGCGGCGGTCCTCTCCTGCATCGACTCGCGGGTGCCACCGGAACTCATCTTCGACGTCGGCCTGGGCGACCTCTTCGTGACCCGCACCGGCGGCGAGGCGGTTGGCCCGGTGGTCACCGGTTCTGTCGAATACGGGCCGCTGGCCAACGGCACTCCGCTCATCGTGGTCCTCGGTCATCAACGTTGCGGCGCCATCAAGGCGGCGTACGCCTCCCTCAGTGACGGCGAAACGCCGCCCGGCAACCTGGCGGAGATCGTCGCGGCCCTGCAGCCGGCGTACGAACAGGTAGCTGAGGCGGGGGGTGACGACCCGATCGATGCCATGGTCCGCGCCCAGATCGAGTTGGCCGCGAACGAGTTGCGCTCCAACCCGGAACTCGCCCCGCTCGTGACGAAGCAGGACCTCGCCATCGTCGGCGCCTACTACTCCCTCGACACCGGTGCGGTCGAGGTCCTCAGCGGCGCCCCCTCCTGACCGGCCGAACGGTGACCGAACAACACTGGTCCCGGCCAGCCGCATGGAAGCTGGGGGCCGCTCCCCTGGTGCTGGCGCCTTCCGGGACCTGGGTTAGTCGGCAGAGTCGGATTGCTGATTAACCGAACCGTCCTGCTCCCCCGCCCGGGGCAGTGGCGGGCCCCCCGGGGGCATCGCGGCCTCCGGGGAGGAGCCGGCCGGGGGCGTCACGGCCTCCGGGGACGAGCCGGCCGGTGGCGTCACGGCCCCCGGGGAGAAGCCGGCCGGTGGCGTCACGGCCTCCGGGGACGAGCCGGCCGGTGGCGTCACGGCCCCCGGGGAGAAGCCGGCCGGTGGCGTCACGGCCCCCGGGGACGAGCCGGCCGGGGGTCCGGAAACCTCTGAATCGAGAGGGCCGGTCGCACGGAGCAGGGCATTCAGCCCGGCCCGACGGGCAACCACGGTCAAGCGGTCCCCGGCCATGATCACTAGCCGGTGGTCGAACTCCCACTCGTACCGCTGGCCGGAGCGGGCATGGGCGAGGAGCCGGACGCTTCCCGCACGGCCGACGGCGGCGAGCGGCTGACCCTCGAGCGAGGAGCCGGCGGCGACCGGGACCTCGGTGACCAACAGGGCGTGCCGGCCGACCGAGATGGTGGCGATGACGGCACGGTCCAGCAGGGCACCAGCGAACGACGGCGCCGCCAGGTACGACACGCTCCGCGAGACGCCGATACCGAAGGACCGCTGGACGCGCTCGGCGAAGTGCCCATCGAAGAGCCGCAGCACCACCTGAACATCGTCGTTGAGCGAACGGGCGGTCAGCGCGGCCCGCAGGTTCACCCCGTCGTCGGTGGAGACCACGACGAGGGCCTGGCTGGTAGCGACCGAGGCCGCGCGCAGGATCTCCTCGGCGGAGGCGTCCCCCACCACCACCGGCACGCCGAGCTGCCGGGCCAGCTCGGCGCCCCGCGCATCCGGGTTCTTGTCAATGGCGACCACCTCGACACCGAAATCGCGGAGTTGCGCGGTCACCCGCATCCCGATGTTGCCGAGGCCGACCACGACCACGTGCCCGGAACGGTCGGTCAGGGGCCGCCCGGAGTGCAGCGCCAGCCGGGCGTTGACGAGGCCGTCCACCACCACGGCGGTGATCAACGGGATCAGTGCCAGCCCGGAGAGGTTGAGGACCACCTGGAGGACCTGTTCGCCGACCGGCTTGGCGGCGTCCGGGTCCTGCCCGCTCAGGGCGGTGACCAGGGTCAGGTAGAGCGCCTCCCCCCAGCTCACCTCGGCGGTGCTGGCGTAGAGGCCGCCGAGCACGACGATCACCGCCAGCAGCGCCAACACGGCGGTGCCGATCCGGCGGGTGGCGAAGCCGCGGACCGCCCGGAGCAGCATCGTGACCGGCCGGCGCCACCGCCGGGCCCGGCGCAGTCGGCGTGCTGCCACCTCGGTTCCCGGTGGCGTACCCGCCGCCTCGGCGAGCACCACGTCGGCGGCGGTCGCATCCGCGGGCAGGACCCGGACCTCCCGCGGGTCGCGGGTATCCGCCACCGGGCAGACGACGTCCTCGTCGCGAAGGTCGACGCGGCGGGCCACATAGAGGGTTCGCCCGCCGTGTCGGAAGTGCGCCGGCGCGACCTCACCCAGCGCGGCAGCGACGAAGGCCGGGGCCGCCATCGCGGCATCGGAGAGCACCGCCGAGTCGGGGAAGATCTGTCGCACCCCGTTGGCCAGGCTGGTGTTGAACATCCGCACCACCAAACGCAGGCTCGGCTGGACCTCCTGCGCGCAGAGCGCGGCGTGCATGTTGCCCACATCGTCCTGGTGCAGCAGCGCCAAACCCTCGGCCCGGTCCAGCCGCGCTTCGCGAAATGTCACCTCGTCGAGCCGGTCAGCCTGGATGACCTCGATGCCGTCGAGATCCCGACCGTCCGGGCTGTCCGTCCGCTGCCGCCTCGGCACCACCAGCGTGATCCGGATCCGGGTCAGCTGCGGCTCGGTGCCGAGCAGCGACCTCACCACCCAGTACGCCAGGGCGTCGTGGCCACAGACCACGTAGTGCGTCCAGGGATCGCTGTTGCCTCGGAGCCGCCGCCCGGTCCACCACGCACGATCGAAGGGCCCCGTCATGTGGCGCATAGTAGACAGCCGGCGGCCCTCGTGCAGCCCATTGATCACGATTGCGACGGATCAGTAGCGCGAGTCCATTCTCCACCCGGGCCCGGCTCCGGCAAACTGGGGCGATGACGCTGTCGCAACTGGCGGGTCGGCTGCTCGGCGTCCGCGAACGCGTGGTGGAGCAGGGCGGTGAGGGCTCGCCGCGCGTACCCCACCCCGCACCCACCGTGGTGGTCGGCGGCGGAATCGCCGGCATGTCCGCAGCGGTGGTGCTGGCCGAACGGGGAGTGCCGGTCACCGTCCTGGAAGCCGCCCCCACCATCGGCGGGCGACTCGGCGCGTGGCCGGAGATCTCCCCCGACGGCACCCGGACCAACGAACACGGGTTCCATGCCTTCTTCCGCCAGTACTACAACTGGCGGAACATCCTCCGCCGGGTCGACCCGACGCTGGGCTTCCTCCGGCAGATCCCGCACTACCCGGTCCTGTCCGCGCGCTGGCCCACCGAGGAGTTCGGGCGGCTGCCACCCGCGGCGCCAGCTAACCTGCTCGCCCTCCTGCTCCGCAGCCCCAGCCTGCGCCTACGGGACCTACGCGCGATGAACCGGGACGCCGCGCTGCCGCTGCTCAGCTACGACCCGATCCAGACGTACGCCGAGTTCGACGACACCACCGCCGACGCCCTGCTCACCTCACTCCGGCTGCCGGACCGAGCCCGAGCGATGCTCTTCGAGGTCTTCTCCCACTCGTTCTTCAACCACGAAGCGGAGATGTCCGCTGCCGAAATGATCGCCCAGTTCCACTTCTACCTGCTTGGCAACCCGGAGGGGCTGGCCTTCGACTGCCCCACCGCGGACTACGCGGCGTCGATCTGGCAGCCCCTCACCCGGCACCTCGAGCAGCACGGCGGCCGGGTCATCACCGAGGCCGCGGTCACCGAGCTGCACCGCGACGCCACCGGCTGGCAGGTGATGAGCACCGCCGGCGGGTACGAGGCCCGGCACCTCGTGCTCGCCGTCGACCCACCGGCCCTCGCCGCGCTGGTAGCGGCCTCCCCCGTCCTCGCCGAGGCCGCCCCCGACCTGGTAGCGCGCATGCCCGCGTTCGGCCAATCCGGTCCGCCGTACGCGGTGGCCCGCTACTGGTGTGCCGGGGACGTGGATCCCGGGCGGGCGGTCTTCAGCGGGGTCTCCCGGCAGCCCACCCTGGACTCGGTGACGCTCTACCACCGGCTGGAGGTGGAGTCCCGCCGCTGGGCTGCGCGCAACGGCGGCGCGGTGGTCGAGTTGCACGCGTACGCCTGCGAACCGGACGTGCCCGCCGAGGAGCTGGCCGAACGGATGTGGCGCGAGCTGAGGCCCCTCTGGCCGGAGGCGGGGCGGCTGCGGATCCGCGAACTGCGGGCCCGGGTGGAGGCCCGGGCGCCCGCGTTCCCACCCGGCGGCCACGCGGGGCGGCCCGGTGTCCGCACCGACGCCGACCGGCTCTACCTGGCCGGCGACGGCATTCGCACCGACTTCCCCAGTGCGCTGATGGAGCGCTCCGCCGCCACCGGCATCCTCGCGGCCAACCACATCCTGCGGGACGAGGGCGGCGCGACCGAGCCGATCCACTCGATCCGTCCTCGGGGCCTGCTCGCCCGACCGCACTGATCGGAGGCCGGGGCGACCCCACCGCTACCCGGTGTCGCCTGTTTCGCCGGGCCCCACCTCGGGCGGGGACCACGGAAAGCGGGCCGGTCGGCGCTCGTTGGCCGCCGCCACGCCCTCCCGAGCCTCCCCGCTGGCCCGCACCTGCCCGTGCCACCAGGCGATCCGGTCATCGTCCGCCCGCCCGTCGACGATCTCCTTGGCCGCCATGACGCTGAGCCGGGACCGCGCGGCCACCGCGGCGGTAACCGCACCGACCCGGGCCGAGAGCGCGGCGGCGGGCAGCACCTCGTCCACCAGGCCAACCCGGAGCGCCCGCTCGGCGTCGATCAGCTCCGCGGTGAAGAGCAGAGCCTTCGCCGTGGACGGCCCGACCAGTCGGGCCAGCCGGCGGGTGGTGGGTGCCGGATAGACCAGGCCGAGCCGGGCCGGAGGTACGCCGAAGCGCGCGTCGTCGGCGGCGAGCCGCAGGTCGCAGGCGACGGCGAGTTGACACCCACCGCCGACGCAGGCGCCCCGAATCGCGGCGACTGTCGGCTTGGCGAAGGCGACGAGTCGCTCCTCGGCCGTCACGGCGATACTGGCGTCACCGGCGTCCAGCAACTCGTCCAGGTCACCGAGGTCCGCGCCGGCGCAGAAGGTGTCGTCGGCTCCGGTGAGCACCAGGGCCCGTACCGCCGGGTCGGCCTCCAGCTGATCGAGTACCCCCGGCAGGCGTCGCCACATCGTCGCGGTCATCGCGTTCCGCCGGGCCGGATTGTGGATCACCACGGTCGCCACCGGACCGGCCACCTCGACAAGCAGTTCCGCGTCCGCCACCGCAACTCTCCCTCCGGTTCCTGTCACCGCGGTGACGATATCGACGCAGCCGCCACCCCGCCCCATCCCGGTGACGCCGGTCACGGTCCGGTGGCTCTTCCCGGCCGGTGGCTCTTCCTAGCTGGTGGCGCGATCCGAGCGGGTGGCACGATCCGAGCGGGTGGCACGATCTGAGCGGGGCCAGACGTACTCCAGATCGATCGGGATGTCCCCAAACTGGGGTCGATAGTGCTCGGGGTCCTTGCGCAACAGCGACGAACGGTGGCTCAGGTGCAGGTCGTCGCGGCCCAGCCAGGGCGGTAGCTCACCGGCCTCAGCCAACTCGGCCTGGGTGCGTACGGTGCGTACGCCCCGGGCGGCGGCGAAGTCGGTGACCAGCGTCGCGGCACAGGTGTCGGCTCGACCTGGCTCGCACCAGACCGCGCACACGTCCAGCCCGTACCGCGTCAGCGCCTCCTCGTAGCCGGCCCACATCTTCACCGTGGGATGGTGTCGCCAGCCGTAGCCCGGACGGGTCAGCCCCCGCAGCACCTGAATCGCCTCCACCCGCTGCTTACCGAGCCGACGTTGGTCCAGCACGGCCGCGCTGGCCAGAAAGTCCGGGTACGGAAGGAACGTCTGCATCCTGACTACCTACCCGCCGCCGCGCCCGACAATCCCTCGGACAGCAGGCGGCAGGCCACGCAGCAGGCGGCGGGCAGCGCGGCGGGCGACGAAGCGACGGGGTTCGCGGACGTTATAGTCGATCTACCACAACGTCAGAACGCCCACCCAGTCCATCCTGGCTGGTCGGCAAGGATGCCAGCCGGGCGGACACCGCACAGGGGAACGCATGGCCGTCTACAGTGCCCAGCAGCTCCACGGCTTGCGAATCATCGTCACCGGCGGCGGCACCGGGGGGCACACCTACCCGGCACTGACGACCATCCGCACGCTCCGCGCCCGCCTCGCCGAAACCGGCGCCGAGCCCGACATTCTCTGGGTCGGGGTCGAGCAGGGACTGGAGGCGAAGGTCGCCCGGCAGGAGGGCCTGCCCTTCCGCGCCATCACCACCGGAAAGTTACGGCGGTCCCCCAACCGTCAGGAACTGTGGCGCAACATCACCGACGCGTTCCGGATTCCGGTCGGCGTACTGCAGGCCATGGCGACCGTGCTGCGGGTCCGGCCGCACGTGGTCCTCTCCACCGGCGGTTACGTCTCTGTCCCGATCGGTCTGGCCGCCTGGCTGGCCCGGCGCCCCCTGGTCATGCACGAGCAAACCCTCAACCTGGGCCTGGCCAACCGGATTCTCGCCCTGGTCGCCCGCCGGGTGCTGCTGAGCCACGCCTCCTCGTTGCCGAACCTGTCGAAGCGAGCGCAGGCCAGGGCGGTGGTCACCGGCAACCCGGTCCGCCCCGACATGCTTACCGGAGACCCGGCTGCCGGTCGCGCCGCCTACGGGCTGGAGCCGCACCTGCCACTGGTCTTCGTCACCGGCGGGGCGCAGGGCGCGGTGCAGGTAAACCAGATGGTCGCCGAGGTCCTCCCTGATGTCCTGCAACGCTGCCAGGTGCTGCACCAGTGCGGGGAGTACAGCCTGGACCGCATGCGACAGCTCGCCGCCCAGCTACCGCCGCACCTACAGGCCCGCTACCGGGTCGTGGACTACATCCATGGGCAACTGCCCGATGTGCTCGCCGCCGCCGACATCGTGGTGGCGCGCAGTGGCGCCGGCACGGTAGCCGAGCTGACCGCGTTGGGCCGACCGGCAATCCTGATTCCACTCGTGCCGACCTCCGGCGACGAGCAGCGGCAGACCGCGCGGCACCTCGCCGCGGCCGGCGCGGCGCGGATGCTCACCGGCGGCGATGCCACCGGCGCTGCGCTCCGCGCCGAACTCTTGACGTTGCTCGACGACGCGCAGCGTCGGCACGCCCTGGCGGAGGCTGCCCGCCGCCACGGCCGGCCAGACGCCGCTGCCGCCGCGGTCACCGAGCTGATCGACGCCGCCCGCCGCGGCTGACGGGGGCACCCGTAGGCGCCGCCGGGCTCGGGGCAGTGTGCGCCAAGTCGAGTTGGTATCATGCAATAAGTCCACTAAACCGGTTAAGTCACCATAACCGATGCCGTGGTTACACCCAACCGCCGTGCCAGTCACTCCACGGACCAGACCCAGGGGGCCGAGTGAAGTCGATGCACGACCGTACCGGCGGCGCGTCCAGTGCCGACTCCGCTCTCACACCAGCCGGCTCGTCGACGTGACAGTGGATCCTGACCGGCTACAGGCGTCCTGGGCGCGGGTTGTCGCGCACGGTGATGCGGTGCCGACCTACTTCTACGCGGCCTTGTTCGCGCGTAACCCACAGCTGCGACAGCTCTTCCCGGCGTCCATGGCGGGCCAGCGGGATCGGCTGGTCACCGCGCTCGGACGTATTGTCGCTGGCGTTGGTCAGCCAGATGTGATGCTGCCCTTCGCGCGCGGACTCGGCCGCGACCACCGACGCTTCGACGTTCGTCCCGAGCACTACCCACCCGTTGGGGAGGCGCTACTGGCCACCCTCAGCCAGTTCCTCGGCCCCGACTGGGACGCCGACCTCGCCGCCGGATGGACTGAGGCGTACAGCCTGGTCGCGCAGGTCATGTGTGATGCCGCGGCGGAGGCCACCCGCAACGAGCCCCCGTACTGGCGAGCGCTGGTTGTCGAACACGAGCGCCGGGGCCTGGACGTGGCCGTGGTCCGACTGCAGGTGGACCAGCCCATGCCCTACTGGTACCTGCCGGGCCAGTCCTGTGCGATCGAGGTGCCGACGCGGCTGCGCCTCTGGCGCTACTACTCGCCGGCGAATATTCCGCGTCGCGATGGGCTGGTCGAGCTACACGTGAAGGCAGTACCGGGTGGGGAGGTCTCCACCGCCATCGTGCAGTCGCTGCGCAACGGTGACGAGATCCGCGTCGGCGCGCCCATCGGACACAGCCTGACCCTGGACCCGGACTCCGGCCGCGACCTCTTACTGCTCGCTGGCGGCACCGGTCTGGCACCGCTGAAGGCACTGACCGAACAACTCGCCGCCGAGGGCGGCCGGCGACGAGTCACCCTCGTCGTCGGCGGCCGCACGGGTGGCGACCTGTACGACCTGCCCGCTCTGGAGACCATGGCGCAGCAGATGCCCTGGTTGACCGTCGTACCCACCCTGTCCCACGATGCCCACGCCGTCGGTGTTCACCGTGGCAACGCCGTGGATGTCGCACTACGCATGGGCCGCTGGGACGCGCACGACATCTACGTGTGCGGTCCAGCCGAAATGGTCGCCACCAGCCGCGAGCGCCTCGCCGAGGCTGGTATCGCCCCGCAACAGGTTCGAAGCGAGGACGGCACCAACGACCCCTACCGCCCCGACTCCGTAGCCACCCTCACGGTGGCCGACCGCGCCGAGGTGTACGCACGATGAACCCAGCCAACCATCCCGGCGACGAGCCTGACCTCGGCCGCCAACACACCGCGCTCCGGGGATGGCGGCCGCTGTCCCCGGAACACATCCGGGGACACCGGTTCCGCGAAACCGCACTCGGGCGCCGTGGTTACCGCCCGGACGAGGTGGAGGCCTTTCTCGCCCGAATGGCCGAGGAGGTGCAGCGGTGGACCAACACCCATGCCCGCGACCTCGCGGAAGTCAATCGGCTACGCGGCTTCTTCCGCAACCAGAACATCGACACCGAACCCGCCAGCCAGCGCGCCTTCTCCAACGAGGCGATCAACATCCTGGCCACCGCCCAGCACCAGGCCGACCAACTCATCGCCGACGCCAAGACCCACGCCCGCAGCATGCAGACCGACGCACGTGGCCAGGCCGAACGCGTCGTCGTCGAGGCACGCCGCGAGGCGGAGGCAGCCGCCCACGCCTACCGCGTCCGCGCCGGGCAGCAGTACTCCGCCGACCGCGAACAGGTCGAACGCCTCACCGCCATCGCCCGGAACATCCTCGCCGCAGTCGCGGGTGCCACCAGTCAACTCGACGGCGCCAGCGCCCAGATTCGCGCCGTGGGCGACGCCTTCAGCGCCGAACTGACCAAGCTGGTCGGTCCGCCAGCCGCCGCACCCGAACACGCCGCCATACCGGACCATCCCACGGCTACCGGCATCCAACCCGTCCACGGGCAGACACACCGATAGCCACGCGCCACCAGCCCCGCGGCTCACCGCAGCGCGTTCTGCCCGCGCGGGCTGGTGCGGTGGCGACGGGATGGCAGCAGCAGCGTGGGGTGGCGGACGCTCCAGGCCGCCCCCCTGCAGACCATCTCCTTGTACCGGGCCGCCACCCTCCCCGCGAGGAAAGACGCCTTGGCCTGGTCATCGGCGGTCACGAACTGGATGAGCCCGTCCCGCCGGCCGAGACTGACGCACTGGTTGTAGTAGCGGAACGCGAGTTTCGGCACCTCCCGGCCGGTCAGGCGGGCGGCGATCGCATCGGCGGCCTGCCAGCCCATCGGGATCCCGGTAGCACAGGACATCCGGAGCGGCCTGCCCCCGGGCCCCTCGGCGAACGCGGCATCTCCGATCGCATACACCTCGGGGTGCGAGACCGCCCGCATACTGGCATCCACCCGAATCTGTCCAGTTTCGGCAAGCTCGAGGTGCGTGGCGGCGGCGATGGGGTGAACGGCGAAGCCCGCCGTCCAGACAGTCACCTGGGCCGGAACGGTTCGGGCGTCGCCGGTAGCCGCGCTGGCCGCGTCGACCCCGACGATGTCCGTCTGCTCGTGCACGGTGATACCGAGCCGGTCGCAGACGCGTCGCAGGTGACGCCGCGCCCCGCCGTCCAGCCAGTCACCGAGGCCGCCGCGGGCGGCGATCGCGACGGCGAGGTCCGGCCGTGCCTCGGCGATCTCGGTGGCGGCCTCGAGACCGGTCAGCCCACCTCCAACGACCAGAACGTTCCCGCCGGCGCCGAGGCGAACCAGACGATCGCGCAGCCGCAGGGTGGACTCCCTTCCGGCGATGTCGTAGGCGTGCGCGGCGACACCGGGAACCCCGTGGTCAGTACCGGTGCTACCGAGGGCGTAGACGAGGGTGTCGTAGCTGATCTCGTCCGCGCCCTGCTGATCCACCAGCGCGACGACTCTGCGGTCGAGATCAACGGCGGTGACTCGCCCCAGGAGTAGCCGCACGCCCGTACCCGCGTAGATGTCGCGCAGTCGGCGGTGGGCGAGGCGCTGTCCGGCCGCCAGCTGGTGCAGCCGGACCCGCTCCACGAACTCGGCCCCGGCGTTGACGACAGTGATCTCGACGCTGTCGGGATGCAGCCGCCGGGCGAGGCGTCCGGCGGCAGCCGCTCCGGCGTATCCGGCCCCGAGGACGACGATGCGGTGCTTCATGGTCTCACTCCTGTCTCGATGCGTCTGCCTCCTGAACCGGACAGCGACGCGGTTGCTGACAGGAACTCGCCGTGAGCTGAATCACCACGCTTCGATGAGGGGTTCACCGGGCTCGACCGCGGACCAGCGGTGGGTGGCGCGGGCAAGCTTGTCGGGGTTGACCTGGGTGTGGATAGCCGCGACGCCCTCCCCGGTCAGGTGCAGGGACATGACGGCGACGACCCGGTCGTCGAGCACGACCAGCACCGCAGGCCCGCCATTGACGACGCCGGCAAAGACCGCAGGTCGACCGCCGATCCGGTCGCGTTTGACGTTGGTGGGAACGAAGAGACCGCGCAGGAACCTCGCCACCGCCAGCGCGCCGGCGACCGGTGTGGTCCGGGCCGGAACCTTGCCACCACCGTCGCCGACGCTCGTCGCGTCCGCGGTCAGGAGCTCGACGAGCCGCCCAACCTCCCCACTGGTGGCGGCCGCGAGGAACTCTTCGACAACCTTCCGCGTGCTGGTCGCGTCCACCTCCGCGCGGACCCTGCCGGTGCTGATGTGCTGCTTCGCCCGCCGATAGAGCTGTTGGCAGTTCGACTCGGTGAGGTCGAGGAACACGGCGATCTCAGCGTGCGAGTAGCCGAACGCCGCCCGGAGCACGTACACGACCCGCTCGTTGGCCGAGAGCCGCTCCAGCAGGACGAGCACCGCCATCGAGACCGACTCCCGCTGCTCCACGGTGTCGACCGGGCCGAGCATCGGGTCCCCGGGGAGTAACGGCTCGGGCAGCCAGGTGCCCACGTACCTCTCGCGCCGGGCGCGCGCCGAGGTGAGCTGGTGGAGACAGAGGTTGGTGAGCACCTTCGTCAGCCACGCCCCGGGGGTCCGGACCACCGTCCGGTCGGCGGCCTGCCATCGGAGAAACGTCTCCTGGACGGCGTCCTCGGCGTCGCTCGCCGAGCCGAGCAGCCGGTAGGCGATCGCCTCCAACCGAGCCCTGGAGTGCTCGAACAGCTCGACCTCGTGCGAACTCAGCGGCATGGCCCGACAGTAGCCACGCGGCCCTCGAGGCACCACGGCCGTGTCGGACCGTCGTGTCAGGCTGGACCAGTGATCGTCACCTTCGAGGCCGAGCTATGGAGCTGGAGTGCCCGGCGGGCCGACAGTTGGACCTTCGTCAGCCTCCCCATCGACCTGTCGGAGGAGATCCGGGAGCTGTCCGGACCGCCGCGGCGTGGCTTCGGCTCGCTGCGGGTCCGGGTCACGGTCGGTGACAGCACCTGGACAACCTCGATTTTTCCGGACAAGCAGCGAAGCTGCTACGTGCTGCCCGTCAAACGCGCCGTCCGCGCGGCGGAAAGCATCGAGGCCGGCGACGTCACCACCGTGCGCCTCGAACTCCTCGCGTAGGGAAACCCGCCCGGACCGGAGCGCCGCGCCGCCGCTGGGGTACGGCAGGATGGCCGACGTGACCGCTGCCCCCCGTCCCGCCCTGGCGACGCTCGAGGCGGTGCTGGAGCGGCTCACGTACGTCAACGAGGAGACCGGCTACACCGTGGCCCGGGTCGCCACCGACCGCAGTGGTGATCTGTTGACGGTGGTGGGTGCGCTGCTGGGCGCGCAGCCGGGGGAGAGCCTACGGCTACACGGGCGCTGGTCCTCGCATCCCAAGTACGGCCGGCAGTTCGAGGTCGACTCGTACACCACGGTCCTGCCGGCCACGATCCAGGGCATCCAGCGCTACCTCGGCTCGGGCTTGGTGAAGGGCATCGGACCGGTGTTCGCCGAACGGATCGTCGCCCACTTCGGCCTGGAGACGCTGCGGATCATCGAGGAGGAGCCGGCCCGGCTGGTGGAGGTGCCGGGGCTGGGCCCGAAACGTACCGCGAAGATCGCCGCGGCGTGGGAGGAACAGAAGGCGATCAAAGAGGTGATGGTCTTCCTCCAGGGCGTCGGTGTCTCGACCTCGCTGGCGGTACGGATCTACAAGCAGTACGGCGACGCTGCCACCGACGTGGTCACGAAGGAGCCGTACCGGCTGGCGGCCGACGTGTGGGGCATCGGCTTCAAGACCGCCGACACCATCGCCCAGTCGGTTGGTATCCCGCACGACAGCCCGCAGCGGGTCATGGCCGGCCTGCAGTACACGCTCTCCGAGGCCACCGACAACGGCCACTGTTACCTGCCCGAACCGGAGCTGGTCGCGGACGCGACGAAGATCCTCGACGTGCCGGCCGACCTCGTCACCCGCTGCCTGGACGACCTGGTCTCCGAGGAGGGCGTGGTCCGTGAGTCGCTACCGGGCGGCGACGCCGATCGGCCAGCGTCGGCAACACCCGGCCCAGCGGAGCCGGTGCGGGCGGTGTACCTGGTGCCGTTCCACCGGGCGGAGCGGTCTCTCGCCACCAGCCTGCTCCGCCTGCTCGGCGACGGGGCCGATCGGTTGCCGCACTTCGCGGGCGTCGACTGGGACAAGGCGCTGACCTGGCTGAGGACGCGCACCGGCAACGACCTCGCCCCGGAGCAGGAGCAGGCGGTCCGGCTCGCGCTGACCTCGAAGGTCGCGGTGTTGACCGGCGGGCCGGGCTGCGGCAAGAGCTTCACTGTCCGTTCGATCGTCGAGCTGGCCGCCGCCAAGAAGGCCAAGGTCACGCTGGTGGCCCCGACCGGGCGGGCCGCCAAGCGCCTCTCCGAGCTGACCGGGCATCCCGCCGCCACGGTGCACCGCCTGTTGCAGCTCCGCCCGGGCGGGGACGCCTCCTACGACCGGGACAACCCCCTCGACGTTGACCTGCTGGTCGTGGACGAGGCCTCCATGCTCGACCTGATCCTGGCCAACAAGCTCGTCAAGGCCGTCCCGCCCGGCGCGCACCTGCTGCTGGTCGGCGACGTCGACCAGCTTCCCTCCGTCGGCGCTGGCGAGGTGTTGCGCGATCTACTCGCCGCTCCCACCATTCCGCGGGTGCGGTTGACCCAGATTTTCCGCCAGGCCGCCCAGTCCGGCGTCGTCACCAACGCGCACCGGATCAACGCCGGCCGCCCGCCCCTGCTCCAGGGCCTGCCGGATTTCTTCCTCTTCGCCTGCGACGACACGGAGGCCACCGCCGACCGTACCGTCGATGTCGCCTACTCCCGCATCCCCGCCAAGTTCCGCCTTGATCCCCGCCGGGACGTGCAGGTCCTCACCCCCATGCACCGCGGCCCCGCCGGCTCGGGGGCGCTGAACACCCTGCTCCAGCAACGACTCACCCCACATCGGGAGGGGCAGCCGGAGCGACGTGCCGGTGGGCGGGTGTTCCGCATCGGCGACAAGGTCACCCAGATTCGCAACAACTATGACAAGGGGCAGGCCGGGGTCTTCAACGGCACCCTCGGCATCGTCACCCAGCTCTCCACCGAGGAGCAGACCCTGACCGTCCGCACCGACGAGGACGAGAGCATCGACTACGACTTCGACGAGCTGGACGAGCTGGCGCACGCCTACGCGATGACCATCCACCGCTCGCAGGGCTCCGAGTACCCGGCGGTCGTCATCCCGCTGACCACCAGCGCCTGGATGATGCTGCAACGCAACCTGCTCTACACCGCGGTCACCCGCGCCAAACAGCTCGTCGTCCTGGTCGGTTCCCGCCGGGCCCTCGCCGCCGCGGTCCGTACCGTCGGCGCCGGCCGACGGCACACCGCCCTCAACCACCGACTCGCCACCACCACCCCCTGATCGCGGGGAACACCGGGCCAAGACGAGGACGGGCCCCGGGTGTTCCCGGGGCCCGTCTGCGCTGGAAGCGGTGGCGTCAGCGGCCAGGCTCCCCGGTGGTACGGATCCGGTCCAGCGCCGGGGCGGAGACCGGCGAGGTCTCGGTCAGGTACGCGACGAGCGCGTCCAGGTCGATCTGGCCGGTGGCCGGGTTGGTGCCGTCGGTGAGGACGGAGAAGCCGTCACCCCCGCCGGCCAGGAAGTTGTTCACCGTGACCCGGTAGGTCCCGTCGGTCTCCACCGGTACGTCGGCGAAGGTCAGGCTGCCGGGGACCACGCGCGTGCCAGCGCAGGGGTCGTCCGCCGGGGCGGTGCTGCCGGCCGGATCGACGACGTACCCGACCGTGGCCGACGGGTAGAGCACCCGCTCGGTGACGAACTGCTGCTCCAGCAGGCAGTAGAGCTGCTCGCCGGTGAGGTCGAGGGTCACCAGGTTGTTGGTGAACGGCTGGGTGGTGAATGCCTCCCCGTAGGTGACCGGGCCGGCGTCGAGGTCGGCCCGGACACCACCCGGGTTCATGAACGCGGCGACCGCGTCCTGGTCCCCCTCGGTGGCCCAGAGCTGGGCGTCGGCGATCAGGTTCCCGAGCGGGGATTCCCCGCGAACGGTGTCGAAGAGGGTCTCCTGCGTCCGGGTGATCGCCTCGGTGGTCTCGCCGACCTCCCGGCCGGCGACCGGGCCGAGGACGGTCTGGTACCGGTCGATCAGCGCGGTCTGGGCCGGGTCCTCGGCGACGTCCCGGGTGACCACCAGGTTCTCGGCGGTGGCCCGCAGCACGTCCCCGGTCCGCCGGTCGATCTTCAGGTCGATGTCGGTGATCAGCCGGCCGTACGAGCTGGCGCTGGTCACCAGCTTGTTGTTGACCTCGCAGTTGTACGCCTGGTGGGTGTGCCCGCTGACGACGACGTCGATGGACCGGTCCATCCGGTTGACGATGTCGACCACCGGGCCGGTGAAGTCGACGCAGTCGTTGATGCCACCGGCGCCGGCCTGGTTACCGCCCTCGTGCAGCAGCACCACGATGGTCTCCACGCCCTTGCGGCGCAGTTCCCGCGCGTACCGGTTGGCGGTCTGCGCCTCGTCGGCGAAGGTCAGGCCGGCGACGCCGTCCGGGCTGACGATGTCCGGCGTGCCCTCGAGGGTCATTCCGATAAAGCCGATCTTGACGCCCTGCACCCGGTGGATCGCGTACGGGGGCAGCAGCGGCTCGCCGGTCTCGGTCACGAAGGAGTTCGCGGCGAGGTACTGGAAGTCAGCGCCCCGGTACGGGGTGCCGTCGGCGCAGCCGTCGACCGGGTGGCAGCCGCCGTGCTGAATCCGCAGCAGCTCGTCGGAGCCCTCGTCGAACTCGTGGTTGCCGACGCTCGCGTAGTCGAGCCCGGCCTGCGACAACGCCTCGATGGTCGGCTCGTCGTGGAAGGCCGCCGACAGCAGCGGTGAGGCACCGATCAGGTCACCGGCGGCGACCGTGATGGTGTTCTTCTTCTTGCTGGCCTTACGCAACTCGGCCAGGTGGGTCGCCAGGTACTCGACCCCGCCGGCCGGCTGGCCCTCGATCGTGCCGCTGGAGCCACCGGGCGGCTCGAGATTGCCGTGGAAGTCGTTCAGCGCGAGCAGCGTGACGTCGACCGGCTTCCGCCCGGCGTCCGCCGCTTCGGGGGTGGTCGCGACCGCGCCGAAGGCGGCCACAGCGAGCGCGGTCAGGCCGATCGCGGCCCGGCGCATCCCAGGGATGGACATGGAACTCCTCGTGGGAACCGGCGCGGAACATCCGGGCTAGGCACGCCCACCATTTCGCGCCATCGGCAGGATTCGGACACCGGCGGCGACGGGTACCGCCACCAGCACCGACAACAGCCTCTCATCGCTCCCGTCACCAGTCGACCGGGCGGCACACCACAGCTTCGACAACAGTGGGTAGCCCGCTGGTACGCCCGTACCGCGCAGACCGGGGTGCCAGCGACCGGCTGGCTACCCTGGTACCCGGCACCGGCAGCGGCCGGTCACCTCCGACCCGGGACAACATGCGAGTGGATCACGATCAAATCATCTGTGCCGGCACGGCCCGCCTGCCGATGGCGTCGACCGTCACCCAGGCGTGCCAGTGGACCGTCGCCGCCCTGGCCCAGTCCACCCCGGCCGCCATCTCGGTGCTGCTGGAGGTCCACGACCAGCTCCGCTGCGTCGCGGCCACCGGGTCGTGGCAGGTCTTCTCCACCGTCGGGCCGGCTACCGGCGTCGTCGGTCGGGTGCACGCCACCGGTCGCCCCGCGGTCATCACCGACCTCGGGGCGGACCCGGATCACCTCCCGGTCCGCCCCGACGCCACCGGTGAGGTCTGCGTACCGGTGCCGGGGCCGGCGGGCCGACCGGTCGGCGTCCTCGACCTGCTCTGGAACCAACCGGCGGACCTGACGGCGTGGCGGGACACCGCCGAACGCCTCGCGGAACAGCTCGGCGCGCGGATCGTGGCACTCGGCGGACCGCCGGCAGAGACCCGGAGCGAGAAGCTGTTGCGGCACGCCGCCGCGCTGGCCGCCGCCGACACCGAGCGGGAGCTGCGACACGCGGCGTGCACGGCGGCGCGGGAGGTGTCGACGCTCTCCACCGCCGTTCTGGTACTCGCCGGGCCGTCGGGTCCCCGGCTGTGCGCGCCGACCAACCGGCCCGACGAGTTGGAGGCCCAGGTCCGGGCTGCGCTCGCCGCGGCCGGCCCGGAGGCGCTGGGGCGGATCGTCGACCTGGCCCACCGCTACGGCGCCGGTTACACCCTCGGTGAAGCCGAACCGCCGGCGACCGACGACCACGCTCCGCTGACCCGGGCCGGGGTCCGCACGCTGGTGGCGGTGCCGGTCGGCGCAGCAGACGACGCCGGGCTCCTGCTGGTCGCCGACGCGCGGCGACTCCGTCCCGACCCGACCACCGTCAACCTGCTGGAGTTGCTCGCCGGCCAGACCGGAAGCGCGCTGGACCGGCTCCGGACCGTGGCTCGGCTCCGCGAGCGGGCCAGCTCCGACCCGCTGACCGGGTTGCGGCACACCGGGCCGTTCGGGGAGCGGATCGCGGCGGCCACCCCCGGGCGTACCGCCCTGCTCGCGATCGACGTGGACGGTTTCAAGACCGTCAACGACACGTACGGCCACCAGGCCGGTGACCGGCTGCTGGTGGGGCTGGCGCGGGCGTTGGAGGGCGCGTTACGCCAGGGCGACGAGCTGTACCGGACCGGTGGCGACGAATTCGCAGCGGTGATCGAGGTGAACCGTCCCGAGGAGGCGGTCCGGGTCGCCGAGCGCCTCACCGCGGCGGCGCGCGGGATCGGCCGCACCATCAGCGTGGGCGTCGCCCTCCCGTACCCGGATGAGCCCGCCGGCCACGCCCTCCACCGCGCCGACCAGGCGCTCTACCGGGTGAAACGGGAGGGCCGCGACGGCGTACGCCTGGCCGCCGCCTGAACCGTCAACGCCGGGTGAGCTCGCCGGCCAGGAGTTCAGCGATCTGCGCCGCGTTCAGGGCGGCACCCTTGCGGAGGTTGTCCCCGGTCACGAAGAAGTCGAGCGCGCGGGGGTCGTCCAGGGCACGGCGGAGGCGGCCGACCCAGGACGGGTCGGTGCCGACGGCGTCGATCGGCATCGGAAACTCGCCGGCCGCCGGTTCGTCGACCAGGATCACGCCGGGCGCGTTGCGCAGCACCTCACCGGCTCCCTCGGCGTCCACCTCGGTGCCGAAGACGGCGTGTACCGCCACCGAGTGCCCGGTGACCACGGGTACCCGGACGCAGGTGGCGGTGACCTTCAGATCGGGCAGGTCGAGGATCTTGCGCGAGTCATTACGCAGGGTCACCTCTTCGGAGGACCATCCGCCGTCGGTGGGCACCCCGGCCCAGGGCACCACGTTCAGCGCGAGGGGTGCGGGGAAGGGGCCGAGGTCGTCACCGACCGCCTGCCGGACATCTCCGGGGCGGGAGCCGAGCCCCCGGTCTCCGACGACCTTGACGAGCTGGCGGTGCAGGGTGTCCACCCCGGCCTGCCCGACATCGGAGACCGCCTGGTAGGACGAGAGCACCAGCTCCCGCAGGCCGTACTCGCGGTGCAGTGGCGCCACTGCGACGATCATGGCGAGGGTCGTGCAGGTCGCGTTGGCGACGATGCCCCTCGGCCGGTTCCGGACCTGCTCCGGGTTGATCTCGGGGACCACCAACGGAACATCGCTTTCGGTACGGAACACGGCGGTGTTGTCCACCACGATGGCGCCCCGGTCGACCGCGGTCGGCACCCACTGGGCCGAGACCGCGTCCGGAACGTCGAAGATCGCCACGTCAACGCCGTCGAAAACCTCCGGGGTGAGCGCCTGGACGGTCAGCTCCTCACCCCGGCAACACACCGGCTGCCCGACCGACCGGGGGGAGGCGACGAGTCGGATCTCGCCCCAAACGTTCCGACGGCCGGTGAGCAGCTCACACAGGATGGTGCCGACCGCGCCCGTCGCCCCTACCACAGCCAGGGTGGGCTGCGACGCCACGGGCTACCGCCCCGTCCCCGCGTACACGACCGCCTCGGTGTCACCACCGAGCTCGAAGGCGTCGTGGATGGCGCGTACGGCGTTGTCCAGGTCGGTGTCGCGGCACACCACGGAGACCCGGATCTCCGACGTGGAGATCATCTCGATGTTCACGCCGGCCTGGCCGAGGGCGGCGAAGAAGCCGGCCGCCACGCCCGGGTGGGACCGCATCCCGGCACCGATCAGCGAGACCTTGCCGACGTGGTCGTCGTAGAGCAGCCCCTTGAACTTGACGCTGTCCTGAATCTTGCTGAGCGCGGCCATGGCGGTGGGGCCGTCGGTCTTGGGCAGGGTGAACGAGATGTCCGTCCGGCCGGTGCCCTCGGTGGAGACGTTCTGCACGATCATGTCTATGTTGATCTCTGCACCGGCGACGGTGTCGAAGATCCGCGCGGCCGCACCCGGCTCGTCGGGCACCCCGACGATCGTGATCTTGGCTTCGCTGCGGTCGTGGGCGACTCCGGTGATCAACGCCTGTTCCACGGGAAGGTCCTCCATCGATCCGGTGACCATCGTGCCGGTGCTGGTCGAGTATGACGAACGGACGTGGACCGGCAACCCCGCCCGGCGGGCGTACTCCACGGCGCGCAGCGCCAGAATCTTGGCGCCGCAGGCGGCCAGCTCCAGCATCTCCTCGTAGGTGATCTGTCGGATGTGCCGGGCGTCCGGCACGATCCGCGGATCGGCGCTGAAGACGCCGTCGACGTCGCTGTAGATCTCACACACGTCGGCGTTGAGCGCGGCGGCGAGCGCCACGGCGGTGGTGTCCGAACCACCCCGTCCCAGGGTGGTGACGTCCTTGGTGTCCTGCGACACGCCCTGGAAACCGGCGACGATGACCACCGCGCCCTCGTCGAGGGCACCCTTGAGCCGCCCCGGCGTGACGTCGATGATCCGCGCCCGACCGTGCACCGAGGTGGTGATGACCCCGGCCTGCGAGCCGGTGAACGACCGCGCCTCGTACCCCAGGTTGTGGATCGCCATCGCGAGCAGCGCCATCGAGATGCGCTCCCCGGCGGTGAGCAGCATGTCCAGCTCCCGACCGGGCGGCAGCGGGCTGACCTGGTTGGCGAGATCGGTCAACTCGTCGGTGGTGTCGCCCATGGCGGAGACCACCACCACCACGTCGTCGCCGGCCTTACGGGCGGCGACGATCCGCTCGGCCACCCGCTTGATCCGCTCGGCGTTGTCGACGGAGGACCCGCCGTACTTCTGCACCACGAGTGCCACGACGGCGCACTCCCCTCCCACGTGATCCTGAGCGTGCCGACGCCGCCGACGGAGCCGGCGGCGTCATGTCAAGACGCCCTCAGGGTATCCGGCGGACCACTCGGTCGCCTCGGGTGATCCCAGCATCCGGCCCTGAGCGCCGGAACGCTCCGGACAGCGGACCGTTCCGGGTGCCTTTTCCCACATTTGCCCGCTGCCAACCGCCCCGGCGCTACCAGCGAGTTCGGCCTTCCCGCCGACCTACTGCCGGTCACTCCGGGCTGCGACTCCCATCTCACAGTCCGGGCGATCCTTCCCAGATCTGTCCCCCGCCACGTAGGGTGACGCTGTCATGTGGCAGCCGTTGCTTCTCCTTGGTCGCCGCGGCGAGGCCTGACGGCCGGCACCTCGCCGCGGGGTCGAACCGTGCCGCCCGCTCCGACCCGTTCTTCGGCGCCTCGCCGACCTCGACTGCTGACGTCACATGACCACGGAGGCACTTCCGCATGGCTCACCCTGCTGTCACCCCCGCCGCTGAGACCGACCCCATCGCCCGGCAACGCCCCAGCCGGATGCCGCACCACCGCTACCAGCCCTACCAGCGGCAGTTCCGCACCGACCTCCCCGACCGCAGCTGGCCCACCCGGCAGGTCGAGGCCGCGCCGCGCTGGTGCGCGGTCGACCTGCGAGACGGCAACCAGGCCCTGATCGACCCGATGTCCCCCGAGCGCAAGCGCCGGATGTTCCAGCTCCTGGTGCAGCTCGGCTACAAGGAGATCGAGGTCGGCTTCCCCTCGGCCAGCCAATCCGACTACGACTTCGTCCGGCAGCTCATCGCGCAGGACCTGATCCCCGACGATGTCACCATCCAGGTGCTGACCCAGTGCCGGGAACACCTGATCGACCGCACCTTCACGGCGCTGCGGGGTGCGAAGCGGGCAATCGTGCACTTCTACAACTCGACCTCGACGCTGCAACGCCAGGTCGTCTTCGGGCTGGACCGCCACGGCATCACCGACATCGCGACCACCGGCGCCCGGCTCTGCCAGAAGTACGCGGAGATCCACACCCCGGACACCGACATCCACTACGAGTACTCCCCCGAGTCGTACACCGGCACGGAGCTGGACTACGCCGTGGAGGTCTGCGCGAAGGTGATCGAGGTCCTCGATCCGACCCCGGACCACCGGCTGATCGTCAACCTGCCGGCCACCGTCGAGATGGCGATGCCGAACGTCTACGCCGACTCGATCGAGTGGATGCACCGACACCTGCCCCGACGGGACAGCCTGGTGCTCAGCCTGCACCCGCACAACGACCGCGGCACCGGAGTGGCCGCCGCCGAGCTGGGCCTGCTGGCCGGTGCGGACCGGATCGAGGGCTGCCTCTTCGGCAACGGCGAGCGCACCGGCAACGTGGACCTGGTCACCCTGGGCCTGAACCTCTTCTCCCAGGGCATCGATCCTATGATCGACTTCTCGAACATCGACGAGATCAAACGCGCCGTCGAGTACTGCAACCAGCTACCCGTGCACGAGCGTCACCCGTACGCCGGCGACCTGGTCTACACCGCCTTCTCCGGCTCCCACCAGGACGCGATCAACAAGGGGTTCGACGCCCTCGCGGCCTCCGCCGACACCGCCGGCGTCCCGGTCGAGCAGCACCCGTGGGCGGTGCCGTACCTGCCGATCGACCCGAAGGACCTGGGTCGCACCTACGAGGCCGTCATCCGGGTCAACTCGCAGTCCGGCAAGGGCGGAGTGGCGTACATCATGAAGACCGAGCACCAGCTCGACCTGCCCCGCCGGCTCCAGATCGAGTTCTCCGGCGTGGTCCAGCAGGTCACCGACGACAACGGCGGCGAGGTCGACCCGCAGACCATGTGGGAGATCTTCGCCGGGCAGTACCTGCTCGACCACCAGGCGGACCCCACGGTCACCCTGACCAACTACACGCTCGGCACGGTGGACGGCAAGGTCGAGTTCGAGGCGCTGGTCGGGCACGGCGGCGGGCAACGCGCCGTCACCGCCATCGGCAACGGCCCGGTGGACGCGTACGTCAGCGCGCTGCAGTCCCTCGGCGTCAACGTACGCGTCCTCGACTACCACGAACACGCCCTCTCCGCCGGCGGCGACGCCCAGGCGGCCGCGTACGTGGAGTGCGCGGTGGACGGCCGTACGGTCTGGGGCGTCGGGGTGGACGCCAACATCGTCACCGCCACCATCAGGGCGGTGACCAGCGCCGTCAACCGCGCCCACTGAGGCACCCGGGGCCCAGTCCGGGTTGGTCTCCACCCGAGATCAACCCGGGGGCCGGTCCGGGTTGGCCTCCATCCGAGGTCAACCCGGGCACCGGTTACCTGCCGGCCGTACCGGCCTGGGTCAACCCGGGCCCGGCCGCCTGCCGGCCGTACCGGCCTGGGTCAACCCGGGGCCCGGCCGCCGGCCGTACCGGCCTACCTCGGTCGGCCGCCCCGCTGAGCCGTCAGGAAGCCGCCCCCGTACCCTTTTCCGGCCCGGTGGCGGCCGGCAGGGACTGGCAGGGCTGCGACGGTGGCGGCGCCCGGCGCGGACGGCGCACGAAGACCACCGCCAGCACCGCCCCCATCAGCAGCAGCGCGGCGCACCAGGCCAACGCGCCCCGGTAGGCGGCGGTCAGCTCGTCCGGCCGTTCGTAGTCGGTGCCGGAGAGACCGACCAGCAGCGGTAGGGCGGCCACCGCGAGCAGCCCCCCGGCGCGCGAGGCGGCATTGTTGAAGCCGCTCGCCACTCCGGCGAAGCGGTCCGCGACGGCGGCCAGCACCGAGGCCGTCAACGGCGCCACCACCAGGGCCAGCCCGAGCCCGAAGAGAAACACCCCGGGCAGCACGTCCCGCCAGTAGGACGCCTCCGCCCCGGCCTCGCGGAGCAGCACAAGCCCGATCGCGGACACCACCGGCCCCACGGTCAACGGCAGCCGGGGCCCGACCCGAGTCGCCAGATCACCGGCGACCGGTGAACCGACCAGCAGCAGCACGGTCACCGGCAGCAGCGCGACGCCGGTGGCCAGCGCCGACCAGCCGGCCACGTTCTGGAGAAAAACGGCAACGAAGAAGGTGAACCCACTGAGCGCCGCGTAGATCACCACGGTGAAGACGTTCAGCACGGAGAAGATTCGGCTGGTGAACAGCCCGGTCGGCAGCATCGCGGTCTCCCCCCGGCGTCGCTCGACCAGCACGAAGGCCACCGAAGCGAGGACCCCGGCCGCGACGGCCAGCAACACCGCTACCGACGTCGCACCCCGAGCCGGCGCGTCGATCAGCGCGAACGTGATCCCGGCCAGGGCAACCGCCCCCAGCATCGTGCCGAGCACGTCGAACCGCCGCCGGCCCGCCCCCTTGGTCCTGGTACGCGAGGCGCTCTCGTCCCGGCTCTCCGGCACCCAGCGCAGGGCCGCCAGCAGCACCAGCACGGCCAGCGGCACGTTCAGGAAGAAGATCCATCGCCAGGAGAACTGGTCGATCAGCCAGCCGCCGACGAAAGGGCCGAGCGCGGTGGAGACGCCGGAGAAGCCGGCCCAGGCACCGATCGCCCGCCCCCGGTCGTCGGGGTGGAAACTGGCCTGCAGGACCGACAGGGAGCCGGGGGTGAGCAGGGCCGCTCCGGCACCCTGCAGGAGCCGGGCCGCGATGAGCTGCCCGGTGTCCTGGGCCAGCCCACACAGCACCGACGCCACGGTGAACCACACCACCCCGAGCAGGAAGACCCGCCGCCGGCCGAACCGGTCACCGAGCGCGCCACCGAGCAGTACGAACGCAGCGAGCATCAGCAGGTAGCCGTTAACCGTCCACTGCAGATCTGAAACGGTGGCGTCGAGGTCTTCACCAAGGCGGGGAAGGGCAACGTTGACCACGGTCCCATCGAGGAAGACCATGCCGGAGGCGAGCACCGCGGCGAGTAGCGTGCCGGCCCCCGCAGGGGTACCCAGGCGAAGGGAGGGTGGCGTCATGGCCCCAAGGTTGCCCCGACTCGATCTCGAAGCGGCTACGAAACGCCGAAACCGCCCGCCGCGGTACTGGGCGGAGCCGCCGGAAACCGCCAAGCTAAAGAGGTGTCGTCTCTGCGTACCAGATCCGGACCGCTGCTCGCGACAGTGCTGGCGCTCGGCCTGGCCG
Source organism: Salinispora sp. H7-4 (assembly GCF_013416675.1). Lineage (NCBI taxonomy): Bacteria > Bacillati > Actinomycetota > Actinomycetes > Micromonosporales > Micromonosporaceae > Salinispora > Salinispora sp. H7-4. The sequence continues at coordinate 25,126 of NZ_JABZED010000003.1, forward strand.
GCTGCGTCCCGGCCAGCACGCCCGACCCGTCGCCCACCAGCGACGACGGGAATGTCATGGCGAAGCTGGCCGAGCTGACGGTGGCCAGCGCCGGATCAATGAAGGGCTACAGCCGCGACCGCTTCCCCCACTGGCGGGGCACCGGCAAGAACTGCGATGTCCGGGACACCGTGCTCGCGCGCGACGGGGAGGGCATCGAACTCTCCGGCTGCAACGTGGTCGGTGGGCGCTGGGAGAGCGTCTACGACGGCCAGGTCCTCACCGACCCCTCCGAGGTCGATGTTGACCACATGGTGCCGCTGGCGAACGCCTGGCGATCCGGGGCCGACCGGTGGACCGACGCGAAGCGGGGAGACTTCGCCAACGACACCCGGTCGCCGCACCTCTTCGCGGTTTCCCGCACCGCCAACCGGTCGAAGGGTGATCAGGATCCATCCCAGTGGCGACCGGCGAACCGCTCGTACTGGTGCCGCTACGCCGAAAGCTGGGTCACGGTGAAGCATCACTGGCAGTTGTCGGTGCGCACCGACGAGAAGACCGCGCTGGCCGACATGTTGGCCGGCTGCACCGGGGGGAGCCAATCATGACCAGCACCGGGACGGAACCGACACCGCACCGGCCACCGGGAGCCGACAACGACGCGACGGCCGCCGCTGGTGGTCCCGCCCCGGGCAGCGCCGGGATGACGGCCGACGGCGCGGCCGGTGCCGCGGTACCCGGCGCCGGGATGAGCGCGGAGACCCCCGGCGCCCCGGCGGGCGGCACTCCCGGCTCCGGGATGCGGGCCGACGGCGGGTCCCGAGTCTGCAGCGCGGACATCGTCCCCGGGCCGGGCGGGGTGATGACCGACGAGGTCGGCGTGATCACCGGCGAGCTGACGCTCCGCACCGACTACCTCGACGGCCAGGTCACCCTGCGGGTGCAGTACCGCGAGGCCGACGAATGGTACGTGGTGACCGGCGGACGGGCGACGCTGCCCGACCCGGCCGGCCTCGGAGCGGTACACGCAATCGCCGTCGCCCTGCTCCACCGCCCCGACGGCTGAGCCGGGCCGCGGAGGCGGCCGGTCCTGGCTGCCCCGCGACCCGGCTTTTGACGGTTCAGCCGTCGGCGGAGTCCGCCTTCGCGGTCGGGGCCGCGATCGACACCGACTCCGGGGCCGCACCGCCGTCGGACGCCCCGGTGACTCCCGCCCCGCCGCGACTCGGACGGAGTTCCCCGCTGGCGATCCGCTCGGCCCAGTGGCAGGCCACCCGGCTGCCGCCGATCTCGCGCAGCACCGGCCGTTCGTCGGCGCAGCGCGTCGGCTGGGCCCACGGGCAGCGGGTGTGGAACCGGCAGCCCGCCGGCGGGTTGGCCGGCGACGGCAGGTCACCGGCGAGCAGGATCCGCTCCCGGCGGTCCTCCACATCCGGGTCCGGCACCGGCACCGCCGACATGAGCGCCCGGGTGTACGGGTGCAGCGGCTCGGTGTAGAGCCGGTCGCTCGGTGCCTCCTCCACCAGGGCGCCGAGGTACATGACGCCGACGATGTCGGAGATGTGCCGGACGACGGCCAGGTCGTGCGCGATCACCAGGTAGGTGAGGCCGAGGCTCTCCTGTAGTTCGTCGAGGAGGTTGACCACCTGCGCCTGGATCGACACGTCCAGGGCGGACACCGGTTCGTCGGCGACGATCAGTTCCGGACCGAGGACCACCGCCCGGGCGATACCGATCCGCTGCCGCTGCCCGCCGGAGAACTCGTGCGGGTAACGGGACAGCGCCCACCGGGGCAGCCCCACCTTGTCGAGCGCCTCCCCGATGATCGCGCGTCGCTCGTCTCGGCTACCGCCGATGCCGTGGGTCTGCAAACCCTCGGTGAGGATCGACTCGACGTTCTGCCGCGGATCCAGGCTGGACATCGGATCCTGGAAAATCATCTGCATCCGACGGCGCATGGCGCGCAGCCGGGCCGGCGGCAGTGTGGTCAGCTCGACATCGTCGAAGACGACCTCGCCACCGGTGGGCGGCGTCAGCTGGAGCAGCGCCCGACCGAGCGTCGACTTCCCGCACCCGGACTCGCCCACCAGGCCGTAGGTCTGACCGCGCGGGATCCGCAGGTCGACCCCGTCGACCGCCTTCACGTGGCCGATCGTGCGATCGAAGAGCACCCCCCGCTTGATCGGAAAGTGCACCTTCAGGTCACGGACCTCGACGAGGATGTCGTTGTCAGTCACGGGTCTTCTCCTCGTTGGGCTCCGGGCTCGCCGCCCCGGACTGGTCGGCCGGGCCGGCCTGGGCCGGGACGGCGCCGGGCAGCGGCACCGGGTCGACGCAGCGGTAGCTACGGCCGTCGTGGGTACGTACCAGCGGCGGCGTCTCGTCGAGGCAGGCGTCCACCTGCCGGGAGCAGCGCGGAGCGAACGCACAGCCCTCCGACCAGGACAGCACGTCACGTACCGAGCCGGGGATCGGGTTCAGCGGCTCGCCGCGCCCACTGTCCAGGCGGGGCACCGAACCGAGCAGACCCGAGGTGTACGGGTGCCGTGGTTCCCGGAAGAGGGGACGTCGACGGGCGGTCTCGACCACCCGACCCGCGTACAGCACGTTGATGCTGTCACACATGCCGGCGACCACCCCCAGATCGTGGGTGATCATGACAAGTGCGGTGCCGGAGTCGTGGACCAACTCCTTGAGCAGCTCCAGGATCTGCGCCTGGATGGTGACGTCCAGCGCGGTGGTCGGCTCGTCGGCGATCAGCAGCCGGGGGCGGCAGGCGAGCGCCATCGCGATCAACGCCCGCTGCCGCATCCCGCCGGAGAGCTGGTGCGGATACTCCTTGAGCCGCCGGGTCGGATCCGGGATGCCGACCCGGTCCAGCAGCCCGGCCGCTTCCTTGCGCGCCGCGTCACCCTTCATTCCCCGGTGGCGGGCCAGCACCTCGGTCACCTGCAACCCGATCGGGATCACCGGATTCAGCGAGGAGAGCGGATCCTGGAAGATCATCGCTACGTCCCGACCGCGGATGTCCCGCCGGGCGCGGTCGCCGAGTCCAAGCAGGTCGGTGCCGTCGAAGACCGCCTTACCGCCGATCCGGGTGCCAGGATGCCGCGGCAACAGACCCATGATCGCCATCGAGGTGACGCTCTTGCCGCAGCCGGACTCACCGACCAGACCGACGACCTCACCGGCGTCGACCGAGAAGGAGACCCCGTCCACCGCGCGCACCGTACGCTGCCCACGCCGGGCGAATGTGACGCTCAGGTCATCTACTTCGAGCAGTGCCATTACCGGCCCTCCGTTCGCACCTGCGGGGCTCGCGAACCCGTTTCTCGGGCTACACACATGGCGGGACCTACTTCCGCAGCTTCGGGTCGAGGGCCTCACGCATCGCCTCACCGAGCAGGGTGAAGCCGAGCGCGGTGATGATGATCGCTACCGCTGGGAAGATCGCCAGTGCGGGTCGAATGCCGAGGTACGGCTGGGCGTCGGCGAGCATGACGCCCCACTCGGGCTGGGCCGTGTCCGGGTTGCCGAGGCCGAGGAACGAGAGCGCGGCGGCCTCGATGATCGCGGTGGCCAGGGTCAGCGTGGCCTGCACGATGACCGGGGCCAGCGAGTTCGGCACGATGTGCGTCAGCGCGATCTTCGGCTTCCGGACGCCGAGCGAGGTGGCCGCGAGCACGTAGTCGCTGTTGGCCTGCGCGATCATCGAGACCCGCAGCAGTCGGGCGAAGACCGGCACCGACACCATGCCGACCGCGATCATGACGGTGCTGAGGCTCGCCCCGAGCAGGGCGGCGATGCTGACCGCGAGCAGGAGGCTGGGCAGCGCCAGCATCATGTCGATGACGCGCATGAGCGCGTTGTCGACCGCGCGCCCCCAGCGGCCACCGAGGCCGGCGGCCGCTCCCGCGACCCCGCCGATCAGGGCGCCCACGGCCAGTCCGATCAGGGTGGCGACCACGCCGACCAGCAGGGTCTGCCGGGCTCCGACGATCATCCGGCTGAAGACGTCCCGACCCTGGTGGTCGTAGCCGAACCAGTGCTCGGCGGAGGCGCCGGGGATGATGCCCTGCCCCGACTTCACCAGGCCCTCGCGAATTCCGATGGTGTCCTTCGGCTCGTAGGGGACGAAGAACGGGCCGACCAGCGCCACCAGGACGAAGGCCGTCAGAATGACGGCGCCGATGATGGCGGCGGGGTTCCGCCGCAGCCGCCGGAACGCCTCCTGCCAGAGGCTGACCCCCCGCTCGTCGTCCCGGTTCACCATCTCGGCGAGCCGGTCCAACCGCTCCTTCTTACCTGTCATCGTCATCGGACCCTCACCCTCGGGTCGATCAGGCTGTAGGAGAGGTCAACCAGGAGGTTCACCAGCACGTACACCACCGATATGATCATGATGAAGCCCAGCAGCACCGGGTAGTCACGCTGGCCGATCGCCTCGTAGATGAAGGCCCCGATGCCGGAGAACGCGAAGACCGTCTCGGTCAGCACGGCACCGGAGAGCAACCCCCCGGTGAGCAGGCCGATCGAGGTGACCACCGGCAGCAGCGAATTGCGCAGCACATGCCGGCCCCGCACGGTCCGCTCGGTCAGCCCCTTCGCCTCGGCGGTCCGGACGAAGTCCTCGTTGAGCACCTCCAACACGCTCGCCCGGGTGATTCGGACGATGATCGCCAGCGGGATGCTGGCCAGCGCGAGCCCCGGCAGCACCAGATGCCAGAGCGCGTCCATGGCGGCATCCCACTCCCGGGTCATCAACCCGTCGAGGACGAAGAAGTTCGTGATCCGGGTCGCGTCGAGGGTCGGATCCTGTCGGCCGCTGGACGGGAACCAGCCCAGGTTCTCCGAGAAGATCGCCTTCAGGACGTAGGCCAGGAAGAAGATGGGGACGCAGATCCCGACCAGCGAGCCGCCGACCGAGAGATGGTCGAGTAGCTGCCCCCGACGGCGGGCGGCCAGGTAGCCGAGGGGAATGCCGACCCCGATCGCGATCACCAGGGCGGTGATCGTCAACTCGACGGTGCCGGGGAAACGCTCCAGGAACTCCTCGACCACCGGGCGCTTGGTCGACGTCGAGGTGCCCAGGTCCAGGCGGAGGAGCCGCTGCACGAAGCGGCCGTACTGGACCAGGATCGGCTCGTCGAGACCCATACTGCGGCGAATCGCCGCGCGCATCTCGGGGGTGGCCCGCTCGCCGAGGATGGCGTCCTCGGGGCCGCCCGGTAGGCGGCGGACCCAGATGAAGAGCAGAAGCGAAAGCCCGAACAGCGTTGGTATCAGCTGGAGCAGGCGTCTGACGATAAACCGGAACACGATGCCTCAGAAGGGTGCGGAGGGACGCGGGCGGGCGCTGTGCAGCACAGCGCCCGCCCGGTTTCTTGCGTTAGATCAGGACTTGAACTCAGCGTTGGCGAACCGCTCGTCGGTGAGCGGGCTGGCCTTGACACCGGTCACGTCCTTGCCGAACACGATCGTCGGCGGCGAGTGCGAGACCGGCACACCGGGCAGGAAGTCCATGATGGTCTTGTTCAGACCCTTGTACTTCTCCACCCGTTCCGCCGCATCGACGGTGGAGTCGGCGTCCTTGAACTGCTCGAAGAGGGCCGGGTTGTCGAAGCCCCACTCGTCCTTCTGCCGGTCGAAGAAGGTGCCGATGAAGTTGTAGGCGTCGCCATAGTCGCCGGTCCAGCCGAGGAAGTGCAGGTCGTGCTCGCTACCGGAGGTGGTGGCGTTGAGGTAGTCCGGGCTCCACTTCAGCGGGATCGGCTCGACCGTGATGCCAGCGGCCTCGAGGTCCGCCGAGACCAGCTCGAAGAGATCCTTCGGGTTCGGCATGTACGGACGGGTGACGTCGGTCGGGTAGTGGAACCGCAGCGTCAGGTCCGCCGCGTCGGCCTCGGCCAGCAGCTGCTTGGCCTTGTCGACGTCGTAGTCGTAGGTGGTGACGTCGCCGTTCCAACCCTCGACCGTGTCCGGGAAGAAGTTCGTCGCGACCTTCGCGCCCGGGGGCAGTTTCGAGTCGACCAGGGCCTGCCGGTTGATCGCGTGGGCGATCGCCTGCCGGACCTTGAGGTCGGCCAGCTTCGGGTTCCCCTCCTGGTTCATGCCCAGGTAGAGAATGTTGAACGCCGGCCGGGTCAGGACATTGAAGCCCTCGCTCTTCAGCGGCTCGACATCAGCCGGCCCGACCAGGTCGTAGCCGTCGACGTCGCCGGAGCTCAGCGCCTGCTTGCGCGCGTTCTCCTCCGAGATGGTCTTGAAGATGAGGGTCTTCAGCTTGGCCTTGTCGCCCCAGTAGTCGTCGTTGCGCTCGATGGTGAGCGACTTGTTGGCGATGTCCCAGGTCTTGAACTTGAAGGGCCCGGTGCCGGTCGGGTGCTTGGTCGCGTACTCGGGGTACTGGACGTCCGTCGCGGTGCCACCGATGTTGTCCGCGTCGTACTTCTCCAGCGCCGTCGGGCTGTGGATGGAGAACGACGCCAGCATCAGGGCGGCCGGGACCTTGCTGGACGCCCGGGTGAAGGTCAGGTCGACCGTGGTGGCGTCCTTGGCGGTGCAGGACTTGAAGAGGCTCTCCGAGAGCCCTTCGTCCTCGTTCTGGGCGTAGCCGCCCATCACGTCCTGCCAGTAGGCGGTCACGTCCGGGCTCTGCATGAGGCCCGTGGCGTTGTACCAGCGATTGAAGTTGACGCAGACGGCCTCGGCGTTGAAGTCGGTGCCGTCGTGGAACTTCACGCCCGAGCGGAGCTTGAAGGTCCAGGTGGTCCCCGCCTCGTCCGGAGTCCAGGACTCGGCCAGGCCCGGGCTCACCTTGGTGCCACCCTCCTCGGGACGGACCAGGGTCTCGAAGATCTGACGGGCCACCCGCAGCGACTCACCGTCGCTGGCGAAGCTCGGGTCGAGCACCTTCGGGTCAGAGGCGACACCGAAGACAAGGGTGTCGTTGTTACTACCGCCGGAATCCTCGCGGTCGCTCTCGGCGCAGCCGGCTACCGCGAGGGCCGCGACCGCGACGGCCGCGACAGCAGCCTTCGGCCTGGATGCACGCATGGGTGCTTCACCTCGTCCTTGTGGATACGGACAACGCGGTGACCGGGGTCACCGATGGCGGGAACCATAGCCGTCCGGCCAACGCCGCGGAAACTGCCGGGTGGACAGTCGATGTCGGGTCGCGGCTTTTCGCCGCCCAGACCGAAGGATCGAAGGAAAAGCGACGATCTTCCCGAATGATCGGCGGCCGCGATGCGAAACTGTTACGTCATTCCGGCCCTGGAAGACCTCAGGTGTTAGATCAATACGACCCCCGTTGATGCGGTGCCAGCAGGGCCCAGGCCGCTGGCCTGGGATGCCAGCGGGGGGTCAGACCGTCCGGCGCCCCTCGAAGGCACGACCGAGGGTGATCTCGTCGGCGTACTCCAGGTCACCGCCGACCGGCAGGCCGCTGGCCAGCCGGGTCACGGCGATACCCATCGGCTTCACCATCAACGCCAGGTAGGTGGCGGTCGCCTCACCCTCGGTATTCGGGTCGGTGGCCAGGATCAGCTCCCGCACCGCGCCGCCGCCCAGTCGGGTCAGCAACTCCCGGACGCGCAGATTGTCCGGCCCGATCCCCTCCAGCGGGTTGATCGCGCCACCGAGGACGTGGTAACGGCCGCGGAACTCACCGGTCCGCTCAATCGCCACCACGTCCTTCGGCTCCTCCACCACGCAGAGCACCTCATCGGTACGGCGTGGATCGCGACAGATCCGGCACTGCTCGGACTCGGCCACGTTGTAGCAACTGGTGCAGAAACGCACCAGCTCCTTGACCTTGCGCAACGCGTCGGCCAGCCGGTTGATGTCGGCCGGATCCGCGGACAGGACATGAAAGGCGATCCGCTGGGCGCTCTTCGGGCCAACACCCGGCAGTCGGCCCAGCTCGTCAATCAGATCCTGGATGGCGCCCTCGTACATCGTCGGCTCAGAGACCGGGCAGGCCGAGGCCGCCCATGCCGCCGGCCACCGGCCCCATCTTCTGGTCGGTCAGCTCCCGGACCGCCTCGGCGGCGTTCCGCACCGCCGCGACCACCAGATCCTCCAGGGTCTCGACATCCTCCGGGTCGACCGCCTTGGGGTCGATCGTGACCGACTTGAGCTCGCCGGTGCCAGCGACGGTCGCGGTGACCAGGCCACCACCCGCGGCACCGGTCAGCTCCGCCTCGGCCAGCTCGGCCTGCGCCTGGGCGATCTGCTGCTGCATCTTCTGCGCCTGCTTCAGCATCTGCTGCATGTTCGGCTGTCCACCTGGGCGCACGAACGGCTCCTTAATCACTCGACCTGCTGCTAACACTGCTTACTGCTGATTACTGGTGTTCCTCACGGGTGTTGCTCCCCGCCGTCTGCACCGCTGACCTACCGGGACTCGACCTCGTCGATCCGCTCCGCGCCGAACGCCTCGCGGAGCAGCCGCACCGCCTGCTCCTCACTGGACTGACGGGCGGTCCGCTCATCAATCACCTCGTCCAGCGGCTCGTCTCCCGGATCGAACCCCTCATGCACCACCGCGGAAGCCGTACCACCACGCGGCGCACCGTCGTATTCCGGATCGTACGGCGGCTCGCCGGCCCAGTCCGGCTCCGCTATCCGTCGCGCCGGGGCGGAGGAACGCTGCGCCCGCCCCCCACCGGCAGCCGCCGCCCGGGCAGCGGCGATCGCACTACTCGCCGGGGAACCGCTCGTCGCGGACGGCCGGGATGCAGCCGCAGCGGCAGGCGCCGCACCCGCACCGGAGACCCGGCCACCACCCGCGGCCGACCCCGCCGCTGACGGCGCCGACCCCGCTGCTGACAGCGCCGGTCCCGGTGCTGATCCTGCCGACGCCGCTGCTGACGGAGCCGTGGCGGCCGAACCTGGCCCACCCGGGCGGGCGGTCGCGGGCCACTCCTCAGCCGCGCTGTCGACCGGCTCGGGCGAGGCAGCAGCCCCACCGGGGCGCGCCGGCTCCGGCCACTCCTGCTCCTCGGCGGCGAAACGCCGGACCGCACCGCCAGCCGCCCCACCGCCAGCCGCCCCACCACCGGCCGACGAGCGGGTCGGCGCGGCTGGAGCCGCTGCCGGCTCCGGCCGAGCCGGCGCGGCCGCAGGCCGAGCCGGGCCGCCGGCGCGGGGCCCGGCAGCAGGTCCGCCGACCCGCTCCCCAGCTACCTCGCACCTGATCTGCCAGCGCTCGCCCAGCTCCTCGTGGAGGGACTCGATGAGCAGATCCGGCTCGTTGGCGAGGGCCTGGGCGTGAAACGGATAACGGAAGGCCAACACGAGGGTCTGACCGTCGACCTCGTGGACCGTCGCCTCCCGCGCCCAGGCAGCGGCCTTCTTGCTCTTGCGGCCCACCAGGCCGACCACCTCCGACCAGCGCCGCCGTACGGCGGCCGCGTCGAGCGGGCCCGGGCCGGTCGTACCCGGCCGGGGCGGCTCGGGCGTGGCCGGGTCGGGCATGACCGCCGGCCGGGGGGAGGTACGGCGAGCATCGTCGGACACGGCCGGATCAGCCGGGCCCGGCGTGCTCGCGGACGTCGCGGTAGCCGCCGGGCGGGGCGGGGAGTCGGCCGCTGACACGGGAGACGGGGCGGTAGCCGGCGCGGAAGGCGTACCAGCTGCCGGGGCGGGGGCAGCCGGCGGGGCGGACGAGCCAGCAGCCGGCGAGGCGGAAGCCGGCGCGGGGGCAGTGGCCGGCGGGGCGGAAGCTGGCGCGGGGGCAGTGGCCGGCGGGGCACCGGCACCGGCACCGGCACCGGCACCGGCAAGCGTGAGCCGACGCTCCAGAGTTTCGAGGCGTTGCAGGAGGCCAACGGTCGAGTCGTCGGCGCCGGGCAGCAGCAGCCGGGCGCAGATCAGCTCCAGCAGCAGCCGGGGGGCGGTGGCACCCCGCATCTCGACCAGGCCGTCGTGCACGATGTCGGCGCACCGGGACAGGGTGCCCGGCCCGAGCCGCTGCGCCTGGGCGGTCATCCGCTCGATCTGGTCGTCCGGGCCGTCCACCAGGCCCTTCGGCGCGGCGTCCGGCACCCGCTGGAGGATGATCAGATCCCGCAGGCGCTCCAGCAGGTCAGCGGCGAACCGGCGCGGGTCGTGACCGGCGCCGACGATCCGGTCAACGGTGGCGTACGCCGCCGCACCGTCCCCCGCGGCGAGCGCGTCGCACATCTCGTCGATCAGCGCCGAGTCGGTGACACCGAGCAGCGCGGCGGCCCGGGCGTAGGTGGCCCCCTCCGGGCCTGCCCCGGCGATGAGCTGGTCGAGCACCGAGAGACTGTCCCGGGCGCTGCCGCCACCGGCCCGCACGACGAGGGGGAAGACCGCCGGCTCAACCTGGACGCCCTCGGCCTGGCAGAGCTGTTCCAGGTACGGCCGGAGCACCTTCGGCGGGATCAGCCGGAACGGGTAGTGGTGGGTCCGCGACTTGATCGTGCCGAGGACCTTCTCCGGCTCGGTGGTGGCGAAGATGAACTTGACGTACTCCGGGGGCTCCTCGACCAGCTTGAGCAGCGCGTTGAAGCCGGCCGACGAGACCATGTGCGCCTCGTCGATGACGTAGATCTTGAAGCGGCTCTGCGCGGGCGCGAAGAACGCCTTCTCGCGCAGCTCCCGCGCGTCGTCAACGCCGCCGTGACTGGCCGCGTCGATCTCGATGACATCGATCGAACCGGCGCCGTCGGTGGCCAATGCCCGGCAGGAGACGCAGGTCCCACAGGGCTCCGGGGTCGGGCCGTGCTCGCAGTTGAGCGACCGGGCCAGGATGCGGGCACTGGAGGTCTTGCCACAGCCACGCGGCCCAGAGAAGAGGTACGCGTGATTGAGCCGCCCGCTGCGCAGTGCCTGCGACAACGGCTCGGTGACGTGCTCCTGCCCGATAACCTCGGCGAAGGTACGTGGTCGGTACTTGCGGTAGAGCGCCAGCGCCACAGCGTCCCGCCTCCTCTCGACCGAGCCATTCTGCGCCGGTCCGGCCCGGGTGACCACCCGCCCCGCTGACCCCGGGGCAAGGAAGGAACCGGATTGACGCCCGCGTTAACAGAAGGAGCCCTTGCTGACAAGGCAGCTCAGCGGCAGGTGCCGACGGCGGCACCGAAAGGCCCCCCGTGCACCCGCCAGAGCCCGCTTATCCTTGCTGCCTTCCGGCCCTGGGGAGGTTCACGAGATGCACGCCGCACGGGGGGGTGCAGACAGCCTACCCGACCGGATGTCGATCAACGGGGGGTGGTGGGGCGGGCGCCCCCGGCGGGACCTGTATCCTGTTCGGCGGAGGATTCGCCTAGAGGCCTAGGGCGCACGCTTGGAAAGCGTGTTGGGTTTACACCCTCACGAGTTCGAATCTCGTATCCTCCGCTCGCGGTGAGCGCGTAAAAGCGCAGGTCAGGCCCCGGTTCACGCCGGGGCCTGACGATCTTTAGGGGACAGGGCAGGGGCAGGGGTCACTCCGCAGGCTTCCCAGGCCTCCGCGACAACCGCTTCAACACCCCCGCCACGTACCCCCTTCGCTGAGAGCGACCGGCGAGCTTAGAGCGACCGGCGATGGGTCCAGGATGCGGACGGGCGGGCACCCGCGGGCAGTGAACTGCAACGGGTCCATCAATCATCAAAGTTGCCTTCTACCTGTACCACCCGCCGACTCCGTCAACCCCCTACTGCCGTCGCGGGACTATTCACTGGGAAGCCCATCGCCACAGGGGTGCGCCGGCAAGAGCGGCCACGTAAATCTCCCCCCGGACACCGATGGCGAGTTGGTGGGGGTTGGCGCGCTGATCAGCTAGCGCCCACCGGTGGGTGACCTGCCCGGTGGTCGACAGCCGGCACACGTAGCCGCGCTGCTCACCGTTGTTCTCATCCAGGAGATCTCCGCCGTCGAGGACGTAGACCGCGTCGTCTGGACCGATCGCGACGTCGTAAGGACGGCCCAGGGCGCTGCTGTGCCACACGTGCCGCACCGACCCGTCGGCATTGAAGACCTGCACTCGTGCGTTGCGCCGGTCGGCGACGTAGACAGCTCCATTGCTGTCCAGGGCCACGCCATGCGGAATGTTGAATTGTGCGGGCTGGTCACCGAGTTCGCCCCACTGGCGGGTCAGCACGCGGTCCGTGTCGAACCGGGCCACTCGGGAGTTGCGGTAACCATCGGTGACGACGATGGACCCGTCGGCCGACACGGCCACGTCGGTGGGGCGGGCGAAGATGTACTCGTCGAGGGTGCACGGCAGGTTGCTGAGGACGTTGCGTACTCGCAGGCAGGTTTCCAGTCCGGTGGGGTAGTCGTTGCCCAGTTCACCGACCTGCCGTCCCGCCGCGTCGAACGTGGTGATCTTGTTAGTACTGACGTCGGTGACCCAATACCGTCCCTCACCGTCGGCGGTGATCGAGTGAGGGGAACGAAACCGTCCCGCTCCCCAAGTCCGACGCACCGTGCCGTCGCGCGGGTTCAGCACGACGACCGTGTCCGTGTCGATGACCGCGTCGTGGGCGAACGCGGTGCCCGCCCGGTGCAGCAGAGCTATCTCCCCGGTAGGCCCCACCGTGATTCCGGTACCGACGCGCGCCGTGGCAGGTAGCCGTCCCCACGGCCGTAACAGCCGGTCCTCGGGGATGGCGCCCACCGCAGGATCGCTGACCGTGGCTGCTGAGGGCGGATCGCCCCAGAGCGTGGCGCCGGCGGCGGTGAGCAGACCAAGACAACTACCGGTCAGCACGGCGCGGCGCGACAGTTGGGGGCGGGTCGAGCGTTTCGACGGCGGTTGCGACGACATGGTTTCACCCTGCCCATGCGCTCCCCCCAAGATCAATCAGGTGTTCCCCGGACCGAATCGCTCAGGTGTTACCCGTACGAATCCTGAGCACCTCATCAGGGCACGGGCGTCCAGGCCCGGGTCCTTGGGCGCCTCACCCGCGCGACCGATCCGCCCTTCCGGAGGAACGGGGGTAAACATCGCACCGCCTACTGCCGGGGTCGCTCTTAAGCCCCCACGCCGCCTCCTTCAGCCCTGCGGCGCCGCGACCTCGGTACGAGTCTGCCGGAGCTGGGCGCCAAGATCACCCACACTTCCCTGCTGAAAAGCCCTGAAACATCGATCTCCTTCCCAGCGTAGTCCCGTAGTCGCACGCTGAAATCACACGACGTGGCCGGATGGATCACGCAAGGTGTCCGCAGACAGCACGACGGGCAGGTGGGGAGTACCGTCGATGGCGGTGGCCCGCCGGGGTTGAGGCCGGTGGCCCGCCGCCCCGACCTCAACCTGGGGGAACCCGATGCCGGCGATCGTTGACCCCTGTTTTGGAGCTGAACTTCGCCAGCTGCGCACAGTTGCGGGAATCAGCCTCCGCCACCTCGCATCCCTTGCCCTGTCCAGTCGAGGGCATCTGCATGACATTGAAACTGGCCGTCGACAACCCACCCTGGATCTCGCTGAACGGTTGGACGACGCGCTCAACAGCGGCGACCGGCTCACCCGCTTGATCCGTCCAGCCCTGCCGGCAGGTCAGCCGGCTGACCGCCTGGCCTACGCCCAAGAGCACCCTCGCCGGGTTGAGCCCGCCACTCTCGACGCCCTCACCGATGCACTCGCCGCACACCGCCGCCTCGAAGACAGCATTGGCGCTGCCGCGGTGCTCCCAGCAGTCCGCATCCAACTCAACCTCCTCACCGACTTGACCACCGAAGCGCGCGATGGCCCGCGGCCTCGTCTCGTGGATTTGGCCGCCCAATGGGCCCAGTTCGCGGGCTGGCTAAACGCCGCCGTCGGACACCCACGCGCGGCTGATCGCTGGTACTCCACCGCTTTGGGGTGGGGTACCGAGGTTGGCAACTCGAACATGATCGCCACGGTGTTGAGCATGCGTGGACACCTGGCGTGGCAACACCGCCGACCGGGACCTTTGATCGGGTTGTCGGCGGCAGCCCGGCGGCAACCAGCCAGCCCGGGCGTACGGGCGCTTGCCGCTCAGCAGGAGGCGCGAGGTCACGCCCTGATCGGAGCGGCCTCCACCGCGATCGGGCTGCTCGACCAGGCTATTGATCTCGCCATGCAAGCGACCGCGGCTCCAGATCAGGAGCCGCCATGGATCTATTTTCACTCTCTGGACTACCTGAAGATGCAGCGCGGCCTGACCTATCGGCTGCTCGGCGACAGCGCCCTGGCAGTCGAGCACCTTCGCGCCGGCCTGCACGGATTGCCGCCGTATGCGAAAGGTGCGGCATGGACCGTCCCCTACAGATTGGACCTCGCGGCAACGCTGGCCGAACGTGGCGACGTCAGCGCCGCACTTGAGGCGTACGAACGGGTGCAGGTCATCGCGGAGACGACCGGAACAGGGAATCTGGCCAGGCGTGTCGAGTCCGCCGTTCGCAATATGTCCGCAGCAAACCTGCGGACACACACCACCTAGCAGTAATTTCCCCCTCACGGAAAGCTCCCGAATGAGGGCGGCCATAGCCAGAGTCCGGGCCGTCTCACCGCTATCGACGCTGCGGGAGCACGCACATGATCCGACTATTCCGCCGACTCCGCCGCCAGCCCGCACGGTTGGACGCCGTCGGTCCCGCTACCCGGTACGCGGCACGGGCCGGCGCCTACTCCCCGCTGCACAATCAGCCGACGGTCATCTTCGACAACCGGCCGTTGCTGACCCCGCTGGCCCGGCAACGGGCAAACCGCCGGTGATGGCCACCCACGCCCGGCCCCGCCTCGGACTGTCGACGGTCCAGCTATGCAACCGGATGATCCTGTCCGCCCGGCGGATCATCACCGAACACTGGCCGCGGGTGGACCGGTGCCCGATCTGCGGATCCGGGTGGCCGTGTCCGCCCACCGAGACCGCCTACGACTACCTCGCCACGGTCGGGCAGGGCAACTGGGTGCCCCCGCAACGCGCCGGGAGCAGACGTTGAGTCCCAAGCAACTGCTCCCGATGCACCCGGCTGCGTTGGATAGGAATCCGAGCACATCGGATCGAGGAGGCCCCCGTTCCACCGCCGGTCGGGAGGAACGGGGCCTTCATCCGACGAGAAGACCGCGCTGGCGAAGTTCGGGCCAACAGCCGGATCATGGGTCGGGTGGCTGAGGAAGTGGCAGGGGCCCCGCACGAGGCGCCCTTCATGAGGCACCGTGGCCTGTTGTACGCGGTCGCGTACCGGACGCTCGGCAGCGCCAAGGAGGCCGAGGACGTGGTGCAGGAGACCTGGCTGCGGTGGAGTCGGGTCGATCCGGCCACCGTTGCGGACGCCGAGGCGTTCCTGGTTCGGGTGACTGTCCGACTGGCGATCGACGAGCTCCGCAGCGCCCGGGTACGACGGGAGGCGTACGTCGGGCCGTGGCTGCCGGAGCCCATCCGCACTCGACCGGACATCGCCGACGACGTGGTCCTCGCCGATTCCGTCTCCACCGCACTACTGCTCGTCCTGGAGGCGTTGTCCCCGCTGGAACGTGCGGTGTTTGTGTTGAGGGAGGCCTTCGGGTACCCGTACGCCGAGGTCGCGCAGCTCCTGGGCCGCGGCGAGCCGGCGGTACGGCAGCTTGCGCACCGGGCCCGGAAGGCGGTGGAGAACCGCCACCGCCGCTATGACAGCGACCCGGCGACCCGGCAGCAGGTGACCGAGCGCTTCCTGGCCGCCTGTTCCGGTGGTGACATCACCGCGCTGATCGGCGTGCTGGCCCCAGACGTGACGATGGTCAGCGACGGCGGCGGCTTCACGGGTGCGCCGCGCAAGCCCGTTCACGGTTCGGACCTGGTGGCCCGGGCCATCGTCGTGCTCTCCCGGCAGCAGCCGGTCGGTTCGACGAGCGGGGTGCTACCCGTCAACGGTGGCCCCGGTGTGGTGGTCCGCTGCGACGGAGAGACCGTGCTCGTGATGACCCTGCACCTGGCGGGGGGCCTGGTCCAGACCATCCACGTGGTCAGCAACCCGCAGAAGCTGACCGGGATAGCCGGGTGACCTGGCTCACCCGCGGCCGCGTCACAAATCGGGTCGCCATCTCGTCCGTGAACGACTGACAACACCCCTGTCCTGTGCACGGAGGCAACGATGTTCGCAACGTATCTTGTCGTGACCCTGCTCGCCGCGGCCCTCACCGGTTCGGCCGCCGTCGCC
The DNA here is from genome assembly GCF_013416675.1 of Salinispora sp. H7-4. Classification (NCBI taxonomy): domain Bacteria; kingdom Bacillati; phylum Actinomycetota; class Actinomycetes; order Micromonosporales; family Micromonosporaceae; genus Salinispora; species Salinispora sp. H7-4. Next base: position 41,225 of record NZ_JABZED010000003.1, read on the forward strand.
AACCTGATCGGGCACGAGTATCCAAAGATGGAGGCGGACCGCAACCGGGTTCCCCGGTCGTGGGTACGGCCCCTGGGGGTGCTCCTCGGCGCCGGTGCGGTCGGCCTGCTGGCCGGGTTCGTCGTGCCGGTCCTGGGCACCCTCGCGGCGGCCGGTCTGGTCCTGTACTTCCTCGGTGCGCTGGGCGCACACGTGCGGGCCGGCAATTTTCGGCTCGGTGCCTGGGCACTCTTCTTCGTGGTCGCTCTCGCCGCGCTCACCGTCAACCTCGCCTATGCCGCCGTGGTGGGCTAACCAGCGGCCGGGTCTACGGTTGTACTACAAGGTTCCGGAGATATTCCTTACTGCTGATCATGGCCGGTGAGGTCCGTCGCCAGCTGCGCAGCTTGTTCGGCGAGGCGTTGTTGCTCCTCCGGGTCGAGGTTTTGTTCCCAATCTCTGAAGTGGTGGAAACGGCCAAGGATTTCGTCGCCATAGGCATCGCTGGCGGCGACTTGCCGGAGGTCGGTGTGGCCGGCGAGGACACTGCCTGCCATCTCTTGCAAGTCCTTGCCCGCGATGCCGTCGCGTAGGTGGGCGAGGCTGGAGTAAAGGATCTTGGCTAGGCCAGGGTCGCCTTCAGTGAGGTCGAGGAACTGCTGTTCTGGCCGCGACTCAGATTGCGTCATGGAGCACCGGACTGGTGTAGGGCTGATCCGGCAGCGGAAACTGGGACAAGTCGCCTCCCTGTTCGGCGAGGGTCTTTATGAAGCTGAAGAATCCCATGATGACGGTGCCGCCGGTTTGAATCTTCAATGCGGCATCGTTTATTTTTTTTGACAATTCGATGGCCTGCCAGGCGGCGATGCCGTAGCCAGCGAAGGCACCGACACCGGTTTTGATAAGCGCGGTTCCGGCAGCGGCGCTGACACCAATAATAATAGCCTTGTCAATGATCATTTTTATTAGGCCACCGACAACGTCGGCCAAGAGCCAGATAGCACGCGCGGCCTCGTGGTAATTCTCCTTGATCTGGCTCAGGACAATATTCTGCTGGACGGTTGCCACGGCAAGTTGGCGGAAGTAGACAAAGGCGGCGTCAGCGGCTTGCCCATCCCAATTCCCGTCCATCTGGGAAGCTACCAAGCTGACGTTGCGACCGATTGCCTGCAAGCTTTGGCCGAGGTTGCCGTAGGCATCCCCCGCCTTGTAGAAGGCTTCCCAATCGCCGACGAAGAAGTTGGTGACGTGGCCGATGAGGTCGTAGCCCGCGACTTCCTTGATTATTTGGTTCACCCAGTGGGATACGCTAATGGCGTCCAGGATGCCGAGCGGGTTGGCAAAGCCTTTAGTCAGCGAGGCATCCGGCTGGTTAGGCTCGACGAGAAAGTTGGTAGGATCGATCACGGCAGGGGTCCATTCATCGGTCGCCCATCGGTCGCCTCAAAGGCGCTGCGGTCAACGGCCGGGTAGGTAGCGTCCAAACGGGCGGCGTTGTCTAGGTCGGTCTGCCGGTAGTGCGTCGCGATGCTTTGCAGCCCGTCACCCGACTGTCTCAAAACCTCAACCAGGTGAGTTAGTCGATCGTTCATGGCGTTGACAAGTCGCTCGTGCGCGGGCCAAAATTCACTTAAGAGCCCTTGCTCCTGTACAGGCATGTCCGTGTGCTTGACGATGTAGGCCTTGGCTTCCTGCGCATCGTCGTTCGCGTTCTTTATTTCTCTCGCGGCGCGTTCCACGATGCTGGGGTCAACGAAGAAGGTCACGACAGGCCATCCTTGATAAGGCCCGTCACAAGGAGTAGCACCGCAGCAGTCAGCAATGCTAGGGCCATGATCCGGCCATGCCGTTTCGACTCAACGTTGTTGGCGGCCCGGTAGACGCCGATACCCGTTAGCGCAGCCACACCAAGCGGCAACGTCACCGACATGGCCCGGAAAAACGACCAGGGATTAAACACACGGCGGTCGTCACCAGCAATGACCAGTTGATAGGCCAAAAAACCTAGGCCTACCAGGCAGAAGAAAAACAGCACCATCGAAAGCAGTGCTACGCTTTTGCGGAAGTCATGCCATTGGTCCAGCTTTTCAGGTACCGCCGCCCGCTTCACCGTATCACCACTCACGGCGCGACCATGTCACAGAGCTACCGCGAGGCGCTACCCCGCTCAGACACCGTCATTGGGGCCTTACCGGAGGATCGCCGTGCCGCTCCTGGGCACCGTCGCGGCGGCCGGTCTGGTCCAGTACTTCCTCGGCGCGCCAGGCGTACACGTAAACCCATGGAGAGTTCGCGCCGCTGCGCGTAGAACCGACGACATGACGGACGCCGTGGGGCCGGGACCGCAGTACGACGCGTTCGCCGACGAGTTCTTGGAGCACGCACGCGAGGGCCTCTACAACGCTCACTACGACCGGCCGACCTGCCTGCGGCTGCTGGGTGCGGTCGCTGGGCGCACGGTGCTGGATGTGGCCTGCGGTCCCGGGCTCTACGCCGAGGAGCTGGCCGCCCGGGGCGCCCGGGTGATCGGGCTGGACCAGAGTCCGCGCATGATCCAGCTGTGTCGAGAGCGCGTCCCCGCTGGCGTCTTCCACGTACACGATCTTGCTGACCGGCTGCACTGGCTGCCGGACGCCTCGGTGGACCTGGTCTTGTTCGCGCTCGGGCTGGAGTATGTCGATGACCGAACCTCGGCGCTGCGGGAGTTGCGGCGGGTGTTGCGGCCGGATGGGGCGCTCGTGCTGTCCCGGCTACACCCCACCGGTGACTGGCTTCGGCATGGCGGCAGCTACTTCGACGTGCGCGTTGTCGACGAGACCTGGAGCAGGGGCTGGCAGGTGCGCTATTGGCTGGCCCCGCTGGAGCGGACCTGCGAAGAGCTACACGAGGCGGGCTTTCTGATTGAGCGGCTGCTGGAGCCACGACCGGCCGCCGAAGGGGCGCTGGTCGATCGAGACCGCCACGAGCGTCTGCTGCGGGAGCCGGTCGGGTTCCTCGCGATCCGGGCGCTGCCAGCCCCGGGGCGGTAGCGCCCCAGCCGGCGCTACCGCCCCGCTGGGACACGCGGCAGCGCGCTATCCACGTGACCCCTTGACTGGTTTGGGCATATTTTTCGTATTCATGTCTTTATCAGGTCTATGTCAGGTTTAACTCAGCGGTGGCTGCTACCGCCGGCCTGGTAGCCGAGGAGCATCGCACCGGCCAGCCCCGGCATGGTGGCTTCTCGTCCATGACGGGGAAGGAGACCGAGACCACGATGAGCCATCAGGAGCACACGCACCAGCCCGACCCGGCTCGATCTGGTGGACGCCGGGGGCGGTCCCGGTGGTGGGCTGTCGGAGTGACGGGCCTGGCCCTCACCACCGCCAGTGTCGCCGCCACCCCGGCCGCCCCTGCGGCCGGACGCACCCGCGCCGCTGTCGCCGACCGCCCCGCCACCGACGAGCACCGCGGCCAACTCGATGGCGGCAAACCCAGCCACCAGAGCAGGGAGGACCCGGGAAAGAAGGGCGGGACGTCACCGGGCGTACCGGTGCCCTGCGACGCGGACGCCCTGATCGCTGCGATCACCCTGGCCAACGCCCGCGGTGGGGGCGTGCTCGACCTGGCCCGGGACTGCACCTACCTGCTGACCGCGAACATCGACGGCGCCGGCCTGCCCGCAATCACCAGCCCGATCACCCTCAACGGGAGTAAAGGCACCACCATCGAACGCGCCGCCGCGGCTGACCAGTTCCGCGTCCTCACCGTCAACGCCGGCGGCAACCTCACCCTCAACCATCTGACGATCACCGGCGGCCAGACCACCGGCGCTGGCGCTGACGGCGCTGGCCTCCTGGTGGACGCGGGGGGAGCGTTGACCACTAGTCACAGCACCATCACCCGCAACATCGCCAGCGACGCGGGTGGCGGCATCGCCAACAACGGCACCGCCCGCCTCCGGTCCTCCAAGGTCAGCCGCAATACCGCCGACTCTTCCGGCGGAGGCGTCTTGAATTCCGGCCTACTCAATATCAGCAAGTCCGGCATCCACTCCAATACCGCCCTGGTGGGCGCCGGGGCCACCAGTACGGGAACTGTCCTGATCGAACACAGCAGCATCTCCGGAAATAGCGCCCGGGAAGCCAACGGCGGCCTTTTCGTCGAAAGTGGCACCGCTACGGTCACGGACAGCAGGGTTACGAAAAACAGCGCCACCGAGGTGGTCGGCGGCATCCTCGCGGGCCTGGACACAGAAGTAACGCTCCGTTCGGTTACCATCGCCGACAACGTGTCCCTGACCGCAATCGTCGGCGGCCTGGGGGTGGACGACGGCGCCTCCGTCGTCGTCGACGCCAGTGTTATCAAGAACAACAACGCCAGCTTCGAGGGCGGCGGCATCTACAACCTCTCCGAGCTGGTACTACGAAACACGAAGATCTTCGGCAACCAGGCCGGAATCCAGGGCGGTGGCATCTACAACGAAGACATCGGAACCGTCACCCTCTTCACCACCAAGGTCACCAAAAACATCGCCGGCGAGGATGGCGGTGGCATCTACAACGAGGCGGGCGGCACGGTGAACCTGAACACCGCCACCGGCACCGTCGTGGTCAAGAATCGACCGAACAACTGCGTCGAGGTTCCCGGCTGCGCCGGTTAGTAGTCGAGTACTGCCGGGCCCCTCGGGGGCCCGGCAGTAGATACATTGCCCCGCATGAGCCACGTCGATCATGAGATCACCGCGGAGCTGGTCCGGGAGTTGGTCCGCGACCAGCACCCCGACCTCGCCGAACGCCCGATCCGGCTCGGCGCGCGGGGGTGGGACAACCAACTGTGGCGGCTCGGTGCCGACCTGGCCGTCCGGCTTCCGTGGGCCACGGTGCACGCGGACGCGCTGCTACACAAGGAACACGCCTATGTACCCACCCTGGCCCCACGCCTACCGTTGCCGGTCCCCGTCCCACAACGACTCGGCGTACCCTCCGAACGGTTTCCCCGGTCGTGGCTGATCACCACCTGGATTCCGGGCGCCCCCGCCGACCAGGCCCCGGTCACCCGCCCCCTCGACGCGGCCAGGTCGCTGGCGACCTTCCTGACGGCGCTGCACCACCCCGCCCCCAGCGGGGCACCTGCCGGCTGGGGCCGGGGTGGGCCACTGGTGGACCAGTCCGAGCAGTTCGCCGAGGCACTCGCCGCCGCCACCGAACGTGGGCTGATCGACGAGCCGGACGCGCTTCGCGCGATCTGGCAGGACGCGGTTGCCGCTCCCCCGTGGACCGGCCCACCGCTCTGGCTCCACGCCGACCTGCACCCGGCCAACGTTCTCACCGCCGACGGCACCCTCTGCGGAGTGATCGACTTTGGTGACCTCTGCACCGGTGATCCCGCCTATGACCTCGCCGCCGGGTGGCTGCTGCTGCCCGAGGGCATCGACCACTTCCACGCGGCGTACGCGCCGGCCCCCGACCCCGCCACCCGGCGCCGCGCCCGCGGTTGGGCGGCGACACGTGCCCTCGGTTGCCTCCTCATCGGCGACAACGGCGTCCACGGCCGTCCCGGCGGCAAGCCCTCCTGGGGCCCACCGGCGCACGCCGCCCTCCGCCGCCTCACCGCCGCGGTGCACAGTTCACCGCCAGGCTGATGGCTGCGGAGCCGATCCGGCGCCCCCACCGGAGGCGCTGGTAGTGCAATGATGCCCGTCATGGTGACCAGTTCCGTTCCGTTGGGCCGGCCCTTCTGGACGTTCTGGAGCGCCTCGACCCTCGCCAACGTCGGTGACGGCATCCGACTGGCAGCTTTCCCCCTACTCGCCGCGTCGCTGACCGCCAACCCGATCGCGGTGGCCGCGGTAGCCGCGGCCCAGTCCCTGCCATGGCTGGTGACCGGCCTCCTCGCCGGGTCGCTGGCCGACCGCCGCCGTCCTCGCGCGCTGCTGGCCCAGGCGGACATCGCCCGGGTGGTCGTCCTCGGCGTCCTGGTGGTAGCCGTGGCGACGGGCTGGGCGTCGCTGCCACTGGTCCTGCTGGCCAGCTTCCTGCTCGGGGTCGGGGTCGGGGTCGGGGAGACGGTACGCGACACGGCCGCGCAGACGGCACTTCCCGGCCTGGTACCCGAACGGCTACTCGAGCGCGCCAACGGAAGACTGGTCGCCGGCGAGATCGTCGGCAACGAGTTCGTCGGCCCGCCGGTCGGCGCCGCGCTCTTCGTGGCCGGCGCCGCGCTGCCGTTCGCGGCGAACGGGGCGTCCCTCGCCCTGGCCGTCATGCTCCTGCTGACTCTGCCGATCAGCATCGCCGCCCGGCCACCGCAGGACGCGCCGAAGCAGGCCAGCCCGGGTGTGGTGGCGGGTCTGCGCTGGCTGGCAGGCCAGCGGGTGCTGCGCACACTCGCGTTGGTCACCGCCGCGGTCGCCGCCGCCGACAGTGCCTGGTTCGCGATCCTGGTGCTGTACGCGGAGGGCCCCCTCGGCATCGGCGCGACCGGCTTCGGAATCCTGCTCGCCGCCGGCGCCCTCGGTGGCCTGCTCGGCTCGTTCATCGTTGACCGACTCGTCGCCGGCCGCCGGCACCGCATGATCCTCACCTGCTCACTGGCGATCACCGCCGGCATCCCGGCGGTACTCGCCGTGACCACCCAGTTGTGGGCGGCGATCCTCGTCATCGTGGTCACGAGCGGCTCGTTCGCGGTGCTCAACGTCACGGTCGTCTCGCTACGGCAACGGCTGGTGCCACGGGAACTACTCGGCCGTACGGTCGCGGCCGGTCGCACCCTGAGCTTCAGCGCCGCCGCCGCGGGCGCACTGCTCGGCGGTGTCCTCACCGCAACGATCGGGATCGAAGCGCCCTTCGTCTTCAGCGGCCTGGTCGCGGTCCTGGCGACCACCGCCTGGTGGGTCGTGTCCCGGCCCGCCCCGAGCTGAGCAGGGATACTGGGGGCGTGCAGCGGAGCGGGCAACCAACGGGGACGAAGCCAGCCGGGCTCTTCGTACACATGTCTCATCCACAGCCTGTGGACACATGAGTTACCAGCTCAGCGCGATCATCGCGGACGTCGGGTTGCTGCGCGGGGAAGCCCGCGGGCTGGATCACGCGGTCCTCGGCGACCTACGCCAGGATTTCGCCCTACTGCCGGTGACCTCGCAACTGGTCGAGGAGCTGACCGGGGCGCCGCCGGACTACGCCGTCGAGGAGCCCGCCCCGGAGCGCCCGTTCACGCTGGTGCTCTCCACCGCGCTGACCGGAGTCCTGGCCGACTGGTCACGGCGCGGGCCGGTGGCGTACGTCGAGGCGGAGTTCGCCGGCGGCCTCGGCCACCAGGCAGCGGCGGTGTGGCTCGGCGGTCAGCGGTCCTGGGGGCCCCGCTTCGACTCGGTGTTCGACGGACCGCGGGAGCGGTGGCCGATCAACGCCGCCCTGGTCGAGGTGGGGGTGGAGCCGGGGCCGTGGATTGACCTCTTCGCCGAGCTCGGGCTGCACGTGGAGCGGAACACCGCCGGCTGGCTGGCGCACGGGCGTCGGGGGTTGGGGGTCGACTACTGGGACGAGTTGGTCGAGGAGTGGGAACGGCGCGAAGCCGAGGCCAGCCAGCGCCCCGAGCCAGGCGGGTTTCCGCCCGGCGAGCCAGGCGGGTTTCGGTTCAGCGGACCTCGATGACCTCCTGGCCGAGCGGCCAGAATGCCGCCGGTACGAGCTTGAAGTTGGCGATGCCGAACGGAATGCCGATGATCGTGACACAGAGCGACACCCCGGCGATCAGGTGCGACAGCGCCAGCCACCAGCCGGCCAACAGCACCCAGAGCACGTTCGCCAGCCCGGAGGCGATGCCGGCCCCCGGCTTGGTGACCAGGGTGCGGCCGAAGGGCCACAGCGAGTACGAGGCGAGCCGCAGCGAGGCGACCCCGAACGGGATGGTGATGACGAGGAGGAAGCAGATCAACGCGGCGACGAAGTAGCCGAAGGCCAGCACGATTCCGCCGCCGAAGATGAGCCACAGCACGTTCAGGACGAAGCGCATCATGCCACTAGCGTGACGCACGTCCGCCACCTCGCCGGCCTCGCGCACCACCCCCGGTGCCGGCCCATGTCCATGAACCGCTTTGTGTTCTTATCTCCTAATGATCACCCCCACTCCACTGATGCAGCTCGTAGCCGGCGTCTGGGGCTTCAAGACCCTCGCCGTTGGTGTCGAGTTCGGACTTTTCACCCGGCTGGCCGGCGGACGGACCATCACCGTGACCGAAGCCGCCACCGAATTCGGGATGGACGAACGCCCCACCGACCTGTTGCTGGCCGCCAGTGCCTCCCTGGGGCTGCTGGAGAGAGCCGGCGCCGGATACCGCAACTCCGAGCTGGCCGAACAGTTCCTGGTGGAAGGGCGGCCGTACTACTTCGGCGCCCAGGTCCGCTACTCCGACCTGCACACCTACCTGCCCTGGCACCGCATCGGCGAGGCGCTACGCGGTAATCGCCCACTGACCTGGGACCCACAGCAGCAGCAGTCCATGTTCGACACCACGGACCCGAAGCTGGTTGCCGAGTTCTGGGACGCCATGTTCTCCACCTCCCGCTTCACCGCCCGCGCGCTGGCCGACGCGTACGACTTCGGCGCCCACCGCCGGCTGCTCGACGTCGGCGGCGGCGCCGGGGCCTTCCCGATCGAGCTCTGCCAGCAACTGCCGCAGCTCCAGGCCACGATCCTGGACCTACCGCACGTCTGCGCCCGGGCCGAGGAACGGATCGCCGAAGCGGGCCTGGCCGGTCGAATCGGCGCGGTCGCCGGCGACTTCCTCGCCGACCCGGCCCTGCCGGACGGGCACGACGTGATCCTACTCAGCATGATCCTGCATGACTGGGACGAAGCAACCAACCGGGCGCTACTGGCCCGATGCCACGCCGCGCTGCCCTCCGGCGGCGCGATCGTCATCTCCGAACTGCTCCTCAACGATGAACGCACCGGCCCACCGGAGGCCGCCCTGATGGGGATGAACATGCTCGTCGAAACCGAGGGCGGCAAGAACTACTCCGGCGCCGAGTACGTCACCTGGCTCGACGACGCCGGCTTCGTGGACGCCCGGGTCGTGGCCTTCGACGCGCCCGGCGCGAACGGCGCGGTGGTGGCCCGCCGGCCCTGACATCACCACCGGGCCCAGCGATCTCGAGAAAACGAAACGCCCGGCTGGTCCTGCCGGACCGACCGGGCGTTTCGCCTGTTCACTGGCGGTGGTGGCGGGATTTGAACCCGCGGAGGGCGTAAACCCTCACACGCTTTCGAGGCGTGCTCCTTAGGCCACTCGGACACACCACCGCCGAGTAGGCTACAGGACCACCCGACGGAAGGCCCAACCGGTACGACGCCGGGGGTGGGCTGGCAGAATCCCTGCCATGAGTACGCACATCGGCGCAAAGCCGGGAGAGATCGCCGAGCGGGTCCTGATGCCAGGTGACCCGCTGCGGGCCAAGTGGATCGCGGAGACCTACCTTGAGGGCGCGCAGTGCTACTCGACCGTCCGCGGGATGCTCGGCTTCACCGGCCGCTGGAACGGGGTCGACGTGTCGATCCAGGGTTCCGGCATGGGCATGCCGTCCGCCTCGATCTACGCGCATGAGCTGATCAACGAGTACGGCGTCCGGTCCCTGATCCGGGTCGGCTCCTGCGGCGCCCTCACCGAGGACCTCCAGCTCCGCGACGTGGTGGCGGCGATCGGTTCCGCCACCGACTCGAACATGAACCGCGTACGTTTCGACGGGCTGATCGACTACGCCCCGGTCGCCGACTTCGGGCTACTGCGTACCTCGGTGGAGGTGGCCGAGCAGCGCGGCGTCACCATGCGGGTCGGGCCGGTTCTGGCGGCCGACGCCTTCTACACCGACCGGCCGGACCTCTACGACTCGCTCGCCGACTACGGCGTGCTGGCGGTCGAGATGGAATCGGCAGCCCTTTACACCATCGCCGCCCGGTTCAAGGCACGCGCGCTCACTATCCTGACGGTCAGCGATCACATCCGTACCGGGGAGAAGACCACCTCGCAGGAGCGGGAGCAGACGTTCAGCCAGATGGTGGAGATCGCCCTGGACACCATCATCGCCTGATCAACACACGCTCGACCGGGGCCGGGGGCGGGACCTGGGGCGGACCGGCCGTCGGCCCTACCGGAAGAAGGCGCGCAGGACCGCCGCCGTCTCCGTTTCCAGGACACCGCCGTAGACCTCGGGGCGGTGGTTCAGTCGACGGTCGCGCAGCACGTCCCAGAGCGAGCCGGCCGCGCCGGTCTTCGGCTCCCACGCCCCGAACACCACGGTGGAAACCCGGGCCAGCACCAGCGCCCCGGCGCACATCGTGCACGGCTCCAGGGTTACCACCAGGGTGCACCCGTCGAGCCGCCAGCGGCCGAGCCGGCCAGCTGCCCGGCGTAGCGCCAGCACCTCGGCGTGCGCGGTCGGGTCCCCCGTCAGCTCCCGCTCGTTGCGGGCGGTGGCCAGCTCGGCCCCGTCCGGGCCGAGGAGCACCGCACCGACCGGAATGTCGTCAGCGGCGGCGGAGGCCGGAATGCCGTCCGGGGCAGTGACCGTGGTCGCCGCCCCGGCGACCGCGACCTCCAACGCCCGACGCATCCACTCTTCGTGGCGCTGCCGGCGGCCGGCACCCCCCAGGCCGATCTCGCGCTCGCCCACGCTCCCGCTCCCGCCCACGCTCCCGCTCCCGCCCACGCTCCCGCCGACGGGCCCGCCAACGCTCCCGCTCCCGCCGACGGGCCCGCCCACGGCGACGGGCTCACACCTCACGCAGTTCCTCGACCTCGTCGGCGCAGCCCAACACCGTGCACGCCTCGGTGGTGACATCGGCGGGCAGCATCCCCTCGTGCCCGCAGAGCGCGATCAGCTTTGTCCCGGACACCCCCAGGTCGGCGAGGAGGTCCGCGTCCCCGACCGGGTCCGCCTCCGGGTCCGCGGCGGGCTGTTCGCTCTCCGGGTCACCGGTGATGGCGCGGGGTTCCTCGATCTCGTCGAACCCCGGCACCGACGCCTTGAGATCCCCGACCAGCAGCGCGCCCAGCTGGTTCTCCTCGGCGTACGCCGAATCCGAGCCGAAGACCCGCAGGTCCTCACCCGCATCGAGCCGCAGGATCACCAGGTACTCGTCCTCTGCCTCGACGAAGAGCAGCGACAGGTCGGCGCCGGGGTCAACGTCGCGCAACCGGTCGGCAACCCCGTCCACGTCAACAGCACCTCGAAGGTTCACCTCGGCGGCGGTCCAGCCGCTCTCGTCCCGCACCACGGCCGCAGCAAAGTACGACACGCTTCCCCCCAAAACTTCCTCGGCGTAGCCCGAAATCCTCGGACCGTCCGCGGCGGCGCGTCGTCGGTGGGCGGCCCGGCCACGGCCGGTTGCGGCGTGACCAGGCCGCCAGCCCCACCTGCCGCTCGCCCAGCGATGCCCGGACGGTCTTACGCGTGCACGTTAGCCGGTGGGGTCGCCGGACGACCGGCCAACGCCCCGACGGATGGCCAATCGACGCCGCCGCACTGGTCGAAGCAGCCGAGGGAAGGGTGGACCGGGCAGCCCCGGGTAGCCGATCCACCTACCAGAGGGGCCAGTCTCCGCTGACCATCCAGCGGCTCGCAACGACCGCGGCCGCGGTGCTCCACCCGCCACCGACGACGATCGCGACCCCGGTGGCAACTCCCCGATCGCCGTGCCGCACCAACAGCAGGGCCGCCAGCCAGGCGACGCCACCAGCGAACACCGTCCACCAGGCGAATCCCCGCACGCTGGTGCCGAGCAGCCCAAAAAGCAGCAGCCAGGTCGTGGCGACAACGCCGCCGAGGACTACCGCGGCGCCGTGAATTGGATGGGGTTCACGGTAGGTGGGCCGCGCTGGCGGCCCGGCGGGGAAGAGCCCCGACGGGTCTCCCGGGCGGCCCCCGTCGTACGGGTCGGTCACGGTCCCCTCCTCCCCGGCTTCGCCCTCCCACCGTACTGGTCTGTCAGGATGGCCGGATGCCTGCGCCGTTGACCGGATGCCGCCCGGCGTATCCCCTGCTGCTTCTGCTCGCCGCGGTGCTCACCGCGAGCTGCGCGACGACCCGCCCCGGGGTGGACACCGGCACGGCAAGTCGCCCGGCCACCACGGCCCCAACCCCCACCACCCCCGCGGCCAGCGCGACAGCGGTTCCGCCGAGCGCGTCGGCGACCCCACCGCCGCCGCGGCCCGCCGAGGTACGGCACGTCTTCCCGGTACGGGCCGGTAACGCCTCCTACCATCCGACCCACTCGGTGTATCCCGCCACGGACATCTTCGCCGACTGCGGTGCGCCGGTGGTGGCGGTGACGGACGGCTCGGTGCTGGAGGTGAGCCGGGTGGACCGCTTCGACCCGGGCGGCCCCCGCGGTCCGTTCAACGGCGGCCTGTCAGTGGCGGTGCTGGGCGATGACGGGGTGCGCTACTACGGCTCGCACCTGACCGAGGTCGCGGCGGGCCTCGATCCGGGCGTACGCGTCGTCGCCGGGCAGCAACTCGGCACCGTCGGCCGGACCGGCAACGCGAACAACGTGTGTCACCTGCACTTCGGCATCTCACCGCCGTGCCCGGGAAAGGACGGCTGGTGGATCCGGCGGGGAGTGGTGTGGCCGGCGCCCTACCTGGACGCGTGGCGACGTGGGGTCAACCGGTCACCGGCCGTGGCGGTGGCGGACTGGCAACGCCGACACGGTTGCCCGAAGGAGCCGTGAGTGTCCCGGCCGCAGCCGCTAGGTTGCAGGAATGACCGCCCGGGATCCCATCGCCGACCTGCGCCGGATAGCGTTCCTGCTGGAGCGGGCCAACGAGGCCACCTATCGGGTGCGCGCGTTCCGCTCGGCGGCGAAGGCCGTGGCCGCCCTGCCGACCGCGGAGGTCGCCGAGCTGGCCCGGGCCGGCAAGCTCACCGACCTGTCCGGGGTGGGCGCGGTCACCGCCCGCTGCGTGGCCGAGTCACTGGCGGGCGAGGAGCCGGTCTACCTGCGTCGGCTGGCGGCGACCGAGGGCACCGACCTGGACGCTGAGGCGGCAGCGTTACGGACAGCGCTACGCGGGGACTGCCACACCCATTCGGACTGGTCCGACGGCGGCTCCTCAATCGAGGAGATGGCGTTGGCCGCGGTCGAGCTGGGCCACGAGTACCTGGTGCTCACCGACCACTCGCCTCGGCTGAAGGTGGCGCACGGGCTGACCGCCGACCGGCTACGCCGCCAGCTGAAGCAGGTGGCGCGGCTGAACGAGGCGTTGCCGCCGGGGTTCCGGATCCTCACCGGCATTGAGGTGGACATCCTCGCCGATGGCACGCTGGACCAGGACGAGGAGCTGCTCGCCCAGCTCGACGTGGTGGTGGGCTCGGTACACAGCAACCTCTCCGACGAGCGGGGGCGGATGACTCGTCGGATGCTCGCCGCGGTCGCGAACCCGCACCTGGACATCCTCGGGCACTGCACCGGCCGGATGGTCTCCGGCCGACCGGCGGGCGTGACCGGGCCGGGCGACCGGGGGCACCGGCGGCGCACCCGGGGGGAGAGCGACTTCGACGCGGACGCCGTCTTCGCGGCCTGCGCGGAGCGGAGCGTCGCAGTCGAGATCAACTCCCGGCCGGAGCGGCAGGACCCGCCAAAACGGCTGATTCGGCGGGCGCTGGAGGCCGGCTGCCAGTTCGCGATCAATACCGACGCGCACGCCCCAGGTCAGCTCGACTGGCAACGGTTCGGCTGCGAACGCGCCACCCGCTGCGGCGTCCCCGCCGACCGGGTGATCAACACCTGGCCGGCGAAGCGGCTGGTGGCGTGGGCCGCAAGCCGCTCCTGACCGACGGCGGCCGATGCTCCCGCCGCCGGGGTCTAGGTACCGGCTGTCGCGGCCGGGGTTCCCGCCGCCTCGGCCGAGGTTTCGGCTGCGGCGGCCGGTTGCGCGGCGGCGCGTGCTCGGCGGCGGGGGCCGATCAGCCCCTGGGTAACGGCGACACCGAGTAGGACCACCACCGCACCGACCGGTTGGTGCCAGGTCAGCCGCTCGTCGAGCACCAGCGCACCGGCCAGCACCGCGAAGACCGGGATCACGTAGGTCACCGTCGCCGCGGTACTCGCACCGGCGACCCGGATGTTGCGGAAGTGAATCAGGAAGGCCAGTCCGGTACCGAGTACGCCGAGCGCGACCATGCTGGCCAGGACCGAGCCGGAGAGGGCGGTCGGCAGCGGCGGGGCACCCGCCACGAACGGGGTGACGACGGTGAGTAGCGCCAGCGCCATCAACAGCTGCGCCGCCGACAGGGCCAGCCCGGAGTAGGAGCGGCCCGCGACGAACTTCTTCTGATACGGGATGGCCACCCCGTAGCAGGCCGCGGCGCCGAAGCACATCAGCTGGCCGACGAAGTGCGCACCGCCAACTCCCTGCCACACCCCGAGCACCACCAGTACGCCGACGAAGCCCAGCCCGAGTCCGACCGCCCGGGCGGCAGTCAGTAGTTCGGTGCGGAAGACCAGCACCGCCATGGGAAGCACGACCAGCGGTGTGGTGGCGTTCCAGATCCCGGAGAGCATGGACTCGACCCGCTCCCCGCCGTAGCCGAACAGGGTGAACGGAAGCGCCACCCCGATGCCCCCGGTGACGACCAGGTGGGCCCAGACCCGCGGCTCGCGGGGCAGCCGGTCGCGCAGCACCGCGAGCAGGATCAGCAGCGTTGCCGCGCCGGCGCCGACCCGGTAGAGGGTCAGGTGCACCGGGTGCAGCTCCCGTACCCCGATCTTGATGAACAGAAAGCTGGAACCCCAGATCGCGGCCAACGCTAGGTACCCGGGCAGCCAGCTCCGCAGCACAGCCCGGTCAGGGGCGGACTCGACTGTCACCCCTGACACTCTGCCGGCCGTGGGCAGGAAAGTCTGGTGATTTTCCGACGCCGTGTTGGCTGTCACAGGAGTCTGCCGGCCGGTGACCAAGGGCTCGGGAGCGACCCCCGGATCCGGCGAACTCACGGGCGCATCCCGACTTCACGATCACGTAGGGTCGAGCTCGTGGGACAAATCGACGATATTGCGAACCGGTACGTGGCGGAGTGGGCCGCGCTGAGTCCGACCGGCGCCACCTACGTCGGCATCACCGGCCACGACGGCCGCCTCGACGACCTCTCGCCGGACGGCTACGCCGCCCGTGCCGACCTGAACCGCCGAGCCCTCGCCGATCTCGACGGCGTGGAGCCTCGGTCGCTGTCGGAGCAGACCGCGAAGGAGGCCATGCAGGAGCGGCTCGGCCTGGAGCTCGCCCGCTACGCGGCGGGAGAGGTCGGCCGGGGAGTCAACGTCATCACCAGCGGGCTGCACGAGCTCCGCTCGGTGTTCGACCTGATGCCGACCGAGGGCGAGGAGGCCCAGGCCAACATCGCCGCGCGGCTCAACCACTTCGCCGAAGCGCTCGAGCAGTACCAGACCACGCTGCGCGAGGCGGCTGCGGCCGGCCATTCCAGCGCGCGAGCCCAGCTGCTCGAGGTAGCCAAGCAGTGTGACACCTGGGTGGACCCGGACCGGGACAACTTCTTCCACGGGCTGGTCGAACGGCTGGGCGCGGGTGGCGCACTCGGTGCCGAACTGCGCCGGGGCGCCACGACAGCCACGGCGGCGACCGCCGAGTTCGGTCGCTTCCTCCGGACCGAACTGGCCCCGCGGGGCAGGGCGAAACAGGCCGCCGGCCGGGAGCACTACGAGCTGGCCTCGCAGTACTTTCTCGGTGCCCGGGTTGACCTGGACGAGACGTACGCCTGGGGGTTCGAGGAGCTGGCCCGCCTGGAGACGGAGATGCGAGCGGTCGCCGCGCGGATCGTCGGCCCCGGCGCCACCGTCGACGAGGCGGTGGCCGCGCTGGACGCGGACCCGGCGCGGACCATCCGGGGCAAGGAGGCGTTCCGGGGCTGGATGCAGGACCTGGCCGACAGGGCGGTCAGCGAGCTGCACGGCACTCACTTCGACATCCCGGAACAGGTCCACCAGATCGAGTGTTGCCTGGCGCCGACGAGTGACGGCGCGATCTACTACACCGGCCCGAGTGAGGACTTCTCCCGCCCCGGCCGGATGTGGTGGGCGGTGCCGCAGGGCATCGACAACTTCTCCACCTGGCGCGAGGTCACCACCGTCTACCACGAGGGCGTTCCGGGCCACCATCTTCAGGTTGCCCAGACGGTGCTCCGGGCAGAGACCCTCAACCGCTGGCAGCGGCTGCTCTGCTGGGTTTCCGGGCACGGCGAGGGGTGGGCCCTCTACGCCGAGCGGCTGATGGACGAGCTGGGCTACCTCGGGGACCCGGGCGAACGGCTGGGCATGCTCGACGGCCAGGCGCTCCGCGCCGCCCGGGTGATCGTCGACATCGGCATGCACCTGGAGTTGACGATCCCGGCCGACAACCCGTTCGGCTTCCATCCGGGTGAGCGCTGGACGCCGGAGTTGGGCTGGGAGTTCATGCGGGCGCACTGCCGAGTACCGGATGAGGTCCTGCGATTCGAGCTGAACCGCTACCTGGGCTGGCCCGGGCAGGCACCGTCCTACAAGATCGGTGAGCGAATCTGGCTGCAGGCCCGGGCCGACGCCGAGGCGCGCAAGGGGACGGAGTTCGACCTCCGGGAGTTCCATCGGCAGGCACTCGACCTGGGCTCGCTCGGCCTGGACCCGCTACGTCGGGCGCTCGCCCGGATCTGAGGGCGGGGGCAGGAGCCCGGGTAGGGGCGGGCACGACCCGCCCCTACCCCCGGGGTCAACCACCCACGCCGCTAGCTCGGATCTTGATCCACTTTGGTGGCTGCCGGACCACCGGCGACGGACGCTCCGGCGGAGTGCCGACCTGCGGCGCCCCCGGCCGAAAAGAACAGCCAGAGGCCGACAGCCAGGGCGATCAGGCCGAGGACGGCCGCGGCGATCGGCGCCCAGAGCCTGACCAGACTGATCTGGAGCCGGTTCTTCTTAACCGACTCGACGGTGCTGCTGATGGTGTCTTCCGTGTAGTTGAAGTCAGCATCGAGCAGTACGGTGGTGGGCCCGATGTCCGGACGCAGCTCCTTGCGCGGCTGGTCCCGCGCGTCGATCCAGATGCCAGTAACCGGATCGACCCAGTACGTCCGGGTGTTGCGGTAGATGACCTTGCCGGTGGTGGCCTCCGGGGCGAAGGCGCCCAGCAACGTCTGCAGGCTCTCCTCCGGGGTGTACAGCTCCTGCTCTTCGATCTGCTGCTCGTAGCGGTATACCTCGATGCCCTCGACGGTCTCGGTGCCGACGAAGGCCACCGGGAACGTCTTCTTGAGATCGCGGTCGAAGAGCGGATAGTCCTTCTTCTCCGCACCGAACGGGAACTTGTAGGTCAGCCCCGAGTATTCGACGTTGCCCAGCGGGGTCCCGTCGCTGTCGTCCTGCTTGAGCCACTGATCTTCCCAGGGAGCGGCGGTGCCGGAGACCCGGTAGAGGGCCAGTTGCGTGCTGTACGCGGTGATATCCCGGTCGTTGTCGGTCCGCCGCACCGTTTGGTAGACGTCCCAGATGACCGCGTCGCCCCTGAGCGCCTTCGGCAGCTCGTCCTTGGTGAGACCGGGTTGGGGAACAACCTCAATGGTGGACCGTAGATCCGCTCGTGGGACCTCGATCGTGACCGTTTCCGCCTCGGCCGTGATCTGCAAGAACCGGGCGTTCTTCGCCTCGGCGACCGACGTCATCGGCTCCAGGTCGTAGGGGAGCTTGGTTACGGCGGGGGCGACGTAGAGCGGCAGCCCGACCGCGAGGACCAGCAACAAGATGCCGAGCCCGAAGAGCGCGGCACTTACCCGAAGCTTCACTCATCCTCCTTTGATGCCTGCCGCCCCTACGGCCTGTCGCCCGGGGCAATCGATCCATAACATGGCGGGAGGTTACTCCTCAGTCAACATTAAAGCGAACCCCCTGGATGTCCAGATGTCCGCAACCGTTACCCCGAACGCGCCCCATCCTTCGATCACCGGCCGCCTACCCGCCCTGGATGCGCTCCGCGCGATCGGCTCGGTAGCCGTCGTCGCCCACCACGTCGGGTTCCAGACGGGCGTGAGCCTGAACAGCCAGTGGGGCACCTGGTTGGCGCGGATGGACGTCGGTGTCGCCATCTTCTTCGTCCTCTCCGGATTCCTGCTCTTCCGACCCTGGGCGCTCAACGCCGCCGTCAAGCTCCCCCGACCCAGCGTTCGCCGGTACTTCTGGCGCCGCTCCCTGCGAATCCTGCCGGCCTACTGGCTGACGGTGCTGGTCTGCCTGATCGTGCTGCCGCAGAACCAGCCCGCCTCGGCTGGCGACTGGCTCCGCCACCTGACCTTCACGCAGATCTATCAGCCCAATCAGCTCCGCGCTGGCCTCAGTCAGACCTGGAGCCTCGCCACCGAGGTCGCGTTCTACCTGGTCCTGCCGCTGGTCGCGGTGCTGGCCGTGGGCCGGTCCTGGCGCCCGGTCCGCACCCTGGTGCTCGCCGCCGGGGGCGCCCTGCTGACTGCCGGGTGGCTCACCCTGATGGGGCTTGGCGTCGTTGGCACCGCCTTCCACACCATGTGGCTTCCCTCGTACGCGGCCTGGTTCTGCGGCGGCATGGTCCTGGCGGTAGCGCATGTCGCCCTCCGGAGCGGGACGGGCCCGGCCGTTCTGCGCATCCTCGACGACCTCGCCGCGGCGCCAATCGCCTGTTGGGCCGCTGCCGGGGGCCTGCTGGCGATCGCGACGACGCCCATCGCCGGCCCACTGGACCTCGTCGAGCCGACCGCCGCGGAGTTCGCCGTGAAGCTCACCCTCTATCTCGCGGTCGGAACCCTGATCATGATTCCGGTGGCGTTCGGCGAGCGGAGGACCCGGGTGCACAAGGCCTTCGGCAGCGCCTCCGCCCGCTGGCTCGGCCTCGTCTCGTACGGGCTGTTCCTCTGGCATCCGCTGGTGATCGAAACGATCTACCTCGTGGGGGACCGTCCACTGTTCACCGGGGGATTTCTCGAGACCTTCACCCTGACGATGGCGGGTGGGTTGGTGTTGGCGGCGGCGAGCTACTACGGCGTCGAACGCCCGGCCCAGGCCCTCGGTGACCGCCGCCGCCGCCCTCGACCGACCACCCCTCAACCCGGGAGCAGAGTGCCGACAGTCAATTCACCACATTGACCCAGATAGTTCACCTAGGCATTGCCTAGACAGCTCTCGAGCTTTAGTGTGGCGCTAATTACTCGAGAGTAGGGATCACGTGGAGCACTTTTCCGCCACCGCCGGACATGTGCTGTTCCTCAACTGGCGGGACACCCGGAACCCCGAAGGCGGCGGATCCGAGGTATACGTTGAGCGGATTGCCGCAGAGCTGGTAGCCCGCGGCTTCCGGGTCACGCTGTTCTGCGCCGCGCATCGTCAAGGCATCCCCGACGAGGTAAACGAGGATGGGATTCGGCTGGTCAGGCGCGGTGGACGGCACACCGTTTACCTGTGGGCCGCCGTCTGCTATCTCGCCGGCGCCCTCGGCATCGGCCCCCTGTCCCGCCGACACGGCGGCCGACCGGACGCGCTCGTGGATGTCTGCAACGGCCTGCCATTCATGACCCCACTGTGGGCTCGTCGACCGATCGTCAAGCTCATCCACCACATTCACCGAGAGCAATGGGGGGTGGTACTTCCGGCATGGGCAGCTCGGTTTGGCTGGTGGGTGGAGTCATCCTTCGCCATATTCGTCTACCGGCGCTGCCACCACATCACCGTCTCCGACGCCACCCGTCAGGAGCTGATCCAGCTCGGCGTACCCGCGGAACAGATTTCCGTGGTACACAACGGCACCCCGCCGCTCCCGCCCACCGACGCGGAACGCGCAGCCTCCCCGCTGCTCGTCACGCTCAACCGGCTGGTCCCGCACAAGCGCGTCGAGGTGGCGTTGCAGGCGGTCGCCACCCTCGCCGATGAGCTGCCGCAGCTGCGGCTGGTCGTCGCCGGCCAGGGCTGGTGGGAGGGGCAGCTCCGCGAGGTCGCCAACGACCTGGGCATCACCGACCGGGTGGAGTTCCGGGGATACGTGACGGAGGAGGAGAAAGCGGCCCTCCTCGCCTCGGCCTGGGTGGCACTGACCCCGTCCCTAAAGGAAGGGTGGGGTCTGACCATCGTGGAGGCGGGTTCGGCGGGCACCCCGACGGTCGCGTTCCGCAGCGCGGGCGGCGTGGGCGAGGCGGTGGTGGACGGCCACACGGGGCTTCTCGCCGAGGACGTGGACGACTACGTGGCGAAGGTGCGGACCCTCCTGCACGACCACGAGCTACGGCAACAGCTGGGTACGGCGGCCCGGGAGCACGCGGCGACCTTTACCTGGCCGGCGGCCGGAAGGCGGTTCGCCGCTCTACTGGAGAGCGCGGAGTCGCCCCGTCAGACGCGTTCACGGGGCGCCCCGTCCTACCTGCTGCCGTAGATCGCGGGTGTGTAGGGGTCCGGCTCGTTGGCCTGCTTGGCCTTCTCGATGAGCTCTTCAGCCTTGGCGACCGCCTCCTCCTCGGTGGCGGTCGTAGCGGCTGCCAGCCCAGCGAGAGACAGCATCCCGAGCACCGCCGCCATCAGGCCGGTGACGACCAGGGTCACGGCTTTATGCATGCCAATCCTCCAATGTCTGAACCTCGGAGCGGAGGTTACCACGCAGTAGCCCACCGGCGTACCGCCGAAACAGGGCAGCGATTACCACCACGACGGCGACAGCCAGTGCCACCACCACCGCCCACCGAGCCGGGGCGGCCAGCACCGGGCTCGGCGATACGGCTGGGTTGCGATACAGGGCCAGGACCGCCCCCTGGTGCACGGGTTCGAGGCCGGCGAGGGTAGCCGGATCCACCTGGTCCGCGCGGTGTTGCTGGACCAACACCCAGCGCACCCCCGTCTCCGCCGCCGGCCGTCCCGCCCCGATCAGCTGCCGGATCTCCTGCAGACGCGGGTTTTCACCGATCACCGCGACGTCGCCGACCCGGAGCGTGTCGTCGATCAGGACCGTCGCCGGTAGGTAACGCGGGGCCGGGTCCAGAACGGTCCGCCCACCATTCCACGGGTACGCGCGGTAGCCGCTCAACGGCAGCGCCAAAACCTCCCCACCGGGGTCGGCGGCCAGTCGCCCCGCTACCACCGGCCAGTCCGCCGGATAACTGACCGGCCACAGCCGACCCGCGCCGCCGAACGCGAGATCCGGCATGGCTGCGACCGGCAGTAGCAGCACGCCACCCAGCACCACCCCCGCCACATCCCGGTTCATCCGCTCCACCCGGGTCACGAGCCGCTCGGCGCCCAGCGCCACACACACCACCAGCAGCAGCGCGTACGGCGCCAGGAACTTCTGCCCGTCGCGAAGCAGCCCGGCCCCCGGTAGCTCCGCCACCGCCCACCGCAGTACATCAGCGGTCCCCGGCGCCGTACCCAGCGCGGCGAGCAGGAAACCGGCCCCCGCCAGCACCAACAGCCGGGCTGAGACGCCCGGCGGCATCCGCCGCCGCAGAAGGCCAAACCCCGCGCCGGCCAGCGCCAGTAGCGCCAGGGTCACCAGCGGCACCAGGGGCAGGGCGCGGCTCGCCGGAGTGGCCTGAGCGCTCCAGATGCCCCCGGTACCGGCGAGCGCCGCCAGCGGACCCGCCCAGTTCTCGCCCCGAGCGGCGAAGGCGGCCACCCCAGCCGGGTCGGAGGCGCCGCCCGCGTCGGTCACCAGGGCAGCGGTCACCCACGGGGCGTTGAGCAGGGCGACCCCCGCCACCGCGATCGTCGATCCCCGCCAACGTCCCCGCTGCGGTGCGAGCAGCGACACCACACCGAACGCGATCAGGCCACCGGTCGGGGTTATCGCAGCCGGCGCGGCGGCGAGTAGCACGCGGGGCACCGCGCCGGCCCGCCCGGCCCGCAACTCCAACCCCGCCCGCACCAGCCACGGCAGGGCGGCGTAGCAGACCAGCAGGCCCCACTGCCCGATCAACAACCGCTCGGCCAGGTACGGCGTCCAGGCGTAGCCGACCGCGGCGAGCAGCCGAACCCCGATCCGTTCGGTCGGCACCAGGCGGGCGGCACCGACCGCCGCCAGCAGGACCGCCCCGCCCAGCGCGATCCGCTGCACCACCCAGCCCGGGACAAGCTGGGTGAGCACCGAGACCACGGCGTCCATCGGCACCGCCCGCGGCAGGCCCTGCGCTGGCGCCACGAGGTCCCAGGTCAGCGGCTGCCGGGGCACGAAGACCATGTCATAGCGCAACACGTAGCCCGGTGCCGCCAGTGGGGCGAGCACTATCGCCGTCACCACCGCCGCGACGGCGTACAACAGGAGCCGATCTCGAACCACCCGGGCCCGTGCGGCCGGTCGGTCACCCACTCACGACGCCGGCACCACCCGCCCGACGGTGATCAACCTCGTGCAGAGGGAGATGTCCGGAGTGCTGATGGTGACCTCGATGGCGTCCCCCGCACCGGGCAGCGGGAAATACAGCTGGTTCAGTCCACTCCGCACTGTGATCTCCCGGGTGGCCTCGCCCAGGCGCAGGGTCACGGTCGCGTCGCCGGAGCTCAGGTAGCCGAACTCCACCACGTACGGCCATTCCGCAACCGGTGCTGCCAACGGAATCTGAGTCGTACGACCGCTCTCCACCAGGTGCCCGCAGTCGGGCACCTGGCCCGGCAGAACCTTGACTCCGTCGATCCGGACCGGACGGATTCGACCCTCCGCGTCGAAGGTCAACGGCAGCTCGGCCACCTCGACGAACTCTGGCTGGTGCTCCGCCGGTCGGAAAAAGTGGGACTGAAGGTTGTCCGGCCAGAAATAGCCGGACACCACCCGATCAGGGACGATCGTGTCGAGGAAAACGGTGTCCGGTGGCGCGGCGGCCAGCTCGGCCTGAGCCGTGGCGAGGTACTCCCGGCCGTACTTGGTGCTCCAGTTGTCGCCAAACGTGACGGTGCTCCACACCGTACCGAGCCCGACCGCGACCAGGACAGCGATCGCCGCCCGACCAACCGCGAACGAGTCGAGCGCCCACGGAATCCCCGGTAGCGGCCGCGGGACGTACCGGTCCTGCTCGCCGGCATCCCGAAGCCCGAACAGGGCTACCCCGACGCAGATCGCGGCGACCGGAACCACATCAGCCACGAAACGCGGGACCGTGCCCACCATCGGGCCGAGCGCACCACCAAGGCGGGTCACCGCGAAGAGCACCGCGACCAGGCCGAGGTAGGAGGCCAGCAGCAGCCAGGCCCGCGCCGCCGACCGGCGCCGACGGACGGTCACCACAATCAGGGCCGCCAGCACCAGCCACGACAGCCACATCGCCACCGGATAGGGGTCCACCAACGGCGGCCCGTCACCGGCGTAGGTCCACCGCCACGGACCCCCGAGCAGGCCCGGCACGACGGTCGCACCGACCAGGTCACCGAGGAAGGTGAAAGCCTGACCGGGCGAGGTCACCTGGTCCAGGGCACGAGCCGGTCGGGTCAGGTAGAACGCCAGGTAGGCCCCGGAGAGCACGGTGAGCAACAGCCAGACCCGCCAGTGCCGGCGCACCACCGTGACCAGGCTGCGCCACGGCGAACCGTCGGTAAACAAGAATATGGTCAGCAGGAACAACAGCGGCGCTATCAGCAGCGCCTTCGGGTCGAACAGCAGCCCGAACAGCAGCCACAGGACGACCATCGCTAGGTGCCGGCGGCGGCCGGTACGCAGATACCGGACCTGCGCCCACACCGCCAGGACCAGGGCGAGTTGCACCGGCAACAGGAGTAGCCCGACCAGCCACAGCGACGACACCTCCAGCGTCAGCGGGCTGAACAGGAAGAGGGCCAACGGGACCAACAAGCCCCAGCCCGGCCGCAGCAGGTCGCGCAGCAGCCGGTAGACGGCGAAGCCCACCGCCGCCTGTCCCACCGCCAGCATCAGCACCCAGGGCCAGCTGGCGAAACCGGCCAGCCGCACCATCAGCCACGCTGTCAACAGGCCGCCGGGCATCAGGTGATTGTTGAAGGTTCGCAGCAGGAAGTCCGCGTCCAACCGGGCGTCAAGGACCTGGGCGGCGAGCACGAACTCGTCCTGGGAGAACCAGCCCCGCGCGGCGAGGCCGGCCCGCCAGGCGACCGACACCACGATGAGAGCTATCGCCACCGCTCCG
This sequence comes from Salinispora sp. H7-4, assembly GCF_013416675.1. Taxonomy (NCBI): domain Bacteria; kingdom Bacillati; phylum Actinomycetota; class Actinomycetes; order Micromonosporales; family Micromonosporaceae; genus Salinispora; species Salinispora sp. H7-4. The sequence goes on from NZ_JABZED010000003.1 coordinate 65,326, forward strand.
ACCTGGTCCGGACGTAACCGTCGAACGAACGCTTTCGGCTGGTCGGACATCGACGCGGTGGGCTCTCCAGGTGCCACAGCCCTAGCCTCTGGCATTGACATGCTCGGCAGCCTGCCACACGCTTACACGCCGTGGGGGGGTAGCCATCCATCCATATTCGTCACATCACCCGTTGCCGCCGCCCCACCCACCCCCGGTCCCGGCTACGTCGCTCGACCGTCGCCGGCTGCCGGTACCCGTACCACCGGCGAAACAGGAGCGACATGCGTGCAGAGGTGACCAGTGGCGCCGGCGCACGGCCGAATCGAGCCCGACGGCTGAACCAGAGATTCCGGCACCTCGCCATCTGCGTCGTCCTCACCGCTCTCGCCTTCCAGCAGGCACCCGGGCTGATCGTCCCCGACACCAAGGTCGACCTGAACGTCAATCCCGCGGGGTGGCTACTCCGCTCGTTGCACCTCTGGGACCCCACCGGCACCTTCGGCCAACTGCAGAACCAGGCCTACGGGTACCTCTGGCCAATGGGCCCGTTCTTCCTGGTGGGCTCGGAGCTCGGCCTGGCACCGTGGGTGATCCAACGGTTGTGGTGGGCGCTGCTCTTCTGCGTCGCCTACCTGGGTGTGGTGCGGCTGGCCCGCAGCCTCGGCATCGGCTCACCCGCCGGACGCATGATCGCTGGCATCGCCTTCGCCCTGTCACCCCGGATCCTCACCCAGCTCGGCTGGTCCTCGGTCGAATCCTGGCCCAGCGCGGTGGCACCGTGGGTACTGATCCCCCTGGTCGGCCTCGCCCGAGGTACGCCCCTACGTCGGGCGGTCGCGGGGTCGGCACTCGCCGTGGCCTGTGCGGGCGGGGTCAATGCGACCGCCGTCTTCGCGGTGGTGCCGCTCGCTCTGCTCTGGCTCGCCACCCTGGCACCAGTCCGCCGCCGGATCACCGCAATCGCCGCCTGGTGCGGTGCGGTCGCCCTGGCCACCGCCTGGTGGCTGGTTCCACTGCTCATTCTCGGGCGGTACAGCCCGCCGTTTCTCGACTACATCGAAACCGCCCAGAGCACCACCAGCGTGACCGACGCCGTGACGACGCTCCGGGGCACCTCCTACTGGGTGGCGTACCTGGCCTCCCCGGTCGAGCAGGCCATCCCCGGCGGCGCCCGGTTGGCCACCGAGCTTGGGCTGATTCTCGCCACGCTCGCCGTCGCCGCCCTGGGTGTACTGGGGCTTTCCCGGCGCGGGATGCCGCACCGCCGCTTCCTCATCACCGGCCTGGTGCTCGGCGCCGCGATGGTCGGGCTGGGACACGCCAGTGATCTCCCCAATCTCCTCACCGGAGGACAGCAACAGTTCCTCGACGGGGTGGGCGCCCCGCTACGGAACACCCACAAGTTCGACGTCCTGCTCCGGCTACCACTGGTACTCGGATTGGCCCACCTGGTTGGCCTGGTCGGGCAGGCAGCTCGTACCGCGCCCGCCGCACGACGCCGGCCGGCTGTCGCGCGGGCCTGGATCACCACCGGCGTGACCATGGCGGCGGTCGCGGCGGTCGCCAGCCCGGCGATCGTCGGCGGACTCGCCACTCCGGGAAGCGCGCGGGAAGTACCCCGATACTGGCAGGAAGCCGCCGACTGGCTGGACGCGAACACCGGTCCGGGACGGGTGCTGGTCGTCCCCGGAGCCCGCCGTCCCGCCTACGACTGGGGCAGCACCACCGACGAGATCGTCCAACCGCTGCTGGAGAGCAGCTGGGCGATCCGCAACTCGATCCCCTTCACCCCGCCCACCACTATCCGACTCCTGGACGCGATCGAGGCCACGCTCAGCTCCGGCGCCGGCTCGGCGGGCCTCGCCGACCTCCTCGCCCGCTCCGGGGTCAGCCACGTCCTGTTCCGCGCCGACCTCGACCACGGTCGCTCCGACACGACCCGCCCCGCCGTGGTTCGCCAGGCCCTGCAGCGCTCACCGGGGCTGACCCGGGTCACCACCTTCGGCCCGGTCCGGGGTGGGCCGGAGGCGGTGGACGAGCGGCGCGACCAGGGGCTCGATGTGCCCGGACGGGCGCTCGAGGTCTACCAGGTCAACCGCCGGGTGGAACCGGTCGTCGCCTACGACCGGAGGGATGTCGCGACCGTCGTCGGTGGCCCGGAGTCCCTACTCGACCTCGCTGCGGCGGGCCTGTTGAGCCCCGCCCCCACGGTCCTGGCCGGTGACGCGGATGCCAGCGCGGAAGCCGGCGACGCGGAAGCCGGCGACGGCTACGGTCCGATCGCGATGACCGACGGACTGCGGCGCCGCGAGGTCTCCTTCGGTCGGTCCCAGGACAACGCCTCGCACACCCGTACCGCCGACGAGCCCCTCGCGCCGTCGATCCCCGCGCACGACTACCTGCCCGAGTGGGCCCCGGACTGGTTCACAGTGGCCGAGTTCGAGGGCATCAGCGCGATCCGCGCAGCTACGGCACACTCACAGGTCGACATTCCGGGCGGGAACCGCTCCGAGCATCAGCCGTACGCGGCCATGGACGGTGACCCGACGACCTCCTGGCAGTCCGCTCCGCACCACCGTGGCGATCGACAGTGGATAGAGATCACCCTGGACAACCCGACCAACGTCACCAGGGTGGAGCTCAGCTTCGACCTGACGGCGGACGTCGTGCCGACCACGGTGACCGTCACCGCCGGGTACGAGAGCCAGACCGTGGAGAGCTTCGGCGATCGCATGATCTTCGACCTGGACGGTATCCACGCCACCCGACGCGTCCACATCGCCATCGACGACACCTTCGCCCTCCGCCCACTCGGTGCCGGGGTGGTGGGGATCTCCGAAATCAGCATTCCGGGCGTCGAGACCAGCCGGACTCTCCGGCTGCCGGAAGCACCCGCCACCGACCACCCACCGGCCGTCGTCGTCTCCGCGGATCCCCGTACGCCCGCCTGCTTCCAGGTGGACGGGCAGCCGCACTGTTCCACCAACGCGATCCGCGGCTCGGAGGATGGACGCACGATCGACCGTACGCTCATCCTGCCCGCTGCCGGGACCTACGACCCGCAGCTGTGGGCCCGCCCGATGGACGGCTCCGCCCTGCACGCAGTCCTGGACGAGGCGGTGACCGACGCACAGGCGCTGGGCCTGGCACCCGAGGTAAGCGCCTCGTCAACCGGCGTCCCGCACCCGACCCGCCGCCCCGGCGCGGTGTGGGACGGGGATCCGGCCACCAGCTGGTCACCGGCGATCAGCGATGACGCCCCGATTTTGCGCCTCACCTGGCTGAAGACCCAGGTGATCGACGGCCTTCGGTTCGCCGTCGACCCGGCTGTGGCGGCCACCCGGCTCGGTAGCGTACGGGTGATCGCCGACGATGGCATCCGCGGCGGCCTGCTCGGCGAGGACGGTGTGCTGACGCTGGATCCGCCGATCCGCACCAAAGAGCTCACCATCCAGTTCCTCGACCAGCCCGCCGTCACCAGCATCGATCCGTACGGATTTCGGTTGCCCGAGCCGCTGCCGATCGCGGTCGGCGAGCTCACGGTGCTTCCGGGCGCCCCCTCCAGCCCGGTAGATCTGGACACACCGTTGACGCTGGACTGCGGCTCCGGTCCAACGCTGACGGTCGGCGAAGAGACCGTGACCACCGCCCTACGCGGCACGATGCGGGACCTCCTGGAATTGCGGGAGGTGCCGGCCGAGCCGTGCGGCACCGATACCGAGTTACCGCTCGACGCCGCCGAACACCGCCTCGTCGCCGCCGCCAGCCAGTTCGCCACGCCGACCCGGGTCGCTCTCGTACCGCAGCAGCAGCCCACGGACGTGCTGGGCCCGAGCGCCCTCGAGGTCACCGCCTGGGATGCGACCGAGCGGCGGGTACAGGTCGCTGGGCATGCCGGCGAACGGGTACTCGCGGTGCGGGAGAACACCAACCGGGGCTGGCAGGCCACGCTCGCCGGCGAGCCACTGCGCCCCATGGTCGTTGACGGCTGGCAGCAGGGCTGGGTGCTACCCGCCGGCGCGGCGGGCGAGGTCGTCCTCCGCTTCACCCCGGACCGCCCGTACCAGGTGGCGCTCCTGACCGGAGGCGTCCTGCTCCTGGGCGTCGTGCTCCTCGCACTGCTCCCCGAACGCCGCGGCGGCAGCCCGACCCGTCCGACCCGGCGACCGCGACGCCGGGCCCCCCGCTCCCTGCCCCTGCTGGCGGTCGGCGCGACCGCCCTGATCCTGCTCGGCGGCCTCGCCGGCGGGGCACTCGTCGCCGCCGGAGTCCTTCTCGCCCTCCCCGGTAGGCTGCGCGAACCGCGGCCAACCGACCCCCACTGGGTACGGCTCGCCCCCCGGTTCGTCGAGTCCTGGCTTCCCGCCGGCCTCGTCCTTCTCGCCGGCTGGGCGTACCTGGACGCCACGCAGCGGCACACCGCCGCCCTTCCGCAGCTCCTGATGGTTCTCGCCCTCGGCTGCCTCTGGTTGTCGACCTGCCTTCGAGGCCGGTCCGTCCACCGCGCTCCCCAGCGCCCCGAACCCGTACCGTCGGCGGTGGATGTGCCCGTGCCGTCGCCCGGCGGCGTCACCCCGGACACCGCCCGGCGGGAATCCAACCCCTCGGGAACCGTGTGAGCCGGCGAACCAACGATGTGGACGGCTCGGGGACGCGGTCCCCGAGCGCCGGCGTCCGGGCACTCGGCACCGCCGGCCTGGCCGTGACCGCCGCGGGGCTGCTGGGCAACGGACTCGCCTACCTGGCCCCGGTGCTGGCCGCCCGCCAGCTCGACTCCGCCGAGCTCAGCGCGCTCGCCACCACGCTCGGCCTGATCGCCATCGCGAGCGTGCCGGGGTTCGGCCTGCAGCTCGCCGTCGCCGTGCACCACGCGCGGCACGGTCCCACCCCGACCCGCCGGGCAGCCCTGTTGACCGCAGCCCTCTGCGCGTCCGCCCTGGTTCTCGCCACCCCGTTACTCGTCAAAGGCTTGCGTCTTCCGGTCGAGGTGCTCCTCCTCTCCGCGGTCACCACGGCCGCCATCGTGCTCTCCTGCCGGACGTTGGGGGAGCTCCAGGGCGGGCAACGGTTCGTTCGACTGGCCATCGCCATGGGACTGCTGGCCGCCGGCCGGTACGGCGGAGTGCTGGTCGGTCTCCTGCTGGACGCCGGCCTAACCGGATCCCTGCTGCTCGGCGCCGGGACCGCCGCGCTCACCCCGGTCGGGCTGGCCGCCCTGGCCCGGTCGGCTGCCCCGCGGACCCCCTCCACGGCGCCACCGCTGGATGCCGGCCAGATCCTGACCGGCTGCGCCGCGATGCTCGCCATGCTCGTCGTCTCGTACGTGGACCTCTTCCTCGCCCGTCAGCTCCTGCCGGTCGACGACTCCGGCGGGTACGCGGTGGGGACGGTGTTGACCAAGGGCGCACTGTGGGCGCCGCAGGTGGCCACCGTGCTCGCCCTACCCCGGCTGGCCCGCGACGATCGGTTCAGTCGAGCCGTCGCGCTCGCCGTGACCGCTGGCTGCGGCGTACTGCTGATTCTCGGCTCGACGTTCGCCGGCACCCTGGCCTTCCAACTCGCCGGCGGCCCGGACTACACCCACCTGGGCCCGTTGGCGCCGCTCTTCGCCGCGGTCGGAGCGCTCTGGGCCGTCGTTTTCGTCCTGCTGAACGCGGCGGTCGCCACTGGTGTCCGCTGGCCCGCCGCGCCGCTGTGGGTGGGCAGCGTCCTGCTGGCGACGGTCGTGCTGTGGACCGCGCCACGGACCATCGCCGGGCTGCTCTGGCCCACCCTGGGAGCCGCCGTGGTCATCACCCTGGTCATGACGCTCCGTACGTGGCGGTCGACCCCAGCGCGTGCCGACCCGCGGGTGCCGGCGCCACGGCGGGCGTCAGCGGGGAGCTGAACCGGCTGCTTCGTCCTCGGCCAGCCAGCCGCTGAGCAGGTGGTTGCCGATCGAGTCCGGCCGGCCGAGCCGATGGCCTGTCGCCGCCCGCTGACGTAACTCGGCGCGAGTGAACCAGCGCGCCTCCAGCAGCTCGACCCCGTCCACCCGGATCTCGTCGGATTCGGCGGTGGCGCGGAAGCCCACCATCAGCCCCGCCGGAAACGGCCAGGCCTGCGACCCCTGGTACGCCACGTCGGTCACCACTACGCCCGCTTCTTCAGCCACCTCGCGCCGGACCGCGTCTTCCAGCGTCTCCCCCACCTCGACGAAGCCGGCGAGGGTCGAAAACGCGTTCTCGGCCGCCCCGGCGTGCCGGGCCAACAGGCAGCGGCCGGGCGAGCCCGCTGTCTCCACGAGCACAATGATGGCGGGCTCGATCCGGGGAAAGTACAGCCGGGCGCAGTCCGGATCCGTACACCGCCGGGCATGCCCGGCATCTTGGACATTGGTCGCCGCACCGCACGCACCGCAGTACCGCTGCTGCCGGTGCCAGTGCAGCAGACCACGCGCGTACCCCTGGATGGCCGCCTCGGCCGGGCTGAGCCGCCCGACGAGCGCGCGCACCCCCACCACCCGCGTCGCCCCGGCGGCCGCCAGTGCGGCGTCCTCAGTGAGCTCGGAGAGGTCCACCGCGAAGACCGCCCGCCCGGCCGCGAACCCCAGGAAGACCGTCTCCGCCGCGGCGGCGCGGGCCCGCTCCGCTGCGTCGCCGGTCAGTTGCACCGGCACCGCCTCGTTGACCAGGCAGTGGTCCTGCCACAACGGCAGCACTCTGGTGTCTGCCCCGCCCAACAGTTGCGCCAGCCGCTCCGGATCGGCGCGGAGGGCACCGGCCCGGTCCACCCAACCACCGCCGTACGCCAGGGCCGCCTCGTCCTCCCGCATGGACCCCACCGTACGGAACCCCCCGCTGGGCGATGCTGGGCGGCACCCTTACCCGCCGCCGTTGCACGTCCGGACTGACCCGCGAGGATCGGGAGGACGCGACACGCGACGCAGGACACGGCCTGCCGCTACGGGCACATGTTGGTTACCGTAGTTTCCTTCCGGGTGTGATAACCGCCCGAGCGCGACGCCCCTAGTCGAGGTGACTGTGACCCTGTACGGCGACAAAGATCTGCCCGCCGACGACCGGCCCACCGTGCAGGTGACCGCGGTGCAGTGGCCCGTTGAGGAGGCGGAACCCGCCACCCGTCAACGAGGCGGGAAGTGGGCCTTTCTAACTGGCGGCAAAAGGTTCTTTCCTCCCGGTGGGAAGTGGTCCTTTCCGCCGGGCGAGGGGCGGGCCCGCCGGGCCTGGTTGCTGCTCGCCACCGGGGTCGCCACTGTGGTGCTCGCCTCCACAGTCGGCATCGGCACCTTCGCGTACGCCGGTGACATACCCCGTGGCACGACGGTCCTCGGCACCGATCTCGGCGGTCAGAGCCAGGCGGCCGCGGTCGAGCGGCTGCACGCGGCGGTGGAACAACAGACCGCCATGCTGACCGCCCCCCTGCCGGTGGTCGTCGGTCAACAGGCTGCGGAACTGGTGCCGGCCGAGATGGGTCTCCGGGTTGACGTGGAGGCCACCGTGCGAGCCGCCATGCAGGTGGAGGCGCATGTCTTCGAACGCCTCGCCGGCTCCCGCGCGGTGCCACCGGTGGTGACGGTGGACGCGGAGAAGCTCGACGCGGCACTCGAGGAGGTCTTGGGGGACCAGGGCCGCGAGATGACCATGCCCGGCATCACCTGGAGCGGCCTCACGCCGAAGGCAACCCACCCGAAGCCCAGCCTGGAGCTCGACCCGGAGCACTCCGCGCAGGCGGTTCGGGAGGGCTGGTTGAGTGGCGACCCGGTCACCGTTCCACTGGTCGAGACCTACCCGGTGACCACCGCCGAGGAGGTGGACCGGCTGGTGACCGAGTTGGCGAAGCCGGCCGTGGCGGCCCCGGTAGCCCTGACGACGGACCAGGGCTCGGTGAGCATTCCGCCGGAGGCGATCGCGAAGAGCCTGCTGTTCACCGCCGACGAGACCGGCACGCTGTCGGCGAAAGTCGACGTCAAACGACTCCGCTCCGCACTCGGCGATGACCTGGCCAAGGTCGAGGTGACCCCGAAGAATGCCCGGATGACGCTCACCAACGGCAAGCCGAAGATCATCGATAGTAAGGACGGGAAGGAACTGGATGCCGACGACCTCGGGGAGGCCCTGCTCGCGGTCCTACCGCAGTCGGACGGCCGCCGGGTGACCGGCACGCTCGAAACGAAGAAGCCGGAGCTCACCACGGAGAAGTTGGCCGGCCTGGGCATCAAGGAGAAGGTGTCGACCTTCACCACCCAGTTCCCCGGCGGGCTCTCCTCCCCCCGCAGCCAGAACATCATCACTGCGGCCAAGGACGTCGACAACACGCTGGTGCTGCCCGGCGAGACGTTCTCCTTGAACAAACACACCGGCGAACGAAACTACGCGAAGGGCTACCAGGACGCTCCGGTCATCCTCAATGGCAAGCTCGTACCGGGGGTCGGGGGCGGGGTCTCGCAGTTCACCACGACGCTTTTCAACGCCACCTACTACGCGGGGCTGGAGGATGTCGAGCACAAGCCCCACTCGTACTATTTCAGCCGTTATCCGGCGGTCATTGAGTCCACGATCTTCTACCCAGATCTCGACTTCAAATTCCGCAACAACACCGAGTACGGACTCCTGATCGACACCTCCTACACGTCCAACAAGATCACCGTCTCGATCTGGAGTACAGAGATCTGGGACAAGGTAAAGACGGAGTACGGCCCCCGCAGCAACATCACCAAGCCGAAGACGGTCTACCTGGAGCCCGGCCCGGACTGCATCGCCGCCAACGGCAGCGACGGGTTCAGCCAGAGCGCCTACCGGGTGTTCTACAAGAACGGCAAGGAGGCGAAGCGGGAGAAGTTCAGTTGGCGCTACGCCGCGGAGCCACGCTTCATCTGCGGCCCGGAACCCTCCTGATCCCCCGCACCCACCGGAACTGACCGGGCCCTGTCGGCATCACGCCGGCAGGGCCCTCTCCTTGGGCTACCGAGGTTGGGGAACGGGTCGGCGCCGTCATCGACAACCACCGCGCAGGGCGCCGACGTCCCGTGGCCGAACCGCTGTTGTCGCCGGCAGCTGCAGAGCGTTTTCGGCCACCCGCCGAGCACATGGCACCGGCCAGCGATCCGGCGGACCACGACGGCGAGGCAAAAGAACCGGGTGCGGTCGGTAACCGCCAGGCTCCCCGAAGTCCGGGTGGTCCGGAAACCGATGTGTCACCTAAGTCCGGTAGTCGGGCACGCTGCCGGCGGCGGGCCCATAGCATCTTGGTGCTGTTGCTGGCTGGTGTTGTTCGGCGGGAAACGCGTTGAGGGCCGACCCTGATGGGGTCGGCCCTCAACTGAAGTTTTGCCCGGCGGTGTCCTACTCTCCCACACCCTCCCGAGTGCAGTACCATCGGCGCTGGAGGGCTTAGCTTCCGGGTTCGGAATGTAACCGGGCGTTTCCCCTCCGCCATGACCGCCGTAACACTTATCGACATATCAAACACACCCAACACCACAGGCAATGTTTGCTTGCCAAGAGTTACACAGTGGACGCGTAGCAGCTTAGTAGTCAAGTCCTCGGCCTATTAGTACCGGTCAACTGAACCCGTTACCGAGCTTACATTTCCGGCCTATCAACCCAGTCGTCTAGCTGGGGGCCTTACCCCACCAAAGGTGGGTGGGATACCTCATCTTGAAGCAGGCTTCCCGCTTAGATGCTTTCAGCGGTTATCCCTTCCGAACGTAGCTAACCAGCCGTGCCCCTGGCGGGACAACTGGCACACCAGAGGTTCGTCCGTCCCGGTCCTCTCGTACTAGGGACAGCCCTTCTCAAGTATCCTACGCGCACGGCGGATAGGGACCGAACTGTCTCACGACGTTCTAAACCCAGCTCGCGTACCGCTTTAATGGGCGAACAGCCCAACCCTTGGGACCTGCTACAGCCCCAGGATGCGACGAGCCGACATCGAGGTGCCAAACCATCCCGTCGATATGGACTCTTGGGGAAGATCAGCCTGTTATCCCCGGGGTACCTTTTATCCGTTGAGCGACACCGCTTCCATTCGCCAGTGCCGGATCACTAGTCCCGACTTTCGTCCCTGCTCGACCCGTCAGTCTCACAGTCAAGCTCCCTTGTGCACTTACACTCAACACCTGATTGCCAACCAGGCTGAGGGAACCTTTGGGCGCCTCCGTTACCCTTTAGGAGGCAACCGCCCCAGTTAAACTACCCACCAGACACTGTCCCTGAACCGGATAACGGTCCGAAGTTAGATACCCAAACCAACCAGAGTGGTATTTCAAGATTGCCTCCACATGCACTGGCGTGCACACTTCACCGGCTCCCACCTATCCTACACAAGCTAATTCGGATACCAATGTCAAGCTATAGTAAAGGTCCCGGGGTCTTTCCGTCCTGCCGCGCGTAACGAGCATCTTTACTCGTAATGCAATTTCGCCGGGCCTGTGGTTGAGACAGTGGGGAAGTCGTTACGCCATTCGTGCAGGTCGGAACTTACCCGACAAGGAATTTCGCTACCTTAGGATGGTTATAGTTACCACCGCCGTTTACTGGCGCTTAAGTTCTCCGCTTCGCCCCGAAAGACTAACAGGTCCCCTTAACGTTCCAGCACCGGGCAGGCGTCAGTCCATATACATCGAATTACTTCTTCGCATGGACCTGTGTTTTTAGTAAACAGTCGCTTCCCCCTGCTCTCTGCGGCCATACAACGCTCCAGCAGCACGTGCCTTCACGTCTCCGGCCCCCCTTCTCCCAAAGTTACGGGGGCAATTTGCCGAGTTCCTTAACCACAGTTCACCCGATCGCCTTGGTATTCTCTACCTGACCACCTGTGTCGGTTTAGGGTACGGGCCGCTCGGAACTCGCTAGAGGCTTTTCTCGACAGCATAGGATCACTGACTTCACCTGAATCGGCTCGGCATCACGTCTCAGCCACACGCGCCGCGGATTTACCTACGACACAGCCTACACGCTTACCCCGGCACAACCACCGGCCGGGCTCAGCTACCTTCCTGCGTCACCCCATCGCTTGACTACTACCCGCCAGGTTCCCACGCTCCCCCAGCACAGTCCGAAGACCACACCAAGCTCGGATGGTTAGCACAACGAGGTTCATCAGGGACGCTCCTTCGCGGGTACGGGAATATCAACCCGTTATCCATCGACTACGCCTCTCGGCCTCGCCTTAGGCCCCGACTCACCCAGGGCGGATTAACCTGGCCCTGGAACCCTTGGTCATCCGGCGGAAGGGTTTCTCACCCTTCATTCGCTACTCATGCCTGCATTCTCACTCGCACCGCGTCCACAACTCGATCACTCGGCTGCTTCACCCCCGGCACGACGCTCCCCTACCCATCCACACACCTACACACAACCCAAAGGCCATGCGAAGTACACGCGTGAATGCCACAGCTTCGGCGGTGTGCTTGAGCCCCGCTACATTGTCGGCGCGGAACCACTTGACCAGTGAGCTATTACGCACTCTTTCAAGGATGGCTGCTTCTAAGCCAACCTCCTGGTTGTCTATGCGACCCCACATCCTTTTCCACTTAGCACACGCTTAGGGGCCTTAGCTGGTGATCTGGGCTGTTTCCCTCTCGACTACGAAGCTTATCCCCCGCAGTCTCACTGCCGCGCTCTCACTTACCGGCATTCGGAGTTTGGCTGATTTCGGTAAGCTTGTAGGCCCCCTAGACCATCCAGTGCTCTACCTCCGGCAAGAAACACGCGACGCTGCACCTAAATGCATTTCGGGGAGAACCAGCTATCACGGAGTTTGATTGGCCTTTCACCCCTAACCACAGGTCATCCCCCAACTTTTCAACGTTGGTGGGTTCGGCCCTCCACGCAGTCTTACCCACGCTTCAGCCTGCCCATGGCTAGATCACTCCGCTTCGGGTCTAGGACACGCGACTCTGACGCCCTATTCAGACTCGCTTTCGCTACGGCTCCCCCACCCGGGTTAACCTCGCCACATGCCACTAACTCGCAGGCTCATTCTTCAAAAGGCACGCCGTCACCCCTAAAGGCTCCGACGGATTGTAGGCGAACGGTTTCAGGTACTATTTCACTCCCCTCCCGGGGTACTTTTCACCATTCCCTCACGGTACTATCCGCTATCGGTCACCAGGAAGTATTTAGGCTTACCAGATGGTCCTGGCAGATTCACGGCAGATTACAGGAGTCCGCCGCTACTCGGGAACACCCACAGGAGACTGGCAGCTTTCACCTACCGGACTTTCACCGTCTACGGTCAGCCATTCCAGACTGTTCAACTAACCACCAGCTTTATAACTCCCCACACGAGTGTCAGCCCGTGCCGCAGGGTCCCACAACCCCGACCACGCAACCCCTGACAGGTATCACACGCAGCCGGTTTAGCCTCAATCCGCTTTCGCTCGCCACTACTCACGGAATCACAATTGTTTTCTCTTCCTACGGGTACTGAGATGTTTCACTTCCCCGCGTTCCCCCCACACACCCTATGAATTCAGGTGCAGGTGACATCACATGACTGATGCCGGGTTTCCCCATTCGGACATCCTGGGATCACAGCTCGGTTGACAACTCCCCCAGGCCTATCGCGGCCTCCCACGTCCTTCATCGGCTCCTGGTGCCAAGGCATTCACCGTTCGCCCTTGACAACTTGACCACAAAGATGCTCGCGTCCACTGTGTAATTCTCAACAAACAACCAACCCGCAACCACCACCCCGCACCAGCAACACCAACCCCACCCCCCAAAAGAGGCAAAACCAGCATCCGGTATACGAGACAAGCCACGCCAGGCAACACCGCCACCCCCACAACACCACCAACCGGCAGCATCACAGGAACAACAGCCCAAGAAACAACCACACGGTCATTCCTTCAGGACCCAACAGGGTGTTCATCGCCAACCCCAGCCGCATCATCAACCCCTTCCAACCACCCCCCGAAGAGAGCGTGTACAAGAGCATCAAACCGCTGCCAAAACCGACTAGCCAGTGTCTCCGACCAATGAGCACCCCATCACCCAACACAGGCAACCGAGGCTCCATACCGCCCTTCGACGGATGGCGCTCCTTAGAAAGGAGGTGATCCAGCCGCACCTTCCGGTACGGCTACCTTGTTACGACTTCGTCCCAATCGCCAGCCCCACCTTCGACGGCTCCCCCCACAAGGGTTAGGCCACCGGCTTCGGGTGTTGCCGACTTTCGTGACGTGACGGGCGGTGTGTACAAGGCCCGGGAACGTATTCACCGCAGCGTTGCTGATCTGCGATTACTAGCGACTCCGACTTCACGGGGTCGAGTTGCAGACCCCGATCCGAACTGAGACCGGCTTTTTGGGATTCGCTCCACCTCACGGTATCGCAGCCCATTGTACCGGCCATTGTAGCATGCGTGAAGCCCTGGACATAAGGGGCATGATGACTTGACGTCATCCCCACCTTCCTCCGAGTTGACCCCGGCAGTCTTCGATGAGTCCCCGCCATAACGCGCTGGCAACATCGAACAAGGGTTGCGCTCGTTGCGGGACTTAACCCAACATCTCACGACACGAGCTGACGACAGCCATGCACCACCTGTCACCGGCCCCGAAGGACCCCCCATCTCTGAAGGATTTCCGGCGATGTCAAACCCAGGTAAGGTTCTTCGCGTTGCATCGAATTAATCCGCATGCTCCGCCGCTTGTGCGGGCCCCCGTCAATTCCTTTGAGTTTTAGCCTTGCGGCCGTACTCCCCAGGCGGGGCGCTTAATGCGTTAGCTGCGGCACAGAGAACCGGAGAGGCCCCCCACACCTAGCGCCCAACGTTTACAGCGTGGACTACCAGGGTATCTAATCCTGTTCGCTCCCCACGCTTTCGCTCCTCAGCGTCAGTATCGGCCCAGAGACCCGCCTTCGCCACCGGTGTTCCTCCTGATATCTGCGCATTTCACCGCTACACCAGGAATTCCAGTCTCCCCTACCGAACTCTAGCCTGCCCGTATCGACTGCAAGCCCGCAGTTGAGCCACGGGTTTTCACAGTCGACGCGACAAGCCGCCTACGAGCTCTTTACGCCCAATAAATCCGGACAACGCTCGCGCCCTACGTCTTACCGCGGCTGCTGGCACGTAGTTGGCCGGCGCTTCTTCTGCAGGTACCGTCACAAACGCTTCGTCCCTGCTGAAAGAGGTTTACAACCCGAAGGCCGTCATCCCTCACGCGGCGTCGCTGCATCAGGCTTCCGCCCATTGTGCAAGATTCCCCACTGCTGCCTCCCGTAGGAGTCTGGGCCGTGTCTCAGTCCCAGTGTGGCCGGTCGCCCTCTCAGGCCGGCTACCCGTCGCCGCCTTGGTAGGCCATTACCCCACCAACAAGCTGATAGGCCGCGAGTCCATCCCAAGCCGAAAAATCTTTCCACCAACCGCCATGCGGCAGCCAGTAATATCCGGTATTAGCCCCGGTTTCCCGGGGTTATCCCAAAGCCTGGGGCAGGTTACTCACGTGTTACTCACCCGTTCGCCGCTCGAGTACCCCGAAGGGCCTTTCCGCTCGACTTGCATGTGTTAAGCACGCCGCCAGCGTTCGTCCTGAGCCAGGATCAAACTCTCCAACAAAAACTTGAAGAAAATCCCAGCAACAAACAAAAATTTGCTGCCAAATTCAAGCCCAAGCCAACCCACCAAACAGCAGGCCAACCCAGACCAAAACGGCACTGGCTTTCCAAACACCCTGTTGAGTTCTCAAAGAACAACCACACACCATCCGAACCCCAAAGGGCCCATCCGGAGGCAACCGCTCTAAACTACCCGGACTATTCCGCGATCGTCAACCTGACCATTCAGGCGACAAACTCGTCTTAGCCGACCCACAATCACGCACGCCAACTTGGCGGTCGTTACTGTTGTGGGGATCGACAGACCGGCCGACATCCGCTTCGCGGCTATCCGCCCGGCTCCTGCCGGCTTCAGTACTCTACCCGGTCGGCTTCGTGATTGCAACTCCGTCTCCGGAAGCGCCTCACACCGCCCGCGCTCCAGCCCCGCTCGGCGAAGTCGCCACGGCCCTGGTACCCGCTCTCTGCCGGTTTGCCCGGCTTCCCGCGTGCAAAGAGAAAGTTACGCGGTCGCCCCGCAGAAGGCAAATCAAGATCCATCACTGACACCAACCGACGGCAGCACCCACCTCCGCCGCCACCACTCGACACCGTGCAGAAGACCGGAACCGCTCATCCGTGGGAGAGTGTCTGCATGGCCGAGCTGACAGCGACCCCGGTGCTGGCCGAGGAGGCGCTGCTCGGGCTACTCCTGCCGTTCTGGCAACTCGTCATCGGTGCCTTCGTACTCGTCGTCCTGGTCCTGTCGGTCGGCCGGCTGGCTCGCCGGGGACCTTCACGAATGACAACGGCGCTCCTGGTCACCGCCGCCGCCATCGTCGGCCTCGCAACAATCGGGGTCCTCCTACAGGGCTGAGGACGGATTCGGCGAACAGCGGCTCCGACGACAAGCCGTTCGCCGCCTGCAGCTCAGGACTCCACGGTCAGGCCATTTTCGTGGCCGAAGACCGTTCGGGGGGCTCAGGGAAGCTGGAGGCGACGGTTGGCCAGGCTCGGCAACTCGGCCCGGACCGTCCGCAGCCGCTCCAGGTCGAGGTCGACAATCGCGAGCCCAGAACCATCCGGCACCTGGGCGAGCACTGTCCCCCAGGGATCTATCACCATGCTGCGCCCGAAGCAGGTACGGCTCGGCTCGTGGTCCCCCGTCTGGGCGGCAGCCGCAACGAAGCACTGGTTCTCGATGGCCCGGGCACGCAACAGCACCTCCCAGTGGTCCCGCCCCGTGTGCAGCATGAAAGCTGCCGGGACAAGGAGTAGCTCCGCCGCACCGTCCGTAACGAGCTGACGATAGAGCTCGGGAAAGCGGAGGTCGTAGCAGATCGACAGCCCAACCCGAAGGCCCTCCACGTCTACGACGACCGGCTGCACGCCAGCGGCGACCGTGGCTGACTCCAGATACGACACCCGACCGGGAATCTCCACGTCGTACAAGTGGATCTTGCGATAGGTGGCGGCGAGCGTCCCGGAGCGATCGAACACCAGGCAGGTGTTGTACGAATGCTCCGGATCCGGGCCCCGCTCGTGAATCGAGCCAACCACGACCCAGATACCGAGCCGCTGCGCGGCGCCGGAAAAGAAGGTCCCGACCTCCCCGTCCACCGGCTCCGCGACCGGTTGCCCGGCGGCCGGGCCGAGATAGTCGACGTATTCGGGGAGGATCGCCAGATCGGCACCGCCGACCGCCGCCCGCTCCAGCAGGGCCTCGGCTGCTGCCAGATTTGACCCTCGGTCCTCCCGGGCGTTCAACTGGCAGACCGCGACTCGCATGGACCCAGGTTACGGGCAGGGGAGTCAGCGGAACAGGCGCAGGACTACGGCCGCGGCACAGTTGGCAACAGCAAGGTTGCGGGGTTCGCAACACGACGTTGCGGGGTTGGCAACAGCGAGGCAGCGGGCGGACCTTGCGGGCTCGGCTAGCCCCCGGGACGAACCAACCCGGTCACGCCGACTTCTCCTCACGCTCCCGCCGCGCCCGGCGGCTGGTGAACTCACGCGGAACAATCGTCGGGTTGACGTTCTCCAGCACCACTTCGCGATTGATCAGAACGCGGGCCGCGTCGGGGTTGCTCGGCACCTCGTACATCACGGAGAGCAGAACCTCCTCCATGATCGCCCGAAGGCCGCGGGCACCGGTGCCCCGGAGCATCGCCTGGTCGGCGATCGCCTCCAGGGCCGACTGCTCGAACTCCAGCTCGACGCCGTCCAACTCGAAGAGGCGCTGGTACTGCCGGACGAGCGCATTTCGCGGCTCGGTGAGGATCTGCACCAGGGCCTCACGGTCGAGGCTGCGTACGTTGGTGATCACCGGAAGCCGACCGATGAACTCGGGGATCAGACCGAACTTCAGCATGTCCTCCGGCATCACCTGGCTGAAGGTGTCATCGGTGGAACGCTCCGAGACCGCCCGCAGCCGGGCACCGAAACCCGTGCCGCCGTGACCGGTACGCGCCTCAATAATCTGGTCGAGGCCGGCGAAGGCACCGCCGCAGATGAAAAGCACGTTGGTGGTGTCGATCTGGATGAACTCCTGATGCGGATGCTTGCGGCCGCCCTGGGGCGGAACGTTCGCAACCGTCCCCTCCAGCATCTTGAGGAGGGCCTGCTGCACGCCCTCGCCGGAGACATCGCGGGTAATCGACGGATTCTCCGACTTGCGCGCGATCTTGTCGACCTCGTCGATATAGATGATCCCGGTCTCGGCGCGCTTGACGTCGTAGTCGGCAGCCTGGATCAGCTTGAGGAGGATGTTCTCCACGTCCTCCCCGACGTAGCCGGCCTCGGTCAGGGCAGTGGCGTCCGCGATGGCGAACGGCACGTTGAGCATCCGAGCCAGGGTCTGCGCCAGGTGGGTCTTGCCACACCCGGTGGGGCCAAGCAGCAGGATGTTGGACTTGGCCAGCTCAACGCTGTCCACGCTGGGCGCCCCGGCCGTCTCGGCCTGAATTCGCTTGTAGTGGTTGTAGACCGCGACGGCGAGAGCCTTCTTGGCCTGAGCCTGACCCACGACGTAATTGTCGAGGAACTGGCAGATCTCCATCGGCTTGGGAAGCTCTTCCCACTTCACTTCGCCCGACTCGGCCAGCTCTTCTTCGATGATCTCGTTACACAGATCGATACACTCGTCGCAGATATAGACACCGGGACCAGCGATAAGCTTCTTGACCTGCTTCTGCGATTTCCCACAGAAGGAGCACTTCAGCAGGTCGCCGCCGTCACCGATCCGTGCCACCTACAGTCTCCCTGCACTCGTCGGCCAGTGATCCGGCCATGGCTCCCGGACCCCGCGCCGCCCATCTCAGCTACCGGCCGGATCGACCGGCGAAGCGGCACAGACCCGACGTTACCCGTTGGCGCGGGTTTCTCCGACCCCAAATACGGGTGTGTCAGAGGTCGGTCGAGGCTACCCCCGGCCGACCTCTGACCCAATCCGGCTCAGTTGGCGGCGTTGGCGGCCAGCAAGCCCTTCTTACGGCTGGTGAGGATGGTGTCTACCAGCCCGTACTCGCGGGACTCCTCGGCCGTCATAATCTTGTCCCGGTCGATATCCTTGCGGACCTTCTCCACCGGCTGGTTGCAGTGCCGGGAGAGCATTTCTTCCAGCTGGGTACGCATCCGCAGAATCTCCCGGGCCTGGATCTCGATATCCGAGCCCTGCCCGTAGCCCCCCTCCGTGGCAGGCTGGTGGATGATGATCCGCGAATTCGGCAGTGCCATCCGCTTACCGGGCGTGCCGGCCGAGAGCAGCACCGCCGCCGCACTGGCCGCCTGCCCCAGGCAGACCGTCTGGATATCCGGCCGGACGTACTGCATCGTGTCGTAGATCGCCGTCATGGCCGTGAACGAGCCACCCGGCGAGTTGATGTACATGATGATGTCGCGGTCCGGGTCCGTGCCCTCCAGCGTGAGCAGCTGGGCCATCACGTCGTTGGCCGACGCGTCATCCACCTGGACCCCGAGGAAGATGATCCGATCCTCGAAGAGCTTGTTGTACGGGTTGGACTCCTTGACCCCGTACGACGTGCGCTCGACGAAGGACGGCAGGACGTAACGGTTGTGCACGGCCGCGAACTGCGGCGGCAGGCTCAGGTCGGTCATCGTCAGCTCCTCGCTCAGCTCAGGGTCCCGGCGCCTTCCGGAACCTGAGCGGCCCCGGTGATCACCTTGTCGATGAAGCCGTACTCCATGGCCTCCTGGGCGGTGAACCAACGGTCCCGGTCCGAGTCTGCCTCGATCTCCGCCTGAGTCTGGCCGGTGTGGAAGGCGACCCGCTCCTGGAACATCCGCTTGGTGTAGAGCATCTGCTCCGCCTGGATGGCGATGTCCGAGGCGGTGCCGCCCATGCCACCCGACGGCTGGTGCATCATGATCCGGGCGTGCGGCAGGGCGTACCGCTTGCCCTTGGTGCCGGCGCAGAGCAGCAGCTGGCCCATTGAGGCCGCCATGCCCATCGCCACCGTGGACACGTCGTTGTCGATGAACTGCATCGTGTCGTAGATCGCCATGCCCGAGTAGACCGAGCCGCCCGGCGAGTTGATCCAAAGGTTGATGTCGCGGTCCGGGTCCTCCGCGGCGAGCAGCAGCAGCTGCGCGCAGATGCGGTTGGCGACCTGGTCGGTCACCTCGCTGCCCAGGAAGATGATCCGCTCCTTGAGCAACCGGTTGTAGACCGAGTCGTCGAGGTTGCCAATGTTGTCGCCACCGCGGGCGTCGATCGCCCGGAGCGGCGTCGGCGGGATGTGCATGTCGGTCATGGCAGCCCTTCGCTCTCCGTACCGTCCTACCCGACACTAACGGCTCGACCGAGTGGCAGAACCCCGGTCGGGGCACTGTTCGCTCTCAGCGCAGCCCGGTCAGGCGTACCCAAAAACAGGTTTCGGCCGTCGCCCCAGCCAACGGCGGGGACGGCGGCCGAAACCAAAGATCATTCCGCGTGAGCGTGTGCGTGCGCGGCCTCGTTCTCGGCCCGCAGGGCGTCGAGGCTGACCGCCTCGCCGTTGGCGTCCTTGATCGTGATGTGATCCATGATCGAGGCCAGGGCCTTGCCCCGCCGGACGTCACCGAAGATCGCGCCGGCGGCACCGGAGCGGACCAGCTGGTCGTAGAACTGCTGCGGAGCCACCCCGGCGCGCTGCGCCCGGTGCACGATCTCGTGACCGAACTCGTCGTCGGAGACCTGAATCTCCTGCGCGTCGGCGACCGTGTCCAGCAGGAGCTGAATCTTAACGCCCTGGGTGGCCGCCTCGGTCAGCTCGGTGTTGATCTGCTCCTCGGTCTTCTCCTCGGCCGCGAGGTACTCCTCCATCGAGGCACCGATCCGCTCGAGCTGATCCACCATCGCCGCCTTGCGGCTCTCGACCTCCTCGCGGACAACGCCCTCCGGCGCCGGCACCTCGGCCGCCTCGACAATCTGCTCGAGGGCCTTGTCCCGGGCGGCGTAGATCTGCTCGACCTGCTTACTCCGGGTCACCCGCTCGCGGACGTCGTCGCGAAGCTCCGCCATGGTGTCAAACTCACTCGCCAGCTCGGCGAAGTCGTCGTCCAGCTCCGGCAGCTCCTTCTCCTTGACCGTGCGGACGGTCACCGAGACCTCGGCGTCGCGGCCGGCGTAGTCCCCGCCGACCAACTGCGTGGTGAAGGTGGTGCTCGCGTCGGCCGCCAGACCGACGACGGCCTCATCCAGGCCCGGCAGGAGCTGCTTGCTGCCGACCTCGTGCGAGAGGTTGGTCGCCGAGCCCCCCGGGACCTCCTCGCCGTCAACGGTCGCGTTCAGGTCGATCTGCACGAAGTCGCCCTCGGCGGCCGCCCGCTCGACGGTCTTCAGCGTCGCGAACCGCTCCCGCAGGCTCTGCACCTGCTCGTCGATCTCGCTGTCATCGATCATCAGCTCGTCAACGGTCACCTCGACCGTCGACAGGTCGGGGAGGTTGAGCTCCGGCCGGATGTCCACCTCGGCGGTGAAGTTGAGCGAGTCACCGTCCGCGAACTCGGTGATCTCGACCTCGGGACGACCGAGCGTCTTCAGGTCGTGCTCGCGCACCGCCGAGAGGATGTTCTGCGGGATGGCCTCCTGGACCGCCTCGTTGAGCACGGTGCCCCGGCCGACCCGCTGATCGATCACGGCGGCCGGAACCTTCCCCCGGCGGAAGCCGGGAACCTGGACCTGCTGGCCGATCTCCCGGTACGCCTTCTTGAGGCTCGGCTCGAGCTCGACGAACGGCACCTCGATGGCGAGCCGCACGCGCGTCGGGCTCAGAGTCTCGACGGTGCTCTTCACAGGCGTACTCCTTGACGGATCTTGGTGGTCTGGGCGCTGTCTACAGCCCATCGAGTGTAGGCGAGCCGGTGCGGCCTGCAGGCAGCGCCCGGGAACCACACGCAGAACGGCGGTGCCCGGGTCGACCCGGCCGCGAACGACAGTCGGGGTGGCGGGATTTGAACCCACGGCCCCTCGCTCCCAAAGCGAGTGCGCTACCAAGCTGCGCCACACCCCGTGGCGGGATGCAGTCTATGCCGTCCACGCCCACGCACAGTTCCCCGGGGCCCACACCCGATGGCGTGTTCCGCCGTTGGGTCGACCGACGGAGCTCGTCGGATGGCTCGCGGGGGACGGCAACAGCAACCCCTCCGGTCGCACCGTACCCCCGAGGAGCAGGACTGTCCCGAACGCGCCCGGACCGGGCCCGAGGTTCGTTCCCGACCACAGCGATGGGCAGGCTGCGCGGAGATCGGCGGCATTGGGTACGCTGTCGGCGCACCTCCACACGGAGGCCGTCGCGGGCGTAGCTCAATGGCAGAGCTTCAGTCTTCCAAACTGACGGTGCGAGTTCGATTCTCGTCGCCCGCTCCACGCGCTCCGGCCCAGGTCAACGGCGTGATCGCCGAACCTGGGCCGTTCTCGTTACCTGGACGACGGTCGCCACCGGGCGCGCCGGGGTGCGATAGCGGTCACAGCCCTTCCGGCTCAGGTCAAGTCCGAGATTCGCGGATCGCGGCTTCGATGCGCAGTCCAATCCCGCTGGCGCCGAGGAAGCCTGCCAGGATGTGCACCTCGGTCGGCCCGGTGTCGCTTGACAGCGTGATGACCGAGACGGGGAAGCCGGCGACCAGGGCCATGCTGCCGAGAATGCGGACGGTAGGTGCACGCCTCGATGCAGGGTTCACCCGGCGGACCGTACCGGGGCCCCTGGACCGGCGCTGTCCCGATCTGTACCCGCCGGGTGGAGAGCCGGCGACACGGCAAGTCGCCCCCCCCGGGGCCCGACAGTCCAGGGGGCGGTAAGCCTCGTGGGACAACTTCGCCGGCTGGTGGCCTCGCTTCGACGCCCAGGTACTCACCCCGCTGCTACGCGGCCAGGATGCCCACTACCAAGCGCGGGACTGGACGGACTGGTACGGCAACCGGCTCGGCGGGTGGAAGACCCAACCCTGGGCCCCGGTCGTGATCCTCGAAGGACTCACCTGCACCCGCCGCGACACGATCGGTTGGCTCGCCTACGCGATCTGGGTCGACGCACCGGTACCGTTGCGGCTGGCGCGCGGCCTCGCCCGCGACCGCTCCTTCGCCGGCGCCGCGCAGCTCTGGCAGAAGTGGATGGTCGAGGAGGAGAAGTTCTTCGCCGCCGACGGCACCCGCGACCGCGCCGACCTCGTCATCGACACCGCACACCGTGGCTGACCGCTACCGCGCACCTGGGACCACCAACCGTTCCCGGCGCGGAGCCCACTTTCCGGGATAGCGAAGCCCACCCGCCATTGCTATGGTCCACTGCCGCATCGAAGGGTCCGGCGGGAAGGGGCATCCATGTCCGACGACCTGCTCTACACCGGGGTCGTAGTTGCGCTGTTGGCGGCAGCCGTCGTGCTTGGCGGGAGGCTGGCCAAACGGCGGCACTGGCGACTTCTGCCCATGATGGCGACCCTTACCACATCGGTAACAGCGCTGACGCTGATCACGGGGCCATTCGGTATGCGTTCGTTGGCGGTAGCGCTGGCCGCCGCGCTCTGGGCCGCGGTCCTCTTCTCCACCGCAAGCTTGGTACGACACCGGCACACACTCCACGCGACCGTCGTCAGCGTGGTTGGTGGTGCCATTGCGATTAACGCGGCGCTCGTTGCGTTCGTGCTGATGAGGTTCAGCTCGACCGATGCACCCCGGGAGTACGCCCTGCACTGGTTGCCCGCGATGCTGACCGGTGGGGCCACGGACCTGGGTGGGGTGCGCAGCGAGACCGAGACGCCGCTGTTCGTGCACATGTCCGAGGATGTCAGCTTTTTGCCGTTGCTGATGGTCTTGCTGACGGGCTTCGCCCTGTCCTATGTCGTGCGACGAGGGGCCCTCACCCGTACGGCCGAACTTGCGGGCTGAGCTGGCGCTTTGATCCGGTTGGTGTCATCCGCCGGCGGCTGGACGCGGCGAAGGCGCCGCTCGGCCTGGCCCCGGCGACCGGACGCCCCGCCGGATGCGGCGCTGGGTGCTGCTGCTCGCCGCGTGGGGCGCTGCCGCGACGAACGCCGGCTCCCGGGCCAGCGCAGGCCCTTCAACGGCCGGGCCGAGCGTGCCCTGTCCCAACCGGCCGCCAGCCGCCCAGTGGAAGCTCAACCCGGCGAACGACAGCGACCAGAGGCCAGCGCCGTAGCCGGCCCAGGAGCCCCGTCGCCCCCCAACCGTGCCGGCGGTGCCCCCGCCGCGCCGGTCATCGGTGTTCATGGCGCTCCGGCTCACGTTGCCCTCCCGGTGAATCGGCCCCGGTGTGGTAGCACTGTGCGGTTCCAGCACGGACCACCGACCGGCCCGAAACTGACGGGGTCCAATGCTGCCACCCAGGTGGCTCGGGCCTACCATTCGACGGGATGGCTCCTGGCACGTTCCCCGTACCCCGCCGGCGCCATTCGCCGAAGAAGTCAAGAGGTAGGAAGCTCTGTGGTCGGATCTACCGAGGTAGCCGCCCCGCACCCAACGTCGAGTCGCGCCGCCCGCACAGTCACGGAGGCGTTCGCGCCGGCGGTGTGGGCGACGGCCATGCCACTCGCCGTCGCCCTCCACGCCACCGCGCCGTCGTGGTTCGCCGGGCTCGGTTGGGGGCTGCTCGCCGTCCTGTTCGGTTCCCTCGTGCCGTACGGCATCATCTATTTCGGCGTACGTCGCGGCACGCTCACCGATCACCACATCGGCGTCCGCGAACAACGCCGCAAGCCACTGGTCTACGGACTGTTCTCCCTGCTCGCCGGCCTCGTCGTGCTGGTCTTGCTGGGTGCGCCGCGGCCGCTTGTCGCGATGGTTGTCGTGATGTTCGCGGTCCTGCTGGTCACCACCGGGATCAACCAGGTGTGGAAGCTCAGCGCGCATGCCGCGGTGTCGGCCGGCTCCGCTGGTGTGCTCATCAACGTCTTCGGCCCGGCACTTCTCGTCGTCGTCCCGGTCGTGGCGCTGGTCGCCTGGTCGCGGGTCCGGCTCCGCGATCACACCACCAGCCAGGTCCTCGCCGGAGCCGCCGTGGGTGTGCTGGTCGCGGTCCCCACGTTCCTCGTACTCTCGTAATCCGGCCCGGCTCAGGGCCGGCGTGCAGTGCGACGTCGAACGAGGTGAACCGGCCGGTCAGACGGTGATGATGACCTTTCCCCGGGCGTGGCCTCCCTCCAGGTAGCTGATCGCCTCGGGCACCTCGCTCAGGGGGTAGGTCCGGTCGAGGACCGGGGTGACCTTTCCGGATTCGAAGAGATCGCACAGCGCCGCCAGGTCGTCCCGGTTGGGGCTCGCCACGAAGAACACCAGGCGTTGCCGTACGAACGGCGACAGGGCGAGCCCACGGAGTACGCGAGCCAGCGGGCCGAGCAGCCCGTCGCCCGTACCGCTGTTGAGGATGAGTGTGCCCCGCGGGGTGAGCATGCGTCGGCAGGCGAGCAGCGGGTGGTTACCGACGTTGTCGAGGAGCAGGTCGTAGCGTCGTCCGCCGCGGGTGAAATCCGCTGTGGTGTAGTCGATGACATGGTCGGCACCCAGATCGCGGACCAGCTCGACGTTTCGGCTGCTGCAGACCCCGGTCACCTCGGCTCCCAGTGCCTTGCCGATCTGTACGGCGAAGGTGCCCACGCCACCCGCCGCGCCGTTGACCAGGAGCCGCTGACCGGGTTGCAGCCGCCCGTGGTGCCGTAGCGCCTGGTAGGCGGTGAGGGCGGCCACCGGCACGGAGGCGGCCTGTTCCAGGGTCAGGCTGGCCGGCTTTTTCAGCACTCCGGCGTCGTGGCGCATCGTGACGTACTCGGCGAACGCCCCCTGCTGCAGGGCGAACACCTCGTCTCCGACCTCGAGCGTGGTGACGTTACTGCCCACCGCTTCGACCTGCCCGGCCAGGTCGTACCCGAGCGTGTTCGCCTTGGGACGGGCCAGCCCACCCTGGGCCCGGGTGATGTACGGGCTGCCGCGCATCATGTGCCAGTCCAACGGGTTGACCGAGGCGGCCCGCACCCGGACCAGCACGTCGTCGGCACCGACGGCCGGCATCTCGAGATCTTCAAGGGTGAGGACGTCGGACGAGCCGTACGCGTAGTAACGGATTCCTTTCATCGGTTCCCTCTCATTCCACGCTGCGGAGGATGTGTTCGATCGATGCGGTACGGGTTCGTAGTTCGGCGAGGTCAACGGCGCTTCGCTGCTGGGCGTCGAGAGTGTTCTCGGCGAGCTTCTCGAACCGGTGCACGAGCTGACGCAGGTCGTCTGCGCGGGCGGCTGCCCGCTTCTCCTTTCGGCCCTCGAACAGCCCGACGATGACCAGGGCGACCAGGAAGGCCGCCACGATGACCACGACCAGCAGGAAGACTGTCGTTGGCCAGGACATTTCCCCTCCAAGCGGGTCCATTACGTTGACTCCTTGGGTGCGGGACCCTTTCCTGGGTCCGGCCGGGTGAGGGTCTGGGCCGCCTCGGCCACCGCCGATGCGGTCAGATGTAGATCGAAGTCGGTGACTTCGTAGTACTTCATGGCTTTCCCATCGTCGGAGAGCTCGAGCCGGCCGGTGATCAGGCCTGCTGCCTCCAGCCGCCGCAGGTGCATGTGCAGGAGTGGACGACTCACTCCAAGCTCGCGGGCCAGCTGGCTCACGTAGTCACGACGGCCGGCCAAGGTTGCGACGATGCGCAGTCGAATCGGATTGGCCAGAGCCGCCAGCATCTCGACCAGGTCGTCTCCGGTCGGTCCGCTCACTGACACAAGACCCCTTCACATGTCATTTTTTACTTACACGTGAAACTCTAGCAGTCCCCGCCCCCGCCGGCAACGCTCACCGCCGGCCGACAATGCGCGCCACCGGCCAGCAATGCGCACCGCCATTCGACCCGGCGCTGCCGCAACGACCGCCCAAGGCCAGGGGCGCGATGCCGACCCACGATCGAGGTCACTGCGGGATTCGGGCTAGTCGGCGGCGAGCTGGACGGCGGACAGCTGACCGCCACCCGCAGCACAGGGGGCCCGGATGATCACCACAACTGGCGCCAGATCCGCCGCTCCTCGTCGGTGAGGGGCTGATCTGGGACCAGCCGCTCCGGGTGACCCGGCGGCGGCTGCTCGATAACCCGCCGCCTGGAAGCGCCAGCCGGCGGACCCCCAACGACCGGGGGGAAACTGTCGGCCGGGACAGAGTCGCCTTCCGGGCCGGCACCGCCCGCGGGCGCCGCGTCACCCCAGCGGGCCCGACCGCCCCGCAGAATCTCCCGGGGATCCATTCCGACGACCGACGCCCCGAACAGGCTCAGGCCGAACGCCAACTCGGACGCGATTCGCCGGAGCCAACCCATCAGCCCGCCACCCCCGCGACAGGAGCGGCACGGTCGGCAACCAGTCCGGCCACTGATGCGTACGTCACGGAGCTCCTCGGGTCCGGCTCCAAGCTGAGCCGACCGATTCTCCCGAGCTCCACTCAACGGCGACTCAAGTCAACGGACGGAAGACCCGCCCCGTCAACTGTTGGTGATCCAGCTCCAGAACGACACCACCCACTCGGTCTGCTTGAGCCACCCGAAGCCGAGGCTGACCAGAAAGACCGCCGTCACCAGGTGCGCGCCGCGGGCGCCGCGTCGCACCCGGCCCAGACGCTGCTCCAGTACCACCCGGCCAACAAGCCGGGCGAGGGCGAAGAGCCCGACCGCGACCAGCAGACTCAGCAGAAAGATCAACAGTGGTGCGGCGAGGTTACCGCCACCCGAAATCGCCCAGATCCCCCAACAGACGAACGCGAAGAGTGCTCCGCCGGCGCTCCACTCCCGGCCCGGGCGGAGCTGCGCGAGGTGCCAGCTCATCGGCCGACGCGAAGGCCGCGCCTCCGGCCAGCCCGCTCCGTCCTGCTCCGGCTCGACCACCGGGAACGGCGTGGTCCGACCGACGCCGGTCTGCCCTACCGAGGCCACCCCCCGCTGGAAGGCATCCGGCTGCGGCGGCATCCCGCCTCCCCACTGCGGCGGCACCCCGATCCCGGGCTGCGGCGGCACCCCGACGCCTGGCTGCGGCGGCACCTCGACGGTCCGCTCGGCCCACGGTTGCGTCTGGTCGGCCATGTCGTCCCTCCCCTGGACCAGACGGGGACCGGCGGACCCCGTCTGCCTATCGAGGGTAGCCAGCACACAAACGTGGGTCCGGTCAGCACCGGCCTCCCGCTGCCATCGAGATCTTCGGACACCGCGGGGTACGGTCGGTTGATGGGTGACGTGGAACGACGACGGCGGCGGCACCGGAAACCCGCTGACCCCACCACCGAGAGCCCGAGCCCGGCCCGGACCGCGGCCGGGGGACAGAGCGGCGGCCAGCCGTCCCGGGTCCGCCGGGGCGGCGCCGAGGAGAGCGAACGCGGGCTGCGGGGCCTGGTCGGCTCGGGCTCGTCGCAGCTGAGCGTGACCGCGGCGATGCGAGCCCGGGACGCCACCCGACCGACGGAGCAGGACCTGGCGGAGGCGGAGGCCCGGGTAGTCCTGGTCCGCCGGAACTGGGTTCCACGCGAGGACCTCCCCCGCCGGTGAACGGCCCGGTTCAGGGCAGGTCCGGAAGCTTCCGGGTGCGCTCGTAGTCAGCCACCTGGTCGATGCGGCGGGTGTGTCGTTGCTTTTCGGAGAACGGCGTGGTCAGGAACGCCTCGACGATGGCGGTGGCCTCATCGAGGGTGTGCTGCCGCCCGCCGATCGCGACCACGTTGGCGTTGTTGTGCTCCCGGGCCAGGTGCGCGGTGTCGATACTCCAGGCCAGTGCTGCCCGCACACCGTCGATCTTGTTCGCGGCGATCTGCTCCCCGTTGCCGGAGCCCCCGATAACCACGCCGAGGCTACCCCGGTCGGCAACCACCCGGTCGCCGGTGTGTAGGCAGAACGCCGGGTAGTCGTCGTCCGGGTCGTAGGCGTGCGGGCCGACGTCAACCACGTCGTACCCCTCCTTGGCCAGGTGGTTGGCCAAGTGCGCCTTCAGCTCGAAACCGGCGTGGTCGGATCCCAGGTAGACACGCATACCGGCAGTCTGACAGGAGGTGACTCCGACCGACGCTCGCGGGTCGGTCGGAGACAACTTCAGCACAGCCCGGGTGGGTGTGCCTACCCTCCGCCCGGTCCGGACAGCAACTCGGCGACGACCAGGCCGCCACGGGCCTTCGGGGTGAACCAGGTGCTCTTGCGGGGCATCTTCTCCCGCGCCAGGTTCACCGCGACGAAGTCGTCCACGGTCACCGGTGCGACGAGCACGGCCAGCTCGGCGCGGCCGGCGTCAACCTCACCGGTGAGCCAGCTCGCCGGGTAGTCGCCGCCGACGTAGGTGATCCGCTTGTCGCCCGGGTCCAGCCCCAGCGTGTCCCGCAGCAGCAACCGCTCGACCAGGGCATGGTCCAGGTTCTCCAGGCGCCCCGCGCCGACCGGAGGCAGGCGTACGGCGTACGCCGCATCGGGGAGCCGGAGGTGGATGGTGCCGCCGGCCGCCGGGACCTCGACCGGGCCGTCGATCGGCTCGACCTGGGCACCGGCCGCGCGGAGCCGGTCGATCACCTCAGCTGGGCTGGTGGTGAGCTCGTCAACCAACCGGTTGTACGGGGCGATGGCGACCGAGGCCGGCGTGGTGACCACGGCCAGGAAGCGCGGTAGCCCGCCGGTCTGGGCCGCCAGACTGCGGTGGTTGCCGTCGGCGACGACCAGCTCGCCACCGCCGGCCAGAGCGGTCAGCTCGTCCTGCTGCTCGCCCGGACCGACCAGCCAGATGGCGTGCGTCCGTCCGGTCTGGTCGGTGTCGGTCGCCGCCGGCGCCCCGGCCCGGTCGGCCGCCGCCGCGAGGGCGGTGTGTAGCTCGTCGCCCCGGCCGGTCTGCAGCAGGAGCACCGGCGACAGCAGATGCCCCAGCGCCTCGGCCAGGGCCACCCGCTCGCGCACCTTGGCGATGAAGACATCCTCGTTGCGGATGACCAAGCCCGGCTCGGCGGCGCTGGTGGAGATCTGGTCGGTGTCGACCATGACGAACAGCCCGTACCCGGGCTCCTCCTGCGGGGCGCTGATCCGGTAGAGGACCACCACCTGCTCGGCGGGGGTGTAGCTGCCCGCCGCCTTCGCCTCGGCAAGCCGGGCTACCGCCTCCGGGAGCGCGTCGAGAAAGGCCTTCCCCCTGCTCTCCGGGGCCCGATGCGGCATCTCGATGCCGAGGGCGCTGTGCGGATTCACCTCGATGATCGAGGTGATCTCCGCGTCGTCGGCGAACTCATCGTAGTTCTGCGCGCCGGTGCCGCCGGTGGTGATCCAGGCCCGGGCGATTGGATGGGCGACCGTCATGCCCGCTGACGCTACCGGTATCGCTCATCCCCGGTATCCGGGCCCACCCGCTGCGCGCCGGAGCAACCCCCGATACCGGCGGTACTGCGGGCCCCGGGCATCTCCCGGGCGATGCCGGGGCCCGCCGCGCACTCAGTCGAAGATGGGGTCGAGCTCACGGGAGCGCTTGAGTTCGAAGAACCCCGGCGTGGCGGCGACCAGCAGGACTCCATCCCACAGTCGGCCGGCGACCTCGCCCCGGGGAGCCGGGGTGACGACCGGGCCGAAGAAGGCGACCGGTTTCCCGTCCGGACCCGGGGCATGGATGACGGGGGTACCGACGTCGGTGCCGACCGGCCGCATGCCCGCCTCGTGGCTGGCGCGCAGCGCTTCGTCGAACTCGGTGCGCTCGGCGGCCCCGGCCAGCTCCGGGTCCAGCCCGGCGTCGGTCAGGGCAGCGGTGAACAGCTCCCCGGTGAGCTGCTCGGACTGCAGATGGATCCGGTTGCCCAGCGCGGTGTAGAGGTCCCGCAGCGCCCCGGTGCCATACCGCTGCTCGGCGGCGACACAGACCCGGACCGGACCCCACCCGGACTTCATCAGCGCCTGGTACTCCGCCGGCAGGTCCCGGCCCTCGTTGAGCACGGACAGACTCATCACGTGGAAGCGGATCTCCACGGGCCGGACCCGCTCGACCTCCAGCAGCCAACGAGAGGTGATCCACGCCCACGGGCAGATCGGGTCGAACCACATGTCGACGGTGACACGCTCACTCACAGTGAAGCCCCTTTACGACCGGTGCGCCGGTTTTCGACGCCTGCCCCGATCCTCGCCGCAAGTTCCCGGGCACAACACGGAAAGAGACCGTGACCTGTCCCACCCACCGACACGGGTGCGTGTAAGACTCGACTCGCGCGACCGCTACGAGCGGTTGCCCAACGACGCCGCGGTCAGCGTGCGGTGAGACGAGAGATGGAGACGAACAGTGCCGGGAGTGCGCAACCTGAGGCAGGCGGAGGCCATTGAGCGAAGCCGGCTACTCGACGTGACCGGGTACGACATCAACCTGGATCTGTCGAGCGCCGTGCAGGCCGAAGGCGACACGTTCCGGTCCCGGACCGAGGTCCGGTTCCGGTGCAGTGAGCCGGGTGCGAGCACCTTCATCGAGGTCGCCGCGAACTCGGTCCGGTCGGCCACCCTGAACGGCACCCCGCTGGAGCTGGGTGGCTGGTCGGCGGAGGCGGGGCTCACCCTGCCCGACCTGGCCGCGGAGAACACCCTCGTGGTGGACGCGGACTTCGCGTACTCCAACAGTGGCCAGGGGCTACACCGCACGGTGGACCCGGTCGACGGCGAGACCTACCTCTACAGCCAGTTCGAGACGGCGGACGCGCAACGGGTCTACGCGGCCTTCGACCAACCCGACCTGAAGAGTGTCTACACCTGGCACGCCACCGTGCCGGAGCACTGGAAGGTCGTCTCCAACATGCCGGTGGAGCGGGAGGAGCCGGCCGGCGAGGGTGGCAAGACGGTTCACTTCGTGGAGTCGGTGCGGATGAGCACCTACATCACCGCGCTCTGCGCCGGGCCCTACCACGAGGTGCGGGACAGCCACGACGGCATCGACCTGGGCGTCTTCGTGCGCGCCTCGATGGCGCAGTACCTGGACGCCGACGATCTCTTCCTGGTCACGAAGCAGGGCTTCGACTTCTTCCACGCCCAGTTCGACATTCGGTACCCGCTACCCAAGTACGACCAGCTCTGGGTGCCGGACTTCAACGCGGGCGCGATGGAGAACTTCGGCTGTGTCACGCACGCCGAGTCGCTGTTCATCTTCCGGTCACAGGTCACCGACTTCGAGTACGAGCAACGCGCCAACACGATCCTGCACGAGCTGGCGCACATGTGGTTCGGCGACCTGGTCACCATGCGCTGGTGGAACGACCTCTGGCTGAACGAGTCGTTCGCCGAGTGGGCCAGCCACTGGTGCAACACCCACGCGACCCGCTTCTCCGAGGCGTGGACCACCTTCCTCTCCGTCCGCAAGAACTGGGGTTACCGACAGGACCAGCTCTCCTCCACCCACCCGGTCTACTGCGAGATGCCGGACCTGGAGGCGGTCGAGGTCAACTTCGACGGGATCACGTACGCCAAGGGCGCGAGCGTGCTCAAGCAGCTCGTCGCGTACGTGGGCGAGGAGCCGTTCGTGGCCGGGCTCCGGTCGTACTTCCGCAAGCACGCCTGGGGTAACGCCACCTTCGACGACCTGCTATCCGAGCTGGAGGCGGCCTCCGGGCGGGAGCTGCGCAAGTTCGCCGCCCAGTGGCTGGAGACCGCACAGGTGAACACGCTGCGCCCGGAGCTGACGATCGGCCCCGACGGCAACTACCAGCGGGTCGTGGTCCGCCAGGAGGCGCCGGCCGACCACCCGACCATGCGTACCCACCGGATCGGGGTCGGCCTCTACGACCGCACCGACGGCGGGCTGGTCCGCCGCGAGCGGTTGGAGGTCGACGTCGTCGGCGAGACCACGGAGCTGGCCGAGCTGGCCGGGGTTCCCGCCGCGGACGTGCTGCTGCTCAACGACGACGACCTGACCTACACCAAGCTGCGGCTCGACGAGCGGTCGATGGCCACCGTGGTGCAGCACATCACCGGCTTCGAGTCGTCGCTGGCGCGGGCGCTGTGCTGGACTGCCGCGTGGGACATGATCCGTGACGCCGAGCTGGCCGCCCGGGACTATGTGGCGCTGGTGCTCGCCGGCCTCCCCACCGAGACCGACATCAACCTGGTCACCGCCACCCTGCGGCAGGTCACCACCGCCCTCACCTTCTACGCCGACCCGACGTGGGCACCGAGCGGCTGGGCCGACCTGGCCCGCACCGCGAAGACCGCCCTCGCCGCCGCCGAGCCGGGCAGCGGCTTCCAGCTCGCCTGGGCGCGGGCGTACGCCTCCGCCGCTCGGTCGGCTGAGGACCTGGCGGCGTTGCGTGGCTGGCTGGAGGGGAACGGGGTCCCGGCCGGGCTGCGCATGGACACCGAGCTGCGGTGGTCGGTGCTTACCGCGCTGGTGACCAACGGCGCGGCCGGCCCCGACGACATCGAGGCGGAGCTGGCCTCCGACCGTACCGCCAGCGGCGAGCGGGAAGCCGCGTTGGCGCACGCGCTCGTGCCCACAGCGGAGAACAAGGCAGCCGTCTGGGCCCGGTTGACCGGCCCGGAGCCGCTGCCGAACTGGCGGCACCGTGCACTGTTGCGGGGCTTCGCCCACCCGACGCAGGTCGAGCTGGTCCGCCCCTACCGGGAGCGGTACTTCGCCACCATCGCGCAGGTCTGGGCCAGCCGGGACAGTGAGCCGGCGCAGGAGTTCGCCCTGCTGGCGTACCCGGCGTACCTGGTGGAGGAGGAGACCGTGGCGGCGACCGACGGGTGGCTGGCCGGCACGGGCCAACCGGCACCGCTGCGGCGGCTGGTCGCCGAGGGCCGCGACGGCGTCGTCCGGGCCCTCAAGGCCCGGGCGCGGGACGCCCGAAGCGGCTGACACGCAACGGCCCGGGGTCGGTGTGGAGCGTTCGCCCACACCGGCCCCGGGCCGAGTGCCTGCCGCGGGTCAGCAGCCCTTACCGGCGTGGCTGGCCAGTTGGTCCAGGCCGGTGACGATGCCACCGGTCAGGTCGCCGCCCCCGAAGGCGGCCACCATCGACAGCGCGGCGAGCCGCGCGTACGTGTCCGGGATGCGCCGGCGGGCGTGCTGGCCGGTGACGATCTCCAGCTGCCGCTGGTTCGGCGAGATCGCGATCAGGACCGACCGGTCGGGGTCGGCGAGCTGGCGGTGCCGCCGCTCGGCGTCTTCCCGGACCGGCTCGTCGAGGCCACCGACGAAAATCGAGAAGGTCAGCCCGGTGCTCTCGTCGGCCAGGCGCATGGCCTCGTCGACGCGGAGCAGCTGGCGGGTCGAGAACGGGCCGTCCAGCTCCGGCGGGGCCGCCGTCTCGGACGACGACTGCAGCTCACCAACGGTCACTTGCGCCTCCGGTTCCACCAGCCGGCGCCTGTTGGCCGGCCTGCTCCTGCTTACGGCCCGTCAGCGCGGGCGCCTGGGCGCCGGCGGTCAGTGCGGTGCCCGCCGAGTCGGCCAGCGCCTCCGGACTACTCAGGAACCAGACCGGAGTGAAGTCGAAGGGCCGGCCGGGGCGGTAGCGCTTGCCACCGCCACCAGCGCCGCGGCTGTTGGCGGCGTATGCCACACCAGCGATTACCAGCGCTGCTACCGCCGGGATTCCGACGAAGACCAGCAACGTATCGGTTACAGACAATCCCAACGCCCCCAGGCGAAAGAGAGACCAGGAATCCGGGTCGGGTGGACGGTCAGGTGGACGATTCCCCGACTCCGCTTGTGGTATTCACGTTAGCGGAGCCAACCGCCCGCCAGATTGCGGGGTGGCGATCCCACCCCCCACTGAGCTGCTCCAGCTGGGCGGCGGCGGCGAGCAGCTGCGCGTCGTTGCCCAGCCGGCCGCTGAGGAGGACCCCGACCGGTAGCCCGTCGGCGGTGGTACCCACCGGGAGCGACACCGAGGGGTCACCCGTGACGTTGAAAATTGCACAATACGGTGAGAACCGACGTTGACGGTCAAAGTCGTCCGCCGGGTCACGAACGTCGGCAAACCAGCCCACTGGTGCCTGCGGTGCGGCGAGGGTGGGACAGAGCAGCAGATCGCAGCCGGCGGTCCGGCGGATCCCGAGCCGGACCTGCGCCTGAAGCTCACCGAGCGCGGCGGTGAGGCTGGCAGCGGAGATCGCCGCCCCGCGGTCCCGCAGCAACCGGGTCAACGGCAGTAGCTGACTCTCTCGCTCGGGCGGCACCGGGGCGAGCGAGAGCACGTACCAGACGGTCTCGAACAGCGGCCATGCCGTCGGCGTCAACGGCGGCGGCACCTCGACCACCTCATGTCCGGCGGCGGTGAACAGGGCGGCGGCCTGGTCCACGGCGGCGACACAGTCCGGGTGGACGGGCTCGTCGGCGAGCATCGGGGTGGTGAAGCGGCCGATCCGCAGCCGGCCCGGCGTGGCGGTCCGGGCCGCCGCCAGCCAACCCCCGGCCGGCGGTGGCGGCGCCAGGTAGGGCTCACCGGGAACCGGCTGCGCCAACACGTCGAGCAACGCGGCCACGTCGGCCACGGTCCGCCCGATCGGGCCGCTGGTCGGCAGGCCGTACGCCCCGAAGCCGATCGGACCGCCGGAGACCACCCCCCGGCTGGGCTTGTAGCCGACCAACCCGCACAACGAGGCCGGGATACGCAGCGAACCGCCGCCGTCGGAGCCCTGGGCCACCGGAAGGAGGCCGGCCGCCACCGCGGCCGCCGCACCACCGCTCGAGCCGCCGGCGGTGTAGGCGAGATCCCACGGGTTACGGGCCGGCGGGGCGACCCGCCCTTCGGAGTAGAGCGAGCAGCCCAGCTCGGACGTGGTGGTCTTGCCGAGGCTGACCAGGCCAGCGGCCCGGATGAAGCGGACCACGTCCGCGTCGACCGGCGGTACGAAGTCGGCGAAGGCAGCGGAGCCGAAGGTCGTGCGTACGCCGGCGGTGAGGGTCAGGTCCTTGATCGCCGTGGGCACACCGTGCAAAGGTCCGCGGGCCGTGCGCCCAACGGCGTCCGCCGCGTCAGCGGCAGCGAGAGCCAGCTCCGGGGTCACGGTGACGAACGCACCGACGGTGTCCCCGAGCGCTGCCACCCGGGTCAGGTGGTGCTCGACCAGTTCCCGGCTGGTCCGCTCGCCGCTGGCGATCGCGGCAGCCTGCTCCAGTGCGGTCAGATCGTGCGGCTCGGTCATGCCGTAATCCTGCCCGCTGCCCGAACAGGCCGCTGCCCCGACAGGCCGTACGGGTCGGCCGCGGTGGGTTCGCCCTGCGCCCCGGCGGCGAGAAAACGCAGCGCGTTGCCGCCGAGCAGGCCGGCCCGTTGGTCCGGGGTGAGGAAATCGGAGCGATGCACGACCGCACCGACCGGCCGCTCCCCCAGTGGATACGGATAGTCGCTGCCGAGCAGCACCTGGTCGACGCCGATCGTGTCGACCAACAGCCGCAGCGCCGCCGGTTCGAACACCACCGAGTCGACGAAGAACCGGTCCACGTACGAACTGGGAGGCCGGGTCGAGGCGCCACGGACCAGATCTCCACGACGGCGCCAGGCATTGTCCGCGCGGCCCAGCCAGAACGGGAAGCTGCCACCGCCGTGCGCGAAGCAGATCCGCAACGTCTCCGGCACCCGGTCGAAGACCCCGCCAAGGATCATCGCCAGCACCGACAGGTGGGTCTCGGCCGGCATCCCGGTGAGCCACCGCGCCATCCACCGATCCAGCCGCGGCCCGCCGGGCATGTCCCACGGGTGGACGAAGACCGGCGCGCCGACCTCGGCGCAGTGGGTGAGGAACTCGACGATGCCGCTGTCGTCCAGGTCGAGGTCGCCGACGTGGTTGCCGATCTCCACCCCGGCGTGCCCGGCGGCGAGACAGCGGTCCAGCTCGGCGCTGGCGACCTCCGGGTCCTGCAACGGCACCTGGCAAAACGGCACCAGCCGGCCGTCTCCGGCGGCCGTGATCTCCAGCATGCGGTCGTTGAAGATCCGAGCCACCCGGGCCGCCTGGGCGGCGGGGCGGTCGTAGCTGAAGAAGACGGGCGTCGGCGAGACCACCTGCACGTCGACACCGTCGGCGGCCATGTCCGCCAATCGGATCGCCGGGTCCCAGCACTCCGCGCCGACCGGGCGGAACTCCATCTCGCCGACCATGATCATCGCAGCGCGCTCGGAGTCGACCCGCAGCCAGGGCCAGCCAGAACCACCGCAGGCCGCGGCGAGGTCCGGCCAACCCCGCGGTACGGCGTGCGAGTGCACATCAATAACGGGGCTACCCATCAGCCCTTGCCCGGATGCAGCGTGCCGCACTGGTCACAGGTCCGCGCCGCCTCGTCGGCGTAGAAGGTGGCGAAGACCGGGGGCAGGTCGGCGGCGATGTCCCGGACCTGCAACTCCACCTCGTGCACCTGGTTGGCGCACTCGGGGCAGTACCACCGGAACCGCTCCAGGGTGCCCTCCTCGCGGACCCGCTCAATCACCACACCGATCGAGCCGGCCTCCGGCCGCTGCGGCGAGTGCGGAACTCCGCGCGGCAGCATCCACATCTGCCCCTCGCGGATGTGCACCGTCTGCGGCCCGTCCGGGAGCATCAGGTTGACGTGCATGTCTCCTTTGACCTGGTAGAAGAACTCCTCGTACGGTTCGACGTGATAGTCGGTGCGCTGGTTCGGCCCACCGACGACCATGACGATGAAGTCGGAACTGCCGGGGAGTAGTTCCTTGTTGCCCACCGGTGGCTGCAGCAGGTGCTGGTTGTCCACGATCCAGCCGGGGAAGCTGAACGGCGCGGCGATCTCGCTCACAACGGACCTCCTTCGGGGCGCAGGGCAACGGCCTGCATTTCGATCAACAGGTGCGGGTGCGGTAGCTGGTGGACCGCCACCGTGGTCCGGGTCGGCCCGCCCGCGTCGAAGAACTCCGCCCACACCTCGTTGTAGCCACCGAAGTCGTTCATGTTGACCAGATAGCTGGTCACCTGCACCAGGTCGGCCAACCCGGCACCGACCGGCTCGAGCAGATCCCGGATGTTCGCGATCACCGCCCGGGTCTGGGCCCGGATGTCGAGGTTGGTGGTGCCGAACTCGTCAACGGCGACACCCGCGAAGGTGTTGTCCGGGCGGCGGGAGGAGGTGCCGGAGACGAAGATGAAGCCGCCGGCCACCTTGACGTGCGGGAAGGCCCCACGCGGCACAGCCTTCCCGGCCACGACCCGGGCGGCTGCCCGTCCACCGGGGTCCAGCACCGGCGGCGCCCCGCCGGTCACGCCGCCGCCCGCAGCGACGCGACGCCGAGCTTCTCCACCACCGCACGGACGTGCGCGCCAGGTCGCAGCGCGACGGCGGCCGTCGCGGCACCGGCCAGGAAGACCCAGCCCTGGTGGAGCCGAACCCCATTTTGGCCGGCGAGCCGGACCCCCTCGTCGAAGGCGCGACGCGGGTCACCCAGGATCGCCGCGGTCGACCCCACCTGGGCGACCTGGCCATCGATCTCCAGCAGCACGCCAAGGTTGTCCAGGCCGTCCGGAACCGGGCACCACGGCCCCACCACGAAGGCCCCCGCCGACGTGTTGTCGGCGATGACGTCCGGCAGGGAGAAGGTGAAGTCCGCGTACCGGGAGTCAATCAGCTCGATGGCCGGGGCGACCGCGCGGACCGCGGTGGCGAACTCCGCGACCGGCTCGCCCGGCTCGGGCTGCCGGTCCAGCAGAAAGGCCACCTCCGGCTCCACCCGGGGATGGATGAAGTCTCCGACCGAGACGGTCCCGCCGTCGGCGACCCGCATCCGGTCGGTGAGCCGGCCCCAGATCACCTCGTCCACACCGACCTGGGCCATCTTCGCCTTACTGGTCAGCCCCATCTTGAGGCCCACCAGCTGTTCACCCCGGTCCAGCCGGCGCCGCACCAACTCGGCCTGCACCGCGTACGCGGCGTCGACGTCGAGCCCGGTCTCGGCGGCGAGTTGGCCGATCGCCGTACCCCGGTCGGCCGCCGCGGCCAGTTGACCGGCGATCCCGGCGATATCTGCTCCGATCACGTCTCCTCCTTGCCGGCCAGGTCCAGCGCCACATCCACGATCATGTCCTCCTGGCCGCCGACCATCTGGCGCCGGCCCAGCTCGACCAGGATCGAGCGGACGTCCACGCCGTAGCGTTCGGACGCCCGCTCGGCGTGCCGAAGGAAGCTGGAGTAGACGCCGGCATAGCCCAGCGAGAGCGTCTCCCGGTCCACCCGTACCGGTCGGTCCTGCAACGGCCGGACCACGTCCTCGGCCGCGTCCATCAACGCGAAGACATCGCAGCCGTGCTCCCAACCGTGCAACTCGGCGACCGCGACGAAGACCTCCAGCGGCGCGTTGCCCGCGCCCGCACCCTGCCCGGCGAGGGAGGCGTCGACCCGGACGGTTCGGCCGGCCGGCGCGTCCAGCGGCCCATCCCCGAGGACCCGGCCGTGCTCCACCGCGACCACACTGTTCGCCACCCCGAGCGAGAGGTTGTGGTGGGCGTGGATGCCGATCTGCGTCTCCGGTTCGAGCACCTGACGGTAGGCGTCGACTCGCTCGGCCACGTCGGACATCAGCAGCCGACCGCCGGAGTCGGTGACGTAGACGCAGTGCGCCCCGTACGACTCCATCAGCTTGGCTTGCCCCGCCAACGCGGCCGGGTCGTTCATGTGGGCCATCATCAGGAACCCGGAGACGTCCATCCCGTTCTCCCGGGCCCAACCGATGTGCTGGGCGGAGATGTCGGCCTCGGTGCAGTGGGTGGCGATCCGCACGCTGGTGACGCCGAGGTCCCGCGCCGCCCTCAGGTCGGCGATGGTGCCGATTCCGGGCACCAGCAGCGTGGTCAGCCGCGCCGAGGTCAGCACCTCGGCCGCCGCCGCGATCCACTCCGCGTCGCTCGCCGCACCATGCCCGTAGTTGACACTCGACCCGGCCAGCCCGTCGCCGTGCGCCACCTCGATCGCCGCGATTCCGGCGGCGTCGAGCGCGGCGGCGATCGTCCGCACCTGGTCAACGGTGTAGCGGTGCGCGATGGCGTGCATCCCGTCCCGCAGCGTCACATCCTGGAGGTAGAGCTGGGTCATGCCGGCACCGCCCGCCGGGCGATCAGCCGCTCCGCGGTACGCAACGCGGCCGAGGTCATGATGTCCAGGTTGCCCGCGTACGTGGGCAGGTAGTGCCCGGCCCCGGAGACCTCCAGGAACGTCGAGACCTGCAGGGCGGTGAGGCGCCGACCAAGCGCCGGTAGGTAGCTGTCCACCCGGTCGAACTGCACATCCTGCTTCAGGCGGTAGCCGGGGACGTACTCCTGTACGTCCCGGACCATGTCGGCGATGGCGGTGGCGATCGCGGCGCGGTCCGCGTCCGGTTCCGGGCAGAGGCAGTACACGGTGTCCCGCATCAGCAGCGGCGGGTCAGCCGGGTTGAGCACGATGATGGCCTTGCCCAACTCGGCACCGCCAACCACCTCGATCGCCCGGGCGGTGGTATCGGTGAACTCGTCGATGTTGGCCCGGGTGCCCGGCCCGGCCGACTTCGCGGAGATCGAGGCGACGATCTCCCCGTACGCGACCGGGGTGACCCGGGCGACGGCGGCGACGATCGGCACGGTCGCCTGTCCGCCGCAGGTGACCATGTTGACGTTGGCTTCCTGCAGGTGTTCGTCCAGGTTGACCGGGGGTACCACGTACGGCCCGACCGCGGCGGGGGTCAGGTCGACCACGGTCCGACCGTGGGCGCGCAGCACGGCGTCGTGGTGTCGGTGCGCACCGGCGGAGGTGGCGTCGAAGACCAGCGCCACATTGGCGAACTCGGGTAGCGCCACGAGCCCCGCCACCCCCTCGGCGGTGGTGGTGACGCCGAGTCGCCGGGCCCGAGCCAGCCCGTCGGAGTCCGGGTCGATGCCCGCCATGGCGACCATCTGCAGACTGTCGCTGAGCCGCAAAACTTTGATCATCAAGTCGGTCCCGATATTCCCGGAACCGAGCACTGCCACCCCGACGCTCATTCCTCGACCTCCTTCGCGAAGCAGGTACGTACCGATCCGAGGCCGGAAATCCGCGCCTCATATGCGGCGCCGGGCGTCGCCGGCACCAGCGGGCCGAGCGCCCCGGAGAGCACCACGTCGCCCGCCCGCAGCGGATCGCCGGAGCGGGCGAGGGTCCGGGCCAGCCAGGCCAGCGCGTGCAGCGGGTTGCCGAGGCAGGCCGCCGCGGCACCGACCGAGACCGGCTCACCGGCCTGCTCCAGCACCATGCCGGCGAGCCGCAGATCCACATCGGCGAGCCGGCGGGGTGTGGTACCCAGCACGAACAGCCCGCTGGAGGCGTTGTCCGCGATGGTGTCCACGATGGCAATATCCCAGCCGGCGATCCGGGAGTCCACAATCTCGATCGCCGGTAACAGGTGATCTACCGCCCGGGTCAGGTCGGCGGTGGTGATCCGCTCGTCCGGCAGGTCCGCGCCGAGTACGAACGCGATCTCGGCCTCCACCCGGGGCTGGAGCAGCCGACCAGGCGGCACCTCCACCCCGTCGGGCACCGCCGTGACCTCGGTCAGCACCCCGAAATCCGGCTGGTAGACGCCGAGGCTCTCCTGCACCGCTGCAGAGGTCAGACCAATCTTCGCGCCCACCCGCCGGTGCCCCTGCCGCAGCCACTGGCGCACCTGCGCCTGTTGCACGAGGTACGCCGAGTCAATGTCGCCGTCCGGGATGAGCCGCCCGCGCAGCGGTGGGCAGGGTTTGCCGCTCTCCCGAGCCTCGATGAGCTCCCGGGCGGCGGTCTCGCAGTCGACAGTCATGTCAGGTCCACACAGACGTTGGTGAGCTCGGAATAGAAACCCAGCGAGTGAATGCCGCCCTCCCGGCCGACGCCGGAGGCCTTCACCCCGCCGAACGGGGTACGCAGATCACGCAGATACCAGGTGTTGACCCAGACGATCCCCGCGTCCAACCGGACACCGGCCCGGTGGGCCCGGCCCACGTCCCGGGTCCACACCGCCGCCGCCAGGCCGTACTCGGTGCCGTTGGCCAACGCGTACGCCTCCTCCTCGTCGTCGAAGGGCGCCACGTGCACGACCGGGCCGAAGATCTCCTCCCGGTTGGTCCGCGCATCCGGGCCGAGCCCGGTGAGCACCGTCGGTTGGATGTACGCGCCGCCGTCGCGGGCGTCGCCGAAGCGGGGCGTACTCCCGCCGGCGAGGACCTCCGCCCCGTCGGCGCGGGCCAGCTCGTAGTGGCCGAGCACCTTCTTCCGGTGGGTGGGCGAGATCAGCGGCATGTTCATCGTGGCCTCGTCAACGGGCCACCCGTACGGCAGCGCGGCGGCCCGCCCGGCCAGCCGGGCGGTGAACTCCGCGAAGACCGGACGCTGCACGTAGATGCGTTCGGTGCAGAGGCAGACCTGGCCACCGTTGGTGAAGCTGGACCGCACCGAGCCCTCCACCGCCGCCGACAGGTCGGCGTCGGCGAAGACCAGCCCGGCGTTCTTGCCACCCAGCTCGAAGGAGACCGCCTTCACCCCGTCGGCGGCGGCCCGCATGATGGCTCCGCCGGTGGTCGACTCGCCGGTGAAGGTGATCGCGTCGACGTCGGGGTGCCGGGTGAGGAACTCCCCGGCCGAGCCGGCTCCGAAGCCGTGCACCACGTTGAAGACGCCCTCGGGCACGCCGGCAGCGGCCATCACCTCGGCGAGCAGGGTCGCCGAGGCGGGTGTCTCCTCACTGGGCTTGACCACCACCGCGTTGCCGCAGGCCAACGCGGGCGCGACCTTCCAGGTGAGCAGGAGCAACGGCAGGTTCCACGGGACGATCACGGCGACCACGCCGACCGGCTTGCGCAACGCGTAGTTCAGCGCCCGACCACCGGATGGGGTGCGGGTACTGAACGACTCGGTCGGGGTGGTCGCGGCGATCTCGGCGAAGGCCCGGAAGTTGGCCGCGCCGCGCGGGATGTCCAGCGTCCGGGCCTGTGAGATCGGCTTGCCGGTGTCGGCCACCTCGGCGGTGACCAGGTCATCGAAGCGGCGCTCCAACTCGTCGGCGACCCGGAGCAGCACCTCGGCGCGCTCTCGTTCGCCGAGCCGGCCCCAGAGGCCGCGCAGCGCGGCACGGGCGGCGGCCACCGCGCCGTCCACTCCGGCCTGATCCGCCGCAACAACCTCGAAGAGCGGCTCCCCGGTGACCGGGCTGTGCT
Organism: Salinispora sp. H7-4; assembly: GCF_013416675.1. Classification (NCBI taxonomy): domain Bacteria; kingdom Bacillati; phylum Actinomycetota; class Actinomycetes; order Micromonosporales; family Micromonosporaceae; genus Salinispora; species Salinispora sp. H7-4. Next base: position 107,472 of record NZ_JABZED010000003.1, read on the forward strand.
TGGTGAAGCGACGGCCAGTGGCAACGAACTCACCAGCGATGAAGTTGGGCAGCAGGGCCGGCCCGTCCGGTGCCCGGCCCGTCATCTGGCGCGCATCCCACCGGGTCATCCGCGCCTCCCTCGGCGGAGCGCCGCCCCGAGCACGCCGGCCAGCAGGGCCGCCGCGCCACCGACCGCCACCCCCAGCAGCTGGTGCTGGCGACGGACTCGACTGCGCACCTGCGCGTACGGGGTGGTCGAGAAGGAGACCAACTCGTACCGGGACACGTACCGGCCGGGCAGCGCCCGCTCCAGCGTCTGCTCCACCCGTCGGCTGAGCTGGAACAGCGGCGAGGCGACGCGGTCGCGCATCTCGACGAAGTTGGTCAGCGCCATCTGGGCGATCGCCTCGGCGTTGACCTGCCGACGGTGTTGGAACAGCGGTAGCGCCGCGGACCAGTCGTCGGCACACTCGTCGAGGCAGCGGTCCAGTTCCACCACGTCCTCGAAGGCGCAGTTGGCGCCCTGACCGTAGAACGGCACGATGGCGTGCGCCGCGTCGCCGAGCAACCCGACTCTCCCGTTCGCCTGCCAGGGGTCACAGCGGACGGTGCCGAGGATGCCGACCGGATTGTGTAGATAGTCGTCAACCAGGTTCGGCGCGAGGGGAAGCAGGTCCGGGTAATGCTGCGCGAAGTGTTGCTCGATCGCCGCCGGGCTGCCCAGCGAGGCGAAGCTCGCGGTGCCGTGGGTGGGCCAGAAGAGCGTACAGGTGAAGGAGCGGTCCGGGTTTGGCAGCGCGATCATCATCGAGGTGCCCCGCGGCCAGATGTGCAGTGCCTCCGGGTCGAGCGCGAAGTCCCCGCCCACCGGCGGAATGGTCAGCTCCTTGTAGCCGTAGTCGAGAAAGTCCAGACTCTCCCGCAGCAGGCCGTGGCCGAGTAGCTGGCCACGGACCGCCGAACCGGCGCCATCCGCGCCCAGGACCACCGACGCGATATCGGTGACCTTCCCCTGTGGAGTCTCGAAGGTCATCTCGCCGGTGGTTGGGTCAAGGTCGACCAACCGGTGGTCGAAGGCGACCCGCACGCCCGGCAACGCGGCGGCCGCGGAGAGCAGGGCGTTGTTCAGCGCCCCCCGACTGATCGAGTTGATCGCCCGGTCCCCGGCCGCGCTGTAGCCCTGAAACTGTGGCTCGCCGGCCACCGGATGAATCATCCGCCCCCGCATCGGCAACGCGTCGGCCAGCACCCGGGCGTCCAGGCCGATCCGGCGCAGCGCGTCCAGCCCTCGTTCGGAGAGCGCCAGGTTGATGGAGCGACCCCGCTCCACCCGACCGGCCCGGGGGTCGGGGCGGCGTTCGTAGAGGGCGACCGGATAGCCCCGCCGGGCCAGGAAGGCAGCGAGCAGGCAGCCGGAGAGTCCGGCACCGACGACGGCGACCTCAGCGCGCTCTGTACTCATCAATGCACCTCCACCGTGGCGGCCAACGCGTCGGCCACCCGCCAGCAATCGTGGTACGTCGAGTAAAGCGGCACCGGTGCGAAGCGGACAACATCTGGCTCCCGCGCATCTGCGACAACCCCGTGCTCCAACCGCAACCGCTTCGCCAGATCCGCGGCGCTCCCGGTGCCGATCCGCACCGACAGCTGTGCGCCCCGGCGGGCCGGGTCACGCGGGGTGACCACTGCCAGCGGCCGACCCGGAGTGACCTGGTCCAGCAGCCACTCCAGATAGCCGGTGAGCCGGACACTGCGCTCCCGCAACGCCGTCATGCCGACCGAGTCGAAGAGCTCCAGCGACGTACGTACCGGCCCCATCGCGAAGATCGGCGGGTTGGAGACCTGCCAGGCCTCCGCCGTCGCCGGCGGTCGGGCAACCGGCGACATCTCGAACCGGGTAGCCGCCTCGGTACTCCACCAGCCCTCGAACCGGGGCAGCGTCGGATCGGCGAGGTGGCGCTCGTGGACGAACACCCCGGAGAGCCCGCCCGGCCCGGAGTTCAGGTACTTGTAGGAGCACCACGCCGCGAAGTCGACATCCCATCCGTGCAGGGCCAGTGGCACGTTTCCCGCGGCGTGCGCCAGATCCCAGCCGACCACCGCACCGGCCGCCCGACCGGCGGCGGTGATCTCCGGGATCTCCATCAGCTCGCCGGTCAGATAGTTGACGCCGCCGAGCAGCAGCAACGCGATCGTGTCCCCCTCCGCCGCGAGCAGGTCAAGCACGTCGGCCGTACGCAGGGTGTCCTCACCGGGACGGGGAGCCAGGCGCAGCACCGTGGTATCCGGGTCGAGACCGTGGAACCGGGCCTGGCTCCGGACGGCATAGCTGTCCGAGGGGAAGGCGCTGTCCTCGATGACAATCCTGGTACGGGTGCCGGTCGGCCGGTAGAAGCTCACCATCAGCAGGTGCAGGTTGACGGTGAGGGAGTTCATCACCACCACCTCCGCCGGCCGGGCGCCGACCAGCCGGGCGGTCGGCCCGGTCAGCAACTCGTGGTAGGGCAGCCACGGTCGACCGGCCTCCAGGTGTCCCTCCACCCCGAGCCGGCGCCACGCCTCCAGATCGGCGAGCAACTCGTCCCTGGTTGCCCGGGGTTGCAGGCCCAACGAGTTCCCGGCCAGGTAGGCCGCCTGCTGGAAACGGCCACCGTCGGCGGGGGGTACGTGGAACAGGTGCCGGTGGCCAGGGTCAGCGGTGTCCAACCGGTTCGCCGCCTTCTCCTCCTGGCTCAGCTCTTCCTTGTGCATACCTTCGCTCCGCTCCCGCTCACATCTCGGTCCGGGCTGACCACAGCTCCGGGAAGACCACCCGGGCCATGCTCCGCTGCAGCCAGGCCAGGCCGGCGGAGCCACCGCTGCCGACCTTGGCGCCCATCGTCCGCTGCACTGCCTTGACGTGGTTCCAGCGCCAATCGCCGAACCCCTCGGCCACCTCGGTCAGTGCCTCGCCGAGCAGCCGAAACTGGTCGTCGGGGCGGCCGGCGTAGATCCGCACCCAGGCCGCCTCCACCGCCGGATGCGGCTGGTGTTCCTCGGCGACGTCCCGACCGAGGAGCTCCGGAGGAAGGTCGTGACCGTGCCGGGCGAGCAGCGCGAGCACGTCGTCCCAGAGGCTGGGGGCGTTCAGGGCAGCGGTCAGTTCGGCATGTACCTCGACCTGCCGACGGAACGGGCGGATCAGGGCCGGATCACGCAAGCCGAGCAGGAGCTCGACGTGGCGGTACATCGCCGACTGGAATCCGGAGCCCTCGCCGAGGAGATTACGGAACCGGTTGAAGTCGGCGGGAGTCATCCAACGCAGGCTCCGCCAGGCGGCGTTGAGCCCTTCCAGGTGCAGGGCGGCACGACGCAGCGGCGCCTGGGTGTCCGGAATCCGGTCCGCCCGCAGCAGCCGCTGGGCCTCGCGCAGTTCGTGACAGGTCAGATTGAAGTACAGCTCCATGATCTGGCTGGTCACGAGGAAGGACATCTCGCCCGGGTCACTACTCAGCGGAGTCTGCAGCCGGTGCAGGGTACTGGCCTGCACGTAGGCGTCGTACGGAATCCGCCCGGTGAACTCCAGGGTCGGCTCACCGCCGTTGCGGGCCGCTCGCGTAGCGCGTTGCCGCGCAGTTACCGGCCGTACCTCCGTCGGGGTGGCCGCCCGTACCTCTGTTCGTTCCACCAGTCCGCTCCCTCCGCTCGAGCCGGCCGTACTGCGGTAGCGGTCATGATGTCGCGGCGGACGGCACCAGTGGAATGCCGAGACAACGGCTGTCCCGGCGGTTCACCTACCAAACGGAAGGCAATACCCCAGATCTGGTTGGAGAACGTAAGATTCCCCAGTGTGGACGAGATGGACTGGGCCCTGCTGCGTGAACTGCAGGCCGACGCCCGGCTGTCGTACAGCGAGCTGTCCCGACGGGTGCACCTCTCCCCACCGGCGGTAGCCGAGCGGGTACGGCGGCTGGAGGAATCCGGCGTCATCACCGGCTACCACGCACACGTGGATCCGGCCCGAGCCGGGCGAACGGTGGTCGCGTTGATCCGCATGTCCTGCTACGGAGCCCGCTGCATCCTCAACAGCCCGGAGATCACGGACTGGCCGGAGATCATGCAGATCCACCGGATCACCGGCGACGCGTGCAGCATGCTGACCGTCACCGCCGGCTCGATCGAGGAGTTCGAGGCGGTGATTGATCGACTCGCTCCGTACGGCCAACCGTCCAGCACGATGGTGCTCTCCACCCCACTCGGCTGGCGTCCGGTCACACCAGCTGGCTCCGCGGACAGCGAACCGACCCCGCCCCGCCGCCGCCGCTGAGTGCCACGCCGGTTGGCCGGGACCTGGTCCTCGCCCCTGCCGCTGCCGCGGGCCCCGAAGGCCGCTGCGCGCCCACGAGGGTTTGCCCGGAAACCAGGGGGAAAGCAGGCCTCGGTACCCGGGGAGGGTCCGGTGGTCGGCACCGGGAGGGGGAATCATGCGGGGTCGTCGCGTACTCGCCTTGCTGGCTCTGGTGGCAGCGTTCGTCCTGTTCGGGGGCGTACCTGCCAGCGCCGGCGAGCACACGTTCATCGAGGTCACACCGAATCCGGCGCAGGCGGGCACCCGTGTCGATCTCCGGGCCAGCTGCGACCGGGACAACAACCGTCAGGCGACGGTGCACTCAGGTGCCTTCGATGGCCAGGTCTTCCTCCGACCGGACAACGGTTTCCTCACCGGCCACGCCACCATCCCAAGCAACAAGGAGGCCGGCGACTACCGGGTTGACCTGCGCTGCGAAAACAACAAGACGGCCAACACGACACTGACAGTGCTCAACATGTCCCAGCCGACGAAGGGCCCGGCGACCGGTGGCGGCGGCACCGCCGTCGGTCGCACCGGCTCCTACCTTCTGGCCGGGGGCGTGGTGGCGGTGGCGCTGGCCATCGGCTTCGGCTTCTTCGGCAACCGCCGCACCGGGAACGGCGCCTGACCCGACCGCCACCATGGCCCGAGCAGACAGACGGAGGCGACCGCAGGCGGCGGATGCTGCCGGCGCGGTGGGCCGCAGACGGGTCCGCGCGGGCGGCCGGCGGGCGGTGTCGGCCGCTGCCCGGCTGGCCGCCGGAACCGCCCGCCGGCTACGCCAGGCCGCCGGGCAGGCGTCCGCGGCGAGCGTCGTCACCACCGACCCGGCCACCGAGCCACTGCCCCCACGTCCACGCCAGCGGTGGGTACGGGCCCGGCGGCAGCTGGGGTTCTCCCGCAGCCCCGGGATACCCGTACTGGCCATCGGGGCCCTGATGATGCTGATCATCGCCATGCTCGGGGTGGAACAGGTGACCGGCATCAGCGTCCTCCCGGAGCGGTTCACCGCCGGCCTGCGACCGCCGCCGAAGAAGTTCCCGGTGCTACCAGCGAGCGATCCGGTCTCCGTCGAGATCGATGCCATCGACGTCACCGCCCCGGTGCACAGCGTCGGGCTGGCACCGGACGGCACCATCGCGGCGCCGGACGCGGCTCGCGCCCAGGAGGCGGGCTGGTACGACCAGGGTCCCACGCCCGGGCAGTACGGTCCGGCGGTCCTCGTCGGGCACGTGGACACCGACACCGGCCCGGCGGTCTTCCAGGGGCTACGTAACCTCCGCGCGGGCGACCGGGTCGAGGTGGACCGGACCGATGGGCAGGTCGCGGTCTTCGAGGTCAACTCGGTGGAGCGGTTCGCCAAGGAACGATTCCCGACCGACCAGGTGTTCGGGGACTTCGACCGACCGAACCTACGGCTGGTGACCTGCGGCGGCCAATGGGTTGGTGGCCAGACCGGCTACGCCGACAATGTGGTGGTCTTCGCCTCCCTGGTCGAGGCGCGGAGCGGCTGAGCCACCGGCGCGGCCGCTCTGGCGGCTTCGGGCTCGCGCGGTGGCTCAGCCGACTCCGGGCTCGCGCGGTGGCTCCGGGTTCGCGCGGCGGCTCAGGCGGCTTCGGGCTCGCGCAGGTCGAGCCAGTCGACCCAACGCGGGTCGGGAGGTCGGTGCCCGAGGACCCGCCACGCGATGCCTCTCGGCGCCATCGGGGTGGCGGGGAGCCGCCAGCCAAGTTCGGCCGGCGTCTTGTCACCCTTGGTGTGGTTGCACCGGCCGCACGCCGCCACCACGTTCTCCCAGGAGTGCCGACCACCCCGACTCCGCGGGAGGACGTGATCGATGGTCTCCGCCGGGCCCCGGCAGTAGGCGCACCGCCACCCGTCCCGCGCGAAGATCGCCCGCCGGGACAGCCCGACGTGAGCCCGAAAAGGCACCCGGACGAAGCGGGTGAGCCGCACGACCGAGGGGACCGGCAGCGAGTTGCGGGCACTGTGCAGGACACCATCACCATCGGCGACGCAGACAGCCTTGGCGGTGAGCACCAGGATGGCCGCACGTCGGACCGACACGACGCACAGGGGCTCGTAGGTGGCGTTGAGGACCAGCGCGCCGGAGCCCACTGTGGGTCGTATGTCAGGCATCGCGCTCACCCCTCCGGTTCAGCGCCCCTCGCTAGCACCACCGGACGGAAGCGGGCGCAGCGACCCACCGGTCAGACGTCGCGCCAGATCATCGCCGTCCGTGCGCCAATCGTCCCTGATAAGGCTCGGGATTGCACGCGTTAATCCGGGGTACCCCGCGGGAGGCTTTCTGGCGACGACCCGGCCCCGGCCACCCGGCAACGGTGCGCAGTCACCGCACCGACGCTGCGCGCCAAGGCTGTTGGCGGTCGTCGGCGGGCCGCGCGCGGCGACCGCAGCCGGCTACGGTACGAAGGCAGGGTGGATGCCTCCATTGTTTCGGCCGCGACCGCCGGCTCCCTCGCCACCGATGAGCCCAACGCGAAGTGTCTTCAGGAGCCGCTCTGCGCCGCCCTGCACGACCTGACCGGCGCCGTGTGGTTCGCCGAGGGCAGCTACTGGATCTTGATCAAGCCACTCCGGATCGCACTGATTCTCATACTGGCCCTGGTGGCCCGATGGCTGATCAGCCGAGCCATCAGGCGGCTCGTCCGCAGCACCAGCAGTGCGGGCATGCCCACGATGCTGCGACCGCTGCGAGAGCGGATCCCCACCACGGTCACCCAGCCGGGTGAGTTCGTGCCGGAGCGACGCCGACAGCGCACCGAGGCCATCGGCTCGGTACTACGCAGCCTCTCCACGGCCTTTATCTTCGGCATCGCGTTGCTGATGGTGCTCAAGGAATTCAGCTTCGACCTGGCGCCACTGCTCGCCAGCGCCGGCATCGTCGGCGTGGCCCTGGGTTTCGGCGCGCAGAGTCTGGTGAAGGACCTGATCGCCGGGCTGTTCATGCTGATCGAGGACCAGTACGGCGTCGGGGACACGGTCGACTTCGGCGAGGCGACGGGCTTTGTGGAGTCGGTCGGCCTGCGGGTGACGACGGTACGCGACGCGCGCGGAGTCCTCTGGTACATCCGCAACGGAGAGATCATCCGGGTCGGCAACAAGAGTCAGGGCTGGGCGCTGGTCGTGGTGGACCTGCCGATCGGCTTCGCCAGCACCGAGGAGGCGACAGCGGTGCTCCGGGACGCAGCCGCATCGGTCGCGGTGGACCCGGACCTGGCCGCGGAGGTCATCGAACCGCCTGAGGTGCTGGGTGTCGAGCAGATGACGATGGACGGCGCGGTGATCCGCACGGTGGTGAAGACGACGGCGGACGGTCAGTTCGCCGTCGGCCGGGAACTACGTCGCCGGCTGGCCGGTGCACTGGAGAACTCTGGCTTTACCGATAAGATCGCCGCGGCCCGGTTCCCGGGCCTGCCGGCGCAGGCATCCCGGGTGGGCGGTGCCGGCGGCACGCCGTAACCGAAGCGGCACGTTCGGTCGACCACCGCTTCGACTATCCTCTTTTCGTTCAGTCGGCGATCCGACGATCAACCATTTCGCCCTGGCTGGTTGCCGACGAATCCGGCAGAATCCGATACAGCTCCCCGGCAGCGAGGAAATTCCCCTCGCTGATCGACGAATCGGACGATGCCTCCCGGCTCGGCCCATCAGCAGTGCTTGATCCGGGAACGATGGAGGCGATGTGCCCAACGGCCGACCTTCTCCAACCCGTCCGGCCACCTTCAGGGAGGTGTTCGCCCAACGCGAGTACCGATTTGTTCTGACGGCCGGAGTCCTCTCCTGGGTTGGTGACTACCTCGCGAAGGCTGCGGTGACCCTCCTGGTCTATCGCGAGACCGAGTCGGTAGCCCTCTCCGCGGCGGCATTCGCCATCAGCTACCTGCCCTGGTTGGTCGGCGGTCCACTGCTCGCGACCATCGCCGAACGGCATCCCCACCGAGCCGTGATGGTCACCTGCGACCTGACCCGGATGGTGCTGCTGCTGGTCATCGCGGTGCCCGGGATGCCGACTCCGCTACTCCTGGCGCTCCTCTTCACCGCCACCCTTGCCAACCCGCCGAGTCAGGCAGCCCGGTCGGCGCTGCTGCCACGGATCCTGACCGGTGACCGCCTCGTGGTCGGATTGTCGATCAACGCCAGCGTCGGCCAGGCAGCGCAGGTGGTCGGCTATCTGGCTGGCGCGGCGATCGCGGCGGTCAGCCCCGCCCTCGCCCTGCTGGTCACCTCGGCGACCTACGCCGTTTCCGCCACGCTGATCCGTCTCGGGGTGGTCGCCCGACCAACGGAGATGAAGGCTGCGCACCGCAGCCATCTGCTGCGGGAGACCGGCGAGGGATTCCGCATCGTCTTCGGCCAACCCGTGCTACGCGCCATCGCGATCCTCGTGTTCAGCGCCATGCTCTTCTCCATCGTCCCGGAGGGGCTGGCGGCGGCGTGGGCCGGCCAGCATGCGGACGACATGGACAAAGGCCTCGCCCAGGCCATCATCATGGCCGCCGTCCCCGTCGGGTACATCCTCGGCGGCCTGATCGTCGGTCGCCTGGTCGCACCGGCCCGACGGATCGCCCTGATGCGTCCGCTGGCAGTGCTCGCTCCGCTGCTTCTGGTTCCCACCCTGCTCGACCCGTCACCACTGGTGGTGGCGCTGCTGGCCGCCGGGTGCGGATTCGCCGTCGCCGGGCTGCTGCCAACGGCCAACGGCCTGTTCGTCCAGGCGCTGCCGGACGGCTACCGAGCTCGCGCCTTCGGTGTCATGGCCTCCGGCATGCAGGTGATCCAGGGGCTGGCGGTTCTGGTGACCGGGCTGCTCGCCCAACGGTTCTCCATCCCGCTCGTGGTCGGCCTCTGGAGTAGCGCCGGGGTGCTACTGATGACCATCGCGGCGCTGTCGTGGCCGAGTCAGGCGAGGGTTGACGCCGCGGTCGAGTCGGCTTCGGGAGCTGGCACACCCGATCCGGCGCCGGCGCCGCCCGCCCCCCGGCCAGGATCTGCGGCTGTCGACCGCCCCGGGGACCAGCTGGTCGACATCCCGGGCGAAGGCCGGCAGGACGCCCAGCAACGGCAGCGCAACACGGTGTCCGCGCCGGGTCGGAGGCAAGCCGGTACGTGACCCGGCCCACGTACGGCCGGCGGTGGACGGCCACCGAAACCTGGCAGGATGGAGCCGTGCATCCCGCAGGTAAATCCGGCAACCCCGCCTCCACAACAAGTTTCTTTGCTGCGGTTGGCGGCGAGCCCACCTTCCGTAAGTTGGTGGACGAGTTCTATGCGGGCGTCGCCGACGACCCGCTGCTGCGGCCGATGTATCCAGAGGAGGATCTGGGGCCCGCCGCGGAGCGGCTCACCCTGTTCCTGATGCAGTACTGGGGCGGGCCGAACACCTACTCCACCCAGCGGGGACACCCGCGACTACGGATGCGGCACGCACCGTTCCGGATCGGGGCGGCGGAACGGGACGCCTGGCTACGGCACATGCGGCAGGCCGTGGATCGACTGGACCTGCCACCGGAGCTCGCCACCGCGCTCTGGGACTACCTGGAGCGGGCTGCGTACTTCATGGTGAACGCACTGGAGGACCCGTCCGCTTCGGCATGACCCGGCAGACCCGGGCGGTCCGAGCAGGGTGGGGCGGGTCAGAGCAGGGCACCTTCGTCGTGCAGCCAGTCGACGAAGCTGGTGGCTACCGCCGCCCCACAGTCGATCATCTCAACCAGGAGCGCGTCGTGCACGCCAGCGGCGAACGGCACCTGCAGCTCGGCATAGATCGGAAGCTGGCCACGTTCGGACGGATCTCCGATGTACGCCTTACAGAAGCGACGGGTGTGGTTCCACTCGTTGACCACCCGATAGGCCCGATCCTCCCAATCCGGCGGGACGGTCGCATGCGGCCGAACCCGCAGCACCAGGATCTCGTCGTCCGGGCCCTCGAGCGCGACCAGGACCGCGTGCCGCTCCCACATCGCCAGCAGGTTTCCGTCGCCGTCGGCCAGGAAGCGGACGTCGAGCTGGTCGAGCGCGGCGCTGATCCGGCCGAGCGTGACCGGTGCGACCGTGGCGGAGGTGTCCACGGCCGGGGAACGATCGACTCCGGTGTAGCTGTCGCCCGGTTGTCGGGGAGCCGGCGGGCTGACCCGGATCGTGTCCTCCACTGTGGCCCTGCTCCGGCTCTCCGGCTCACCGCTGTCAGCGGGACCGGGGCGCCACGACCACCACGGCATCGCTCACCCACCTCACTCCCCAGCGGATCCAGCCCTTAACGCTGCGTTGGATCCGAGGATGGACGGTACCCGGACAGTCGGGAAGAAGCACCCCCCTAATGAACTCCCTAGGACAGAAGGACGAGGGGGGATCATCCGGACTGCCGACCAAGGATAGGCCGAACAGTTAGATCTGTCACCCTCTGCAACCATACTGCCCCGTAGGGACCGACCAGGCCGACCCATTGGCCGACCGCCCGCACCTGCACCACCCCACCGGGCGCCTCCGGTGCACCGAGAAAGCCCATCCGCACCAAGCCCTGAACCAACCGCTGGGGTACCTCGACCGGCGTGGTGGGAGCGTCGTCCGGAGTGACGACCACCGGCACATGATCCAGGAGCGCATCGCGCAGCACCCGCTCCCCGAGCGCCCTACCCTCCACTCCGCGCCCAGCGGCGGCATCCCGGAGGGCCGCCGCCGCGGCTTCGGCCACCCGCCGCAGCTCGGCCGCGGGGAGCGTCTCCACCCGCCGGCTGGCGGGCGGCGGCAGCGGCCAGCGCCACTGCGCGTCCCGCCGGACGGGCAGTGCCGAGCCGCCCGCAGTCAGCTCCGCCAACAGCCCGCTGGCGGAAACGGTGGCGTCACCGGGGCCGCGGCCGGCCACCGTGTGGACCACCAGCACGCCCCACGGCAACCGCGCCCACAGGGCGGTCCGCTCCGGCCCGCTGGCAGGCCGCAACCGCACCAACGCTCCCCGGTCCAGCCGGACCAGCCGGGCCAGGAACGCGCCCGCGTCAGCGACACCGGTCAGCCCGTGGCCCGTCCCGCCGGGCACCGTGGGCGGATAACCGCCCCGTCCCACGGTGCCCGGTTCAGTCACGCCGACCCCTCCTGGATGAGGTAGGTGCACAGGAAGGCCCGCTCCTCGGCGGAGAGGCGGCGCGGCAGCTGCCGGCTCAGATCAAACGGCACCAGCACCGACCGGGCCCGGCTGACCAGCACATCACCGTCGTACATCTCGTAGTCGACGGTAACGGAGGCGACCCGAATCTCCGACACCCAGAGCTCGATGCGGACCGTCGGCGCCGACTCCGCGGTGGCCCGGCCGAGCGCGTAGTCGACCGGCCGCAGGTAGTCCACCTCGTGCCGCCGAATCACCACACCGTCGGCGAACGAGCCGACGCCCCAGGCCCGCCCCCCGGCGAACATCAGGGCCACCCGCGCCTCCTCGTAGAGGGTGAGGAAGCGTGAGTTGTTGATGTGCCCGTACGCGTCCAGGTCGGACCAGCGGAGCGTGCAGTGGTAGAGAAACCGGTCAGCCATGGGTCAGTCGCGGGTGAGCTTGCGGTAGGTGACCCGGTGCGGCCGGGCCGCCTCGGCACCGAGGCGCTCGATCTTGTTCTTCTCGTACGCTTCGAAGTTGCCCTCGAACCAGAACCACCTCGCCGGGTTCTGGTCATCCCCCTCCCAGGCCAGGATGTGCGTGGCGACCCGGTCCAGGAACATCCGGTCGTGGGAGATGACCACGGCGCAGCCGGGGAAGTCCAGCAACGCGTTCTCCAGGCTGGAGAGGGTCTCCACGTCCAGGTCGTTGGTCGGCTCGTCCAGCAGGATCACGTTTCCGCCGATCTTGAGCGTCAACGCCAGGTTGAGCCGGTTGCGCTCGCCCCCGGAGAGGACCTTGGTCGGCTTCTGCTGGTCCGGCCCCTTGAACCCGAAAGCAGCGATGTACGCCCGCGACGGCATCTCGACCTTGCCCACCATCAGGTGGTCCAGGCCGTCGGAGACGACCTCCCAGACCGTCTTGTCCCCGGCCAGCCCCGCGCGGGTCTGGTCCACGTACGACAGGGAGACGGTGTCACCGACCTTCACGCTGCCCGCGGTCGGCTGCTCCAGCCCGACGATGGTCTTGAAGAGGGTCGTCTTCCCGACGCCGTTCGGGCCGATGATGCCGACGATGCCGTTGCGCGGCAGCGAGAAGCTCAGGTCGTCGATCAGCACCCGGTCGCCGAAGCCCTTGGTGAGGTTCTGCGCCTCGATCACGGAGCTACCCAGCCGTGGGCCCGGCGGGATCTGGATCTCTTCGAAGTCCAGCTTACGAGTCTTGTCCGCCTCGGCGGCCATCTCGTCGTACCGGTCGAGACGGGCCTTGGACTTGGTCTGGCGCGCCTTGGCGTTCGAGCGGACCCACTCCAATTCGTCGGAGAGCCGCTTCTTCATCTTGGCGTCCCGCCGGCCCTCGACCGCCAGCCGGGCCGCCTTCTTTTCCAGGTAGGTGGAGTAGTTGCCCTCGTAGCCGACGGCCCGGCCCCGGTCCAACTCCAGGATCCAGCCGGCCACGTTGTCCAGGAAGTAGCGGTCGTGCGTGATCGCGATGACGGTGCCGGCGTACTTGGCCAGATGCTGCTCCAGCCACTGCACGCTCTCCGCGTCGAGGTGGTTGGTGGGCTCGTCGAGCAGGAGCAGATCGGGCGTCTCCAGCAGCAGCTTGCAGAGCGCGACCCGGCGCCGCTCACCACCGGAAAGCTGGGTCACGTCGGCGTCCGGCGGCGGGCAGCGCAACGCGTCCATGGCCAGTTCGAGCTTGGAGTCGATGTCCCAGGCGTCGGCGTGGTCCAGCTCCTCCTGGAGACGGCCCATCTCCGCCATCAACTCGTCGGAGTAGTCGGTGGCCATCTGCTCGGCGATCTTGTTGAACCGCTCCAGCTTGGCCTTGGTCTCGGCGACCGCCTCCTCGACGTTGCCGAGGACCGTCTTCGCGTCGTTGAGCGGTGGCTCCTGCGCCAGCATGCCGACGGTGTAGCCGGGCATCAGCCGGGCCTCGCCGTTACTCGGCCGGTCCAGCCCCGCCATGATCTTCAGCAGGCTGGACTTGCCGGCGCCGTTCGGGCCGACCACACCGATCTTGGCACCCGGCAGGAAGCTCAGCGTCACGTTGTCGAGCACGACCTTGTCGCCATGCGCCTTGCGCGCCTTTTCCAGGACGTAGATGTACTGGGCCACGGTGCGGGCTACCCTCCATCGATCAACGGGTGTGGTCTAAACGCGGGCGGGGCCGCCGCGGATGCGGAGCCGAGGTCGCCCGTCGGCGGGCCGATCACGCCGGCCCGCCGTCAATCCTGACAGGTCACCCTGGCTGCGCCCACATCACCCCGCCGGGCCGGCGACCCGACCTGACCGCCGCGGCAGAACCCCAGAATTGTCGACAAGATCACGTTTGGGATTCGGGGCCGGTGAGCGGGTGGGCTAAGTCCGGCACGGTACACCAGACGCCGCGGCTACGCTCAGTACGCTCGACGCGGGGGATTCGTCAGCACCCGGAGGTGGCCCAACGTGACCGTCCGCAGCTCCTTTGTCGTAGTGGCCAATCGACTGCCCGTAGACGAGGTGAGCACACCCGAGGGACGGCAGTGGCGACGCAGCCCGGGTGGGCTCGTGACCGCACTGCATCCTGTCCTCGCCGAGCACCACGGCACCTGGGTGGGCTGGGCCGGCGGTAAGGGGGCCGCGCCGGAGCCGTTCGACCTGGAGGGCATCCGGCTACATCCGGTGCCGTTGAGCACGGAGGAGTTGGAGCGCTACTACGAGGGGCAGTCCAACGCCATGATCTGGCCGCTGTACCACGACGCGGTCGAGACCCCGGTTTACAAACGCCGCTGGCGGGAGACCTACCGGCTGGTGAACGCCCGCTTCGCGGAGGCGGCATCGGATGTCGCTGCGGAGGGTGCCACGGTCTGGGTGCAGGACTACCAACTCCAGCTGGTGCCGGCGATGCTCCGCGAGCTCCGCCCCGACCTACGGATCGGCTTCTTCCTGCACATCCCGTTCCCGCCGATCGAGCTGTTCATGCAGATGCCGTTCCGCACCGAGATCCTCCGCGGGCTACTCGGCTCCGACCTGGTGGGCTTCCAGCAGCGGCTCGCGGCGCAGAACTTCGTCCGACTGGCCCGGCACCTGCTCGGGCTGCGCTACGAGGGGCAGATGATCCAGGTCGACGGCCGCCGGGTGAAGGCGGGCGCGTTCCCCATCTCCATCGACACCCAGGAGATGGAGCGACTCGCGGTGGATCCGACGATCCGGGCGCGGGCGGAGGAGATCCGCGCGGAGTTGGGAAACCCACGCACGATCATCCTGGGCGTTGACCGGCTCGACTACACCAAGGGCATCGAGTTACGACTCAAGGCCTTCCGCGAGCTGCTCTCTGACGGAAAGTTGACAGTTCCGGACGCGGTTATGGTGCAGGTGGCGACGCCGAGCCGGGAACGGGTGGAGCACTACCAGGCACTTCGCGTCAAGGTGGAGCGCGAGGTTGGTCGGATAAATGGCGAATTTGGCCGGGTTGGGGTACCGGCGGTGCATTATCTGCACCAGTCGTACAGTCGCACCGAACTGGCCGCGATGTACGTCGCCGCCGACGTGATGATGGTGACCCCGCTGCGAGACGGAATGAATCTGGTGGCCAAGGAGTACGTAGCAGCGCGCGCCGACCGGGGTGGCGCGCTGGTGCTGAGTGAATTCGCTGGCGCCGCCACCGAGCTGCGCCAATCGTTCCTGTGTAACCCGCACGACCCGGACGCGGTCAAGGAGGCCCTGCTGCGGGCCGTGCACGTGGAGAAGCCGGAGGCGCGTCGCCGCATGCGGACAATGCAACGTCATCTGCGCACCCACGACGTGGGGCACTGGGCGAGGTCCTTCCTCACCGAACTCGGCGTACCGGGACCGGATGCCTCGTGAGCACCGGCACCACACTCGGCAACCCGGCCGGCGGCGGCCTGGGGCAGGACCTGCGCACCGCGATCGGTCGCATCGCCCGCGTCCCCCAGCTGCTGATCGCCTGTGACTACGACGGCACCCTCGCCCCGATCGTCGAGGACCCGAGCCGGGCCGTACCGCTACCGGAGGCGGCCGCTGCGGTGCGGGCGCTCGCCTCGCTACCGCAGACCAACGTGGCGGTCGTCTCCGGGCGGGCGCTGCGGGACCTGGCCGCCCTGTCCCGGCTGCCCAGCGAGGTCCACCTCGTCGGCAGCCACGGTTCCGAGTTCGACATCGGTTTCGTCGAACGGCTCTCCCCCGAGCTGGTCGCCGTCCGCACCCGGCTCCGGGACGCGCTGCGCGAGATTGTCGCCACCCACCCCGGAGTTCGGCTGGAGCGCAAGCCGGCCAGTGTCGCCGTACACACCCGTGGGATTGATCCGCAGATCGCCGCCGCAGCCGTCGAGGCAGTCCGCAACGGCCCCGCGACCTGGGACGACGTCACCGTCACCCAGGGCAAGGAGGTCATCGAGCTGTCGGTGGTCGCCACCCACAAAGGCACCGCCGTTGACCAACTGCGTACCCAGCTCTCCGCCAGCGCGGTGCTGTTCATCGGCGATGATGTCACCGACGAGAACGCCTTCGGCAACCTGCACGGGCCCGATGTCGGCATCAAGATCGGGCCCGGCGAGACCAGGGCGCAGTATCGGGTAGCCGAGCCGATCGTGGCCGCCCGCGCCCTCGGCCTGCTGCTGGAAACCCGCCGGAACTGGCTCTTCGGCGAGCGGGCGGTGCCGATCGAGCGGCACTCGATGCTGGCCAACGGCCGGACGGTCGCGCTCCTCACCCCCGAAGCCAAGGTCACCTGGCTGTGTAACCCCAAGCCCGACTCCGCCGCGATCTTCGCCGACCTGGTCGGCGGCAGCCCCGCCGGCTACTTCAGCGTCGTACCGGAGCGTGGTGGTATCCCACTCGGCCAGCGCTACCGCTCCAACACGATGACCGTGGAGACCCGGTGGTCCGGCCTGACCGTGACCGACTGGCTGGACACCCCGGACACCGAGACCACACCGGACGGGCCGGCGATCGTCAGTGCCGACTCGGCCCTGGTCCGGGTGCTCACCGGACGCGGCCGGGCGCAGCTGGAGTTCGCCCCCCGGCCCGAGTTCGGCCAGGTCGCCGTCCAGCTCCAACCGCTCGACGACGGGCTGCTGGTGCTCGGCTCCAACCACCCGGTCGCGCTCTACTCTCCCGGCGTCACCTGGGAGGTGGTCGGCGACGGCGTGTACGAGACGGCGAAGGCCACCGTCGACCTCTCCGCCGCGGGCGGGCCGGTCGTGTTGGAGATGCGCTTCGGCACCCACAGCCTGGAACACCACCGGCAGCCGATCCACGAACGGCAGGCCGCGGCGGAGCAGCCCTGGAAGGACTGGGTCGCCACGCTGCGGTTGCCGACCACCGGCCGGGACCTGGTCGCCCGCAGCGCGCTCACCCTCCGCGGGCTGTGCCACCAGCCGAGCGGCTCGATCCTGGCCGCCGCGACCACCTCCCTCCCCGAGGAGTTGGGCGGCGTCCGCAACTGGGACTACCGCTACTGCTGGCTCCGCGACGCGGCGCTGACCGCCCGCGCTCTGGTTGACCTCGGCTCCACCGGGGAGGCCGAGGCGCTGCTGCGCTGGATCGACGGAGTCGTTGACCGTACCGGCGGGCACCCCGAACGGCTACACCCGCTCTACACGGTTGACGGTTACGAGTTGGGCGCCGAGGCGGTCATCGACACCCTGCCCGGCTACGCCGGCTCCCGACCCGTACGGGTTGGCAACCTCGCCAACCACCAGCTCCAACTCGACGTCTTCGGTCCGATCGCCGACCTGATCGCGGCGGTGGCCGACGCTCGCGGCTCCGTCCGGGACGACGAGTGGCGGGTCCTGGAGAACATGGTGGAGGCGGTCCGCCGCCGCTGGCACGAGCCGGACCACGGCATCTGGGAGGCGCGGCTGGCGCCCCGACACCACATCTTCTCGAAGGTGATGTGCTGGCTGACCGTCGACCGGGCACTGCACGTGGTCCGCAAGCACGGCGGTGCGGAGCAGCCCGAGTGGATGGAGCTACGCGACCGGATCGGCGCCAACGTGCTCGAGTTCGGCTGGCACGAGCAGGCCGAGGCGTACAGCGTCGCGTACGGGCACGAGGACAGTGACGCCTCCTCGCTCTGGATCGGCCTCTCCGGCCTGCTCCCCGGGGACGACCCCCGCTTCGTCTCCACCGTCCTCAAGATCGAGGCAGATCTGCGCAGCGGCCCGGTGGTCTACCGCTACCACTGGGAGGACGGCCTACCCGGTCGGGAGGGCGGTTTCCACATCTGCACCTCGTGGCTGATCGAGGCGTACCTGCGTACGGGCCGCCGGGGCGACGCGGAGGAGCTGTTCACCCAGATGATCGACACCGCGGGGCCGACCGGGCTGCTGCCCGAGCAGTACGACCCGCTGACCGAGCGCGGGCTGGGCAACCATCCACAGGCCTACAGCCACCTCGGCGTGATCCGCTGCGCCCTGCTGTTGGACAACATGCTCAAGCAGTGAGCCGCGGCCCGGCAGCCGGCGCGCGCCGGCTGCCGGCCGACTCTCCTCGTGCTGGCAGCCCGCATCGGGCGGCCACCACGAGCACGGCGCGGCCACCACGAGCGTCGGGGCGCCCCTCAGAAGTCCAGCGCCCCGACCACGTCGCCGACGACCACGACCGCCGGGGGGCGGAGGCCCGCCGCAGCCACGTCGGCCGCCACCACGCCCAGCGTTGAGCGGATCGTACGTTGGGCACCGGTCGTGCCCTCCTGTACGACCACGGCCGGGGTCTGGGCCGGGCGGCCGTGGGCGACCAATGTCGCGGAGATCGCCGCCAGATTCTTCAGTCCCATCAGAATCACCAACGTGCCACGCAGCCCGGCAAGGTGCTCCCACCGCACCATGGAGGCGGGCGAGTCCGGCGGAAGGTGCCCTGAGACCACGGTGAACTCGTGCGCGACCGCCCGGTGGGTCACCGGGACACCGGCGCCGGCCGCGGCGGCGATGGCGCTGGTCACTCCGGGTACCACCGTCACCGGTACGCCCGCACCGGCGCAGGCCAGCAGCTCCTCGCCGCCGCGACCGAAGACGTACGGGTCGCCTCCCTTGAGCCGGACCACGGCCCTGCCAGCCCGGGCCCGGTCCACCAGGATCCGGTTGATCTCCTCCTGGGTGCAGGCCGGGCCGTAGGGGATCTTGGCGGCGTCCACCAGCTCGACCTCGGGGCCCAACTCGTCCAGGAGCAGCCCGGGCACGAGCCGGTCGGTGACCACCACCTCCGCCTCGGCGAGGAGCCGCCGCCCCTTGACAGTGATCAGCTCCGGGTCACCCGGGCCCGCGCCGACCAGGGCGACCTGTCCACCGCGGCGGGTTGGGTGCGGCGAAGCCGGCCAGCGATCGACGCCCACCGGCCCGGGAGCACCGCCGGCGCCGACCTCGGCCGGCGGCGGGGCCAGCCGACCCGGTCCGGCGGCGAGCAGATCCCGGACGGCGTCCCGGACGGCCATCGCCCGGCGGGGGTCACCACCGCCGAGAACCGCCACCGTCACCGGGCCCTGCCGGGTCACCGCCGGCGTCCACGCGGTGGCGGCGGCGCGATCATCGGCCCGAACGCAGAAGATCCGCCGCTCGTCGGCCACCGCGCTGACCGCGGCGGCGGCGGTCGGGTCATCTACCGCGACCTGCACCAGCCAGGCGCCGTCGAGGTCGTCCGCGGCGAACCGCCGCCGCTGCCAGCGCAGCCGCCCGGCGTCGGCGTGGGCGCGCAGCGCCGGGGTCAGCTCCGGCGCGACCAGGAGGACGTCCGCGCCCGCGTCGAGCAACGCCGGCACCCGGCGGGTGGCCACCACTCCGCCACCGACCACGACCACCCGTCGGCCGGCCAGCCGCAGACCGAGCGGGTACGGACTGCCGCTCACGCTGCCGTCCCGGCCGGTCGGACGGGCAGTGCACTCATTTCTGCGCCACCCCCGCCGAGTCGAACGTGGCGACCTCGTGCAGCACGCGGACGGCACCCGTGACCACCGGCAGGGCCAGCAGCGCCCCGGTGCCCTCGCCGAGGCGCAGCCCGAGGTCGACCAGGGGGGTCAGCCCCAGCCGGCGCAACGCCACCGTGGCCCCCGGCTCGACCGATCGGTGGCCGGCCACCATCGCGCCGGTGGCGGCCGGGGCGAAGGCTGCGGCGGCCAGCGCGGCGGAGTCGGCGATGACGCCGTCGAGCAGCACCGGCACCCGGCGGGCGGCAGCGCCCAGAATCAGCCCGGCCAGGGCCGCGTGTTCCAGGCCACCGACCGCGGCGAGCACACCCAGTGGGTCCGTCGGGTCCGGCTGATGCCGGCGCAGCGCCGCCTGGACCACCTCGATCTTGCGCTGGTACGTCGGATCGTCCACTCCGGTGCCCCGACCGGTCACCGTGGCGGGGTCCGCCTCGGCGAAGACCGCGATCAGCGCGGCGGCCGGCGTGGTGTTGCCGATACCCATATCCCCGGTGAGCAGGATGGCGGCGCCGGCATCGATGAGTTCGCCGGCGACCCGAATGCCCGTCTCCACCGCGGCCCGGGCCTCCTCCCGGGTGAGGGCGGCGGTGACGGCCAGATCCCGGGTACCGCGCCGGACGTTCGCCTCGACCAGCCGGGGTCCGGTGCCGCCGGCCGGACCCGACCCGGACGGTACGGCCGCAACCGGCGTTGGCGGCGTGGCGACCCCGACGTCCACGACGGTGACCGCGGCGCCGGCCTGCCGGGCGAACGCGTTGACCACCGCCCCGCCGGCGAGGAAGTTACCGATCATCTGCCCGGTGACCTCCTGCGGCCAGGGCGTCACACCCTGGGCGTGCACCCCGTGGTCTCCGGCGAAGATCGCCACCGCGGCCGGCTCGGGCAGCGGCGGCGGGCAGGTGCCGGCCAGGCCGGCGAGCCGAATGGAGAGAACTTCGAGCGCCCCGAGGGAGCCCGCGGGTTTGGTCAGCCGTCGCTGCAGGTCAGCGGCGGCAGCCATCGCCTGTTCGTCGAGCGGTCCGATCGCCGCTCTCGTCGTCTCCAGCATCATCCCTCCAGAATCTCGGCCAGCACGGTGGTAAACGCATCGGTCGTCGCCGGATCGCGGACCGCGATCCGCAGCCAGTCCGGCCCCAGCCCGGGGAAGGTGTCGCCGCGGCGTACTGCCCAGCCTCGCTCCCGCAGGGCACGCCGTACCGCGTGGGCGCCCGGGTGGTGGACGAGGACGAAGGCGCTCGCCGGCCGGCCGACGACACGTACCCCCGGTAGGGCCGCCAGCCGGGCGAGGAGGTGGTCGCGGTCGGCGGCGAGGTCGGCGGCGATCTGGCGTTCAGCTCGCACCGCTTCGGGGCCGGCGCAGGCTGTCGCGGCAGCGAGGGCCGGACTGGAGACCGGCCACAGCGGCTGCACGGCGGCCAGGCGGTCCAGCAGTTCCACCGCACCGAGCAGGTATCCGACGCGTAGCCCGGCCAGCCCCCACGTCTTGGTGAGGCTCCGCACCACCAGCAGGCCGGGCAGGTCGGACCGGGCCGCAAGCGACTCCGGCTCGCCGGCTACTCCGGGCACGAGGGTGGTGTCGGCGAACGCCTCGTCCACCACGAGCACCCGGCCGGGCCGGGCGAGCGCGGCCAGGTCGGCGGCCGGGTGCAGCACCGAGGTCGGGTTCGTGGGGTTACCGATCAGGACCAGGTCGGCATCGGCCGGGACCTGGGCGGGGTCGAGCCGGAAGCCGTCGCCGGGGTCGAGCAGCACCCGTTCGACCCGGTGTCCGGCCGCACGCAGGGCCGCCTCCGGCTCGGTGAACTGCGGGTGCACCACCACCGGGCGGCGGACCCCCCGCAGCGCCTGGGCGATCAGCACGAATCCCTCGGCCGCTCCGGCGGTGAGCAGCACCTGCGCCGGTTCTCGACCGTGCCGGGCAGCGACGGCGGCCCGCGCCGCAGCCGGGTCCGGATACCGCGCCAGGTCACCGAGGGCCGCGGTGATCGGGTCGGCCAGCCAGTCCGGCATCGACGCCTGGCGCACGTTCACCGCGAGGTCGACCAGACCGGGTACGGCCTCGACATCGCCATGGTGACCAAGGTCGAGCTCCGGTGCCGCCGGGACGTCCGGTGGGTTGTCCACCGGGGCATCCGGCAGGTTGTCCGGCAGCGCGGCCGCTCCCCCGCTCGACTGCGTACGCATGACCGCGATCCTGCCGGGAAGGGGGCGCGTGGCACAGCTCATCGCGACGTGGGCCGCATCACGAACGACGGATTAATGAATATTTCTCTAGTACGAATCGGAAATGTCATAACTTGTCCCTGTGAGCAACCGTCCCCTTGCTGCCGCCGGTCGTCTCGTCCCACTTCTCCGCGCCGGGCTCATCGCCGGCATCGTCATCGCCGCCCTGGCCTACCCGATCGCCGCCGCAGCCGGCATCGGCGCCAAGGTCACGGCGCACGCGATGGAACACAAAACCAAGATCCTCAAAACGGCCCTGCCAGCCGAGACCTCGTACCTGTACGCGCCGGACGGCAAGACCGTCCTGACGATGTTCTACGAGGAGTACCGGCAGTACACCAAGCTCGCCGACGTGTCGCCGAACATCCAGCAGGCCGTCATCGCCGCCGAGGACGCCCGCTTCTACCAGCACAGCGGCGTCGACCCAAAGGGCATCGCCCGCGCCTTCGTGGCCAACGCCCGCTCCAGCGGCATCTCCCAGGGCGCCTCCACCATCACCATGCAGTACGTCCGGATGGCCCTGCGGGACAGCGCCACGACCCCGAAAGAGGTACAGGAGGCGACCCAGCAGACCAGCCTGCGCAAGATCCGGGAAATGCGGCTGGCCATGGACCTGGAGAAGGAGCTGACCAAGGAGCAGATCCTGGAGCGGTACCTCAACTCCGCGTACTTCGGGCATCGCGCCTACGGCATCTACGCCGCCAGCGAGATCTACTTCTCCAAGACCCCGAAGGACCTCTCCGTGATCGAGGCCGCCACCCTCGCCGGGCTGGTCAAGTCGCCATCCCGGTTCGACCCGGCCAGCTCCGACCAGAAGGAGGCGACCGCCCGCCGCAACTACATCCTGGACCGGATGACCGACCTCGGATACCTCTCACCGGACGCCGCCGCCAGCGCCAGGTCCGAACCGATCGAGCTGACCCTGAGCTACCCGTCCAACGACTGCGCCTCGGTGCCCCAGGAGTGGAACAGCTGGGGATTCATCTGCGACTACGTGAAGAACTGGTGGAGTGCGCAGCCCGCGTTCGGCGAGAACCGCCTGGAACGGATGGACAAGCTGCGTCGGGGCGGGTACCGGATCGTGCTCAGCGTGGACCCGAAGATTCAGGAGGCGGCGGAGAAGAACGTCGGCACGAAGGGGAGAACCGGCAGCCCGTACGCGAACGGCATCGTGGTCACGGAGCCCGGCACCGGGCGGCTCAAGGCCATGGCGGTGAACCGGACCTACTCCCTGAACCTGGACGGGAATCCGCTCAGCTCCAACCCGGAGGTCGGCCCGAAGGTCAAGGCCAGCTACCCGAACACGGTCGCACCCCTGCTTGGCGGCGGTGACCTCCCCGGCTACCAGGCAGGATCGACCTTCAAGATGTTCCCGCTGCTCGCCGCCCTCGATTCGGGTATGACCCTGAACACCACCTTCAACGCGCCGTACCGGTACCGGTCGGAGGTCTACAACGGCTGGGCCCCGTCGAACGCGAGCGGCGCCATGTCCGGTGTGCAGACCATGTGGTCCGGCTTCGGTAAATCGGTCAACACGTACTTTGTCTGGCTTGAGGAGCAGGTCGGGGCAGACCGGGCGGTACGCCTCGCCGAACAGCTGGGGCTGCGCTGGCGCACCGATGTGGACCGACACCACGCCGCGCCGGCGAACGCGAAGACCTGGGGTGCCTTCACCCTGGGGGTCTCCGACGCCACCCCGCTGGAGATGGCGAACGCCTACGGTGCCGTCGCCGCCGAGGGCCGCTACTGCGAGGCGATCCCGGTGCAGGCGATCTACAACCGGGACGGCGCCCCGGCGATCTTCCGTACCGCCGGCGGGATCGAGCGGGAGGTCGCCAAGCCCCGCTGTCGCCAGGTGGTCAGCGCCGACGCTGCCCGGGCCGCGACCGACGCCGCGCGGTGCCCCACCGGTGACTCCCCAGCCCGGGGCGGCTGCGGCGGCTGGTCAACGGCGGACAGTGTCCGCGGCACCGTGGGCCGCCCGGTGGCCGGCAAGACCGGTACCACCGACAGCACCCGGTCGGCCTGGTTCGTCGGTTTCACGCCCGAGCTGGCCGCGGCCAGCTTCATCTCCGACCCGGACAACCCCTTCAACGCCGTCGGTGACGGTCAGTCGCAGATTCCCATCCATGCGGTCGCGAACACCCTGCGCGACGCGCTTGAGGACCAACCGAGCCGCGACTTCACACCCCCCTCGGACGCCATCGTCGGCTGACCCTGGACGCCTACCTGGGCAGGGGGCAGCGGCCACCGGTGGTCGCACCGATCGACCCGCCACGCCTACGGGTAACCTCATGGCCGTGTACCGGTTCCTGCTGACGCCACGCTGGCTGGGCGCGCTCGCGCTGACCCTGGTAGCGGCGGTGATCATGGTGTTGCTCGCCGACTGGCAACTGGCCCGTTACCACGATCGCACCGCGATCAACGAACAGATCGACGCCGGCCAGCAGATGGACCCGGTGCCGCTGCCCGAGGCGGTAGCCGCCCCGACCGGGGAGACCGGCACCGTCGGGCCCGCCCCCGCCACCGAACGAACCTGGACGAAGGTCAACGCCACCGGACGGTACGACGCCGCGAACGTGATCCTGGTCCGGGGGCGCTCACTGGACCGTACGGTCGGCTTCGAGGTACTGACCCCGCTCCTGCTGACCGACGGCACGGCCGTGCTGGTCAACCGGGGCTGGATCCCGCCCGCACCGGGCGGGGACGCCACCGTCCAGCCGACCGTGCCCGCGACCCCCGCCGGCACGGTCACCGTGACCGGCCGCATCCGCGCCGGTGAGGGCGGTTCGCTCCCGGTCACCCGCCGCGACGGCAAACTGGAGACCCGCCGCGTCAGCCTGCCCAAACTGGCCGGGGAGCTGCCGTACCCGATCTACGGCGGGTATGTGCTGCTCGATCAGCAGACCCCCGCCGCCGACCCGACCTTCAAGACGGTCCCGGTCGGCTACACGAACAACTGGCAGAACTACGGGTACGTCGTACAGTGGTGGATCTTCGCCGGGATGACGCTGCTCGGCTTCGGCTACTTCGCCCGGCGGGAGGCCCAGCGACGGGCCGGCGTGGTGCGCGAACGTCCCACCGACCGGACCGCCGAAGCAACCTTGACCTGATCATCGGGTACGAAGCTGGCACGGCCGGGGAACCGCCTCGGTGCGCGTCCGCGCCGCCGCACCGGCGGGCGGCGCGCGCCGGCCGGCGGACACCGGGCGGCTGGCGCCGGCCGGCGGGCATCAGAACGAAACGGGCTCCTCGATGCGCAGGCCCCGGGCGCGCACCCCGTCAGCGACCCGGGCGAGCGTCGAATCGAGTGCGACCAGCGCGACAGAGAGCTGACCGAGCCGCTCCTTGAGTGACTCATCGGACCACGCGGAGACGTCAACATCTCCCAAAGCACTGACGGCGGCCTCCAGGCGGGCCATCACCTCGTTCGTACTCATGTACGAAGGCTATCCCAACCCGGTGACCGACACGCCGGAAACGCCCAGCCAGAACAGGACGTTATGATTCCGACACTCACGACGGCCGGGAACACGCCGACGGGATCCACCCACCGCCGACGCGCCCCGCCCGCAGACCGTGCTGGGGCTCAGTCCCGCCCGGCGGTGGCCACGTTACGCAGCAACAGCGCCTCGGCCAGGCACACCCGGGCGAACTCCCCCAGGTGCAGGCTCTCGTTCGGGCCGTGCGCCTGGGCGTACGGATCTTCCACCCCGGTCACCAGGATCGCGGCCTGCGGGAACATCTCCTGGAACGTGGCGATGAACGGGATCGAACCACCGACCCCGATATCCACCGGGTCGGTGCCATCCCAGGCGGTACGGAACGCGGAGCGAGCCGCGTCAAACATCGGGCCGGAGGCGTCGATGCGGCTCGGGTCGCCGTCGTGCTCCAGGGTGACCGACACCTGCGCGCCCCACGGAGCGTTCTTGCTCAGGTGCGCGCGAAGCGCCGCGTACGCCCGCTTGGGGTCATCACCCGGTGCCAGTCGCAGACTCAGCTTGGCCTTCGCGGCCGGGACCAGGGCGTTCGGCGCCTCCCCGGTGGCCGGGGCGTCGATGCCGAGTACCGCCAGGGCCGGCTTGGTCCAGAGCCGGTCCGTGATCTGATCGGTGCCGATGAACTGCACGCCCTGCGCCAGCCCCGCCTCGGCGCGGAAGCGGTCCTCCGGATAGTCCACCGCCGCACCGCCGCGGCTGACCAACCCGTCCACGGCCACGTTCCCAGCGTCGTCGTGCAGGGTGGCGAGCAGCCGGGCCAGCGCCGTCAGCCCGTCCGGCACCGGGCCGCCGTACATGCCGCTGTGTACGGCGTGCTCCAGCGTGCGGACCTCGACGAAGCAGTTCACGATCCCGCGCAGCGACGTGGTCAGCGCCGGCACACCGATGTCCCAGTTGGTGGAGTCGGCGATCACGATGACATCCGAGGCGATCTCGTCCCGGTACTCGGTGAGCAGCCCTTCCAGCGAGTCAGAGCCGTACTCCTCCTCACCCTCGATGAACAGCACGACGCCCACCGGCAGCGAGTCACCGAATGCCCGCAGCGCCGCGATGTGCGCCATGATGCCCGCCTTGTCGTCGGCGGCGCCACGGCCGTAGAGGCGGCCGTCCCGCTCCACCGGCTCGAACGGGTCCGACTCCCACAACGACCGGTCACCGACCGGCTGGACGTCGTGGTGGGCGTAGAGCAGCACGGTCGGGGCACCGGGCGGCGCCGCCTTCGTCCCGATCACGGCCGGCTGCCCGCCAGACCGGGCCAGCCGCACCTCAAGGCCGCAGTCCCGCAGCAACTCCGCGACCGCTGCCGCGGAACGCTCCACGTGAGTGTGGTCGAAGCCGTCGAACGCGATACTCGGGATCCGGACGAGGCGCTCGAGGTCCGCCCGGACGCCGGGCAGCTCCCGCTCGAGCGCGGCCCGCAGGTCAGACTCGGACATGATCGGTGTTGTCATGACCGGCATCGTATGCCGGCCTTACCGACCGGCCTCGCCGCAGGTAGTACCGGGCGCGGTCGTGGGGCAACACCGGCGCGCCGTCCACCACCAGGTCCGCCCGTCCGCAGGTGCCGTCGGCGGCGAAGTGGGCCCGCTCGCCCGCGTGCCAGCGACGCAGCTCCGGCAGAATCCCCGGGCCATCCCGGGTCACCGCGCGGGTGAGCCGCAGCTGCGCCGGGGCGGTCACGAACACGGCGAGGCTCAACTCCGGTGCCACCGCGGCACGCGCCGCACTCACCCCTTCCAGCAGCAGGACCGGCGACACCGGCACCGGCACCGGGCGGGGCAGGAACGACCGCCGGACCCAGCTGAACCGCCGGTACTCCCCCGCCCGCCCCGCCCGCACCGGCGCCAGCACCCACTCCTCCAGCCGGGACCAGAAGGTGAGCTGATCAGTCCAGCCGTCGAGCAGGTCGTCGGTGTGTATCACCACCGGGCGGGCCCGACCAGGCCCGGCGGCGAGCGCATCGGCGAGCCGCCCCGTGAACCAGCTCTTGCCCGCGCCGCTGGGTCCATCCACCGCCACCAGCCGGGTCTTTCCCAACCGCGCCGGCGCCGCACACACCCGCTCTGCCAGCCGGGCGTATGACTCCATCACCGCTACCGCCACGGCCTGACCGTATCCGGCGGCGGAGCCGCGCCACCTCGGTCCGTCGCCCGTTCGGGCGGTCGTGCCGCTGGCCGACGCCGTTCGACCGCGCGTGGCCGGGCGCGGGCGGCATGATCGGCTGGTGTCCCACAGCGTGATGAGTCCAGGCGTTGACGCCCTGTTGGAGCAGGCCCGCGCCGGAGTGCGCCGGCTGACCCCGCACCAGGCCGTCGAGGCGATCCGCGCCGGGGCGTTGCTGATCGACACCCGCACCGAACGGCAGCGGGCGGAGCAGGGTGAGCTGCCCGGTGCGATCGTCATCGAACGGGCGGTGCTGGAGTGGCGGCTGGACCCGGCCAGTACCTGGCGGATCCCGGAGGCCACCCGGTACGACCGGGAGGTCGTGGTGGCGTGCCGGGAGGGCTACAGCTCCAGCCTGGCGGTGGCGGGCCTACGCGCGTTGGGCCTACGTCGCGCCACCGACATCATCGGAGGGGTACAGGCCTGGCGGGAGGCGGGACTCCCACTCTCTGACCGGCCCGCCGACATCCGCGACTGACACCGGGACCGCCTCCCCGTTAGCCAGCGGGTGCCCAGCAGACGGCCGGCTCCCGTTAGCCAGCGGGTGCCCAGCAGACGGCCGGCTCCCGTTAGCCAGCCGGCGCCCGTCAGGCGGCTGCCCGCCCGGCGGCCCCCGTCAGCCGGCTGCCCGTCAGGTCGCCGGGTCCCCGTCGGGTGCGCCCGGCGGGATGAACGGCAGGCCGGGCGGCGGTCCGGTTTCGATCAGCCGCCACAGTGCGGCGGTGTCCAGGTGCTCCTCGACCAGATCCCCGAGCAGGTTCAGGGAACGTTCGCGGGCGCCGGCGAAGGAGGTGTCCGGGTCCGCCCGGAACCCGTGTCGCCCCGCTTGGCGGGCCACCTCGGTCAGGAAACGGCGGCGGAACCCGTCCGACTCGAACGCGCCATGCCAGTGGGTGCCGTACACCGCCCCGGCGATCGCGCCCTCACCGGTGCCGTCGGCGTACGTGAAGAGCGCGGCGAGCTCAGGGTCGGTGGCCGAGACGTACCCGTGGTGGATCTCGTAGCCGCGGACCGGAATGCCGTCCCACCCGGTGCCGGCCGACTGCCGGACCGTCTTGCTTCGGTCGAAGGTCACCTCGACCGGCAACAACCCCAGGCCGCCTACGCTGCCCTGCCCGCTCTCCACCGGGTCGTGGATGCGGCGGCCGAGCATCTGGAAGCCTCCACAGATGCCGAGCAGGGGCCGCCCGGCGGCGGCGTGGGCGAGCACGGCATCCGCGAGGCCGGTCTGGCGCAGCCAGGCCAGGTCCGCCACCGTTGCCTTGGAACCGGGCAGCACGACCAGGTCGGCGGCGGCGAGCTCGGCGGGCTCGACGGTGAGCCGCACCCGCACGCCCGGCTCGGTGGCGAGCGCCTCGACGTCGGTGGCGTTGCTGATCCGGGGCAGCCGGACCACGGCCACGTCCAGCCAGTCCTGGCCGTGGGGCGCGGCCGGACGGCCGAGTACCCGCCCGTACGCCAGCGAGTCCTCCGCGTCGAGCCAGAGGTCAAGCGACCAGGGCAGCACCCCGTAGGTGGGCCTTCCGGTGACCTGGCGCAGCATGTCCAGGCCCGGCGCCAACAGGCCCGGGTCGCCGCGGAACTTGTTGATGACGAACCCGGCGACCAACGCCTGGTCGGCTTGCTCCAGCAGGGCCACCGTGCCGAACATGGAGGCGAACACCCCGCCCCGGTCGATGTCCCCGACCACGATCGCGGGCAGCTCGGCGTGCCGTGCCAGCCCCATGTTGACGTAGTCCCCGGCCCGCAGGTTGATCTCCGCCGGGCTACCCGCCCCCTCGCAGATCACCACGTCGTAGGCCGCCCGCAGGTCAGCCAGGGCCGCGTACGCGGTTTCGGCGAGGCGGGGGCGAAGCTGCCGGAACGAGCCGGCGGTGAGGGTGTCGACCGCCTCGCCGAGCAGCACCACCTGGCTGCTCCGGTCGCTGCCCGGTTTGAGCAGCACCGGGTTGAACCGCAGCTCCGGGGCGAGGCCGCAGGCCGCTGCCTGCATCGCCTGCGCCCGGCCGATCTCACCGCCGCGCCCGTCCGGGCCGACCACCACCGCCGAGTTGTTGGACATGTTCTGCGCCTTGAACGGCGCCACCCGGACGCCCTGCCGGTGCAGCCAGCGGCAGATCCCGGCGGTGAGGACGCTCTTGCCGGCGTCCGAGGTGGTCCCGGTGACCAGCAGTCCGCCGCTCACCGTCGCCACCCGCCTGCGGCCCGTTGCCCGCCGCTGATCGCCCGGCGGCCCACGGCGGAGAGCAGACGCCCCACGGTCAACGGGTACGTCGCCGCGAGCCCGAGCGTGGCGAGCCCGACGGCGGCGGAGGCGCGGGCCACCCGAGGAAGGTGGCTCGCGTCTGGACGGGGTCCGTCGCCGAGGAACGGGCGTACCTCGACCCGGCCGGCGTAGACGTTGCGTCCGCCGAGCCGGACACCGAGCGCCCCGGCGACCGCCGCTTCGCACTGCCCGGCGTTGGGACTGGGGTGGTCGTTCCGGTCCCGGCGCCAGACCCGCCAGGCCCGCTCCCGGTCCCCTTGGACCAGCGGCGCCGCGGCGACCGTCAGCAGTCCGGTCAGCCGGGATGGAACGAGGTTGAGCAGGTCATCGAGGCGGGCCGCAGGGGTGCCGAAGCGCGCGTACCGGGAGGAGCGGTGGCCAACCATCGCGTCGAGGGTGTTTGCCGCCCGGTAGCCCAGCAGCCCGGGCAGGCCGGCGACCGCGCCCCAGAGCAACGGGGCGACGACAGCGTCGGAGGTGTTCTCGGCCACCGATTCGACGGCGGCGCGGGCCAGCTCCGGCTCGTCCAGCGTTGAGGGGTCCCGCCCGCAGAGGTGTCCCAGGCGTTGCCGGGCCGACGGCAGGTCACCATCGCCCAGCGCCGCACCGAGCACCGCTGCCTCCCGGCGCAACGTGCGCCCGCCGAGCACAGCCCAGGTGCCGGCAGCCACGACCGCGCCCCGCGCAAAGGGGCGCCCTCGGGTGGCGACCGTCGCCGCGGCACCGAGCGCCACCGGCACTCCCACCGCCAGCGCGGTGTAGGCCGCCCCGGCCGCCCGGTCCGGCCGGTAGATCCGCCGCTCCAGGGCACTCGCCGCACGGCCGAACCCGGCCACCGGGTGCCAGCGACGAGGGTCGCCGACCAGCGCGTCCACCGCGTATCCCGCGACGAGCCCCGCTACCGTCGCCTGCCGCACCGGCCATCACCTCCGGCCGGTCAGCGTAGCCGAGCCCCACGTCCGGCCCGCCCGACCGTCTCGCTCGCTCCCGCGGCGGCGGACCGAGCCGGGCGGCGATCCGGACGAAGATGGCACCGGGCGGGTGGCGGCCCGCCGGGCAGGCTGGGTGCCAGCCCGTGAACAGGTGGGGTGACAGCCCGGTGGACGCACGGGGTGACGGCTACGCCAGCCGGCACCCCGCCCCCGTCGCGCCCTTTCCCACCGGACCTTCGCCGGCCGGCACCAACCCCCGCCCGAGACTGGTCGCTGTCAAACGGACACTCGGCCGCGGTCCCGTCGGGCTCGGCTACCGCTGGGTGCCGGCTCTGCGCTCCGGCCGGCCGAATCGATCTGGCTGGCTCCGTCGATCGCCTCTGCTGGCCCAGGCGTGCTCTCGGCTGAGGGCGACTCGTCGGTCTGACCAGAACCAGCGTCGCCCCGGCCCGGGTCAGCAATCGGGGCGTCCAGGAGATCCACGTCAGCACCGGAAACGGGCAGGAGGTCGGGCAGCGCGGGCAGCTCGACCTCCTCGTCGACTGGCTGGTCAACCTGCTGGTTGGCGGGAGCAACCGATGCCGACCCGGTCTGCGCACCGGGCACCCGCAGTTCCGCTGTGGCATCCACCAAGGGATCGGCCGCCGTGGAATCGGCTGTGGGGTCCGCCGTTGCGCTGTTCGTGACCACCGGTCGGTTACGCAGAAACCGACCCCGGCCGCGGGAGAGGTCGTGCCCGACCGCGACGGCTTCCAGTTCGTAGTGGGTCCGGTGGCTGCCGGCATCGTCGGTCCAGTCCCGGGTGTGGAGCCGCCCCGAAACGATCACCGGGTCGCCGACCATCACCGAGGTCACGACCCCCTCGGCGAGCCGACGCCAGCAGTTGACCCGAAGGCGGAGGCTGTTGCCGTCAACCCAGCGACCGCTCTCGCGGTCGAGGCGGCGCGCGGTGGAGGCCACCTTGAAGTTGGCCACCAGGGTCTGGCTCTGGCTGGTGCGCCGCCACTCGGGTGCGGTCACCGCAGTGCCGATCACCGTGACGTGGGTGTCGAACATCGTCCCTCCCGGGTCAGGTTGTCATCGCGATTGCGCAAACCTGAGCCTGTCCGGCCCCGTCGGGCACCGCCATCGCACTGGGGTGAGCTGTGGACAACAGAGCAGGGTGTGGACAACGACCTGTTCAAAGGCCCGTGTGCTAGGGGCCTCTGGCCCTGGGACAGCAGCGGAGCGAGCAGCAGAATTGACCATGTTCCGGAACGGAAAAAACTGGGTACACCTGGATCAGAAAGAACGTAACCGGACGAAGGGGTCAGTGATCATGATAACGATCACCACCGGCACCGGCCAGGCGCAGTCATGAGCGGGGTCACCAACCCGGCCACCGTCAACGAGTGCCTCCGGGTGGGGGCCGGCTTCGCGCAGGGCGATCGGGCCTGGATCGCCGACCATTTCCACATGCTCGATGCCCGGCTCGCCAGCTTCCACGCCGACGCCACCGAGCTGGAGGTGTCGGTCAAGAACCGGGAGACGAAGGGGCAGAAGGTCACCCTGGAGTGCTGGATCGCCGGCCGGCAGAAGATCGTCACCACCTCGGCGGAGGAGGACCTGCAGGCGGCACTCAACGACGTCCGGGACGACCTCCGCCGCCGCCTCAACGACGCGAAGACCCGACAGGAACCCCGGCACAACAAGCACCTGCGCGACACCACCCCGCCGCCCAAGGCAGCACAGGACCCCGACGACTGACGGCCCGGACCGCCACCAGCTCGGAACGCACCCGGCCCTCCTCCCGCACCACGCCGGGAGGAGGGCTACCGTCCGGTAGCTGGCCGGCGTACCGTCGCAGTCGTGGAACCGGACGTGCTGGGGCCGCCCTACGAGCGGCACACAATCGACCTGGGCACCGACGACGAGGGGCCCGTGGTGGCGACCTTGGTGCGCCGCCGCGCCGAGCGGCCCACCAACCGTGCGGTGCTCTACGTGCACGGGTACGTCGACTACTTCTTCCAGACCCACGTCGCCGATCACTTCGCCGCCCAGGGCTGGGACTTCTACGCCCTGGACCTACGCAAGTACGGTCGCAGCCTGCTCCCGCACCAGACGGCGAACTTCTGCCTGGACCTCGGTGACTACTTCGCGGAGTTGGACGCCGCCGCAGAGATCATCAGATCGGATGACGGGCACGACACCGTGCTCGGCATGGGCCACTCCACCGGCGGCCTGATCGTCTCGCTCTGGGCGCACGCCCGGCGGGACACCGGTGTGGTTGACGGGCTCTTCCTCAACAGCCCCTTCTTCGACCTGAATCTCCCCTGGGTGCTGCGGCGCCCCGCAGCGGCGGCCGTCGCCCGTCTGGCGCACCGGTCACCCAAGCGCACCCTCGCCAACGGCCTCAGCACCGTCTACGGCGAGAGCCTGCACGCCAACCACCGCGGCGAGTGGAACTACGACCTCGCCTGGAAACCACTCGGCGGCTTCCCGATCCGGGCGGGCTGGCTGGCCGCGATCCGGCGGGGCCAGCAACAGCTCCACGCTGGGCTGAACATCCCGGCACCGACGCTCGTGGCCGCCTCGGCGCGCAGCTTCAAGGGGTTCAGGTGGCGGGAGGCGGCCGCCAGCGCCGACTCGGTGCTGGATGTGGAGCACATGGCGCGCTGGGCGCCCCGGCTCGGCCGGCACGTCACCCTACTCCGGGTCGACGGCGGCCTACACGACCTCACGCTCTCCGCGCCCACCGTCCGCGACAGGGTCCTGACGGAGGTCGGACGATGGGCCGACGGATTCCTCGGCGCCGGCAGAATCGACAGCGGACGCCCGACAGCGCAGGCGGCGCCACCGACGCCCCGCCAGGCCGCCGAGGCGAAGTCAAAGGCACCGCCAGCCTGATCGCCGCCAGGCGCCGGTCACCACCACCCGCTCCTCCGCCGACCGGGCCTGCGGCGGTACCCTTCTCGGGCACCACTCCGCGGCACGCGCCCGTAGCTCAGCGGATAGAGCAGGGGACTTCTAATCCCAAGGCCGCAGGTTCGAATCCTGCCGGGCGCACAGGCACTTCCTTTCCGCCGAACCGGCCTCCTGGGGCTATACGTGGTGCGGCTATTCGTGGTTGAAGATCGCCTCTCCCACCC
The DNA here is from genome assembly GCF_013416675.1 of Salinispora sp. H7-4. Classification (NCBI taxonomy): domain Bacteria; kingdom Bacillati; phylum Actinomycetota; class Actinomycetes; order Micromonosporales; family Micromonosporaceae; genus Salinispora; species Salinispora sp. H7-4. The sequence goes on from NZ_JABZED010000003.1 coordinate 141,027, forward strand.
AGCAAGCATGCCGCAGGTCGTACCGCCGCAGCCGGTCGAGGCCGGCCAGCTATCGGCGCAGCCAGGTAGCACGGTCGGGCGAAGCGGTCACCTTCGCCGGAAGAGGAGGTCTGCCCTCAGGGCCTCGTTGAGCTTGGGCTCTGCGGCCGTTCCCACCGACCAACCCTGTCGGTCGAAGGGAACTCCGGCACGCCGGAGAAGTAGGAACGCGCCGGCCAGCATGACCAGAGAAAGCCAAGCGTAGGAGAAAACCGCAGCTGCCAAGCTGATGTCATCAGCCAGGGCAACGACGGCGAACGGCACCAGCTGCGGCACGATGGCCAGCCGCCCCAACCACAAGCCTGATTGGTACGCCGGTCGCCGACGGATGACGGCCAATTCCTCGTCGCTCATCGTCACAGGCCGACGGTAGACGACTGCCGCAACGAGCGACCGGACCGGGGCAGGTACCTGACCAGCCCATCCGCGACCTGCTTAAATTCCCCGATGGCGGACATCGACAGGCTGTTGGCCGGATGAGGTCCGCCGCCTACCTGGCTACCGGGCGCGTCGAAACGGATGCGCCGAGGCGTAGCGCGGGCACTCCTTCGACGGGGCGCCCGTTGGGGGCGCATTTAGCGTGGGCATTCTGATGTTTCCCGGCCGGGTGGCCAAATGCGGCCAACAGTGCGGCATAGGGGCGCGAAGTTTAGCCCTCCTCCGGAGTTAGCCGGGAGATTCTTTCGACCTCGTCACCGGAGCACGCCGATTACGACAGCGGCAACAACGATCACCACCACCAGCACTGCCGTCAGTTTCTGCCGGGTGGTGAGTAGGCTCGGGTCCGGGGGGCGACTCGCTCGCACCCAGTGGCCGTCGGGCAGTGGGGGCGTCCCGGACGGGTCGCGGTTGGGGTGCAGCTCAGACGGTCTTCGGTCGTCGGTCATCACAGCCTCCGCAGCCCAGCAGGAACAGCTCGAAGCACGTCCTCGCGGACGTGAAAGACGTGCGCTCTCCCCACCGCACGCCCACCAGCCCCCATGCTCAGCAAACGCGGGAACCCGACTTCAGACACGGCCCGACCCTTTCGCTGCGGCAAATCTTGGCTCACTACTGTCGGCACAACGACACTCCCACATCTGAATGGATATTGGTAACGTCGCCCTCGCCTGAACTCCTTAAGCGAAGGGCGACCCCGACGGCGCCTCCGGCGGACTCAGATGCCCACCGACTGAGGATCTAACTCCAGGTTGTACGCCACAGCCCTGGGATTGCCAGGCGTGTGGGTCCGTTGGGCCGCGGTGGGCTAACGCCAGTCCGCCAGGTGGCGAGATGGGTAGTCGATCACCGAATTGAGGAGTGCTGAATGACCGATGTACCAGGGCCGATCGCCGACTTCATCGTGAGCGAGATTCGCCGGGCCAGGGGCGCGGCGGGTCTGACGCAGGAAGCCTTCGGGCGGGCGGCCGGATACACCGCCTCACACGTCATCTCCGTGGAGAACGGCAGCCGCGCGCTCACCATCGACTTCATCCGGGGGACCGACCGCGCGCTCAGGACCGGCGGGCTGTTCGAGCGGCTGGCCTCCAAGCTGGGTACCCCGTCCTGGTTCCTGCCGTGGCTGGACGCGGAGCGCAGCGCGACCCAACTTCGCTACTTCGAGCCGATCCTGATTCCCGGTCTGCTCCAGACGGAGCACTATGCCCGGAGGGTTCTCCGCGCCGACGACAGCCTCAGTGACAGTGAGGTCGAGCAGTTGACCGCCGCGCGGCTGGAGCGGCAGAAGATCCTGACCAACGATCACCCCCCGCAGCTCGTCGCGGTGCTGGACGAGGGGGCCCTGCGGCGCACCGGTGACAGCTTCAGCGGGATCATGGCACAGCAGATCGCCCATTTGATCTCCATGACCGAGTTGCCGCACGTACACGTGCTGATCGTCCCCGCCGCCACCGGCATCCACATCGGGTTGTCGGGGCCGTTCGCGCTGGCCCGATCGGCTGAGGGGCGGTGGATCGGCCACCTGGAAAATCAGCTTGGCGGCGAGGTGGTCGACAAAGACGACGGAGTGGCTAAGCTGCACATGATGTGGGAGAGCGTTCGCAATGAGGCTCTGCCGCGCAACCCGTCCGTCGACCTGTTGAAGGAAGTAGAGACCTACCATGGACCTCAATAGCGCCCGGTGGAAGAAGTCAACCCGTAGCGGTTCGAGCGGCGGCAACTGCGTCGAGGTCGCCGACAACCTGCCGGGAGTCGTCGGCGTCCGGGATTCCAAGGACCCGAGCGGCCCGGCGTTGGTGTTCGGGCCCACCGCGTGGCGTGCGTTTGTCGCGCAGCTCCCCGAGCAGTCCTGACCCCACCTCACCCAGGGCAGCTCCCCAACGCGAAGAGAATCCCCAGCCCAGGTCCGACCGGGCTGGGGATTCTCGGCGTTGATGGGCGGCTAACAGGAGAGCGCGGCCCGGGCAATCGCGTCCGCATTCTCGAGAATCGCGGACCCGACCCCGGGTCGGATTGTTTCGTTCAGCGACCAGGAAACCGACTCGATCGGCGGCCCGTAGGCGAAACGGTACGGATGGGGGGTACCGTCGGCATCAATCAGCCGAAATGGTCGTGGGGTGACGTCGAGCCCGCCGCTCTCGTAGGCACCGCTGGCGTCTGGAATACGGTACGGCCGGCACTGGCCGGTATCGAACAGGGAACGTAGCAGCGGGTTGGCGCTGTGCGGTAGATCTGGTTTGGGAATGCGCGCCTCTATCAGTGCCGTGGCCCGGGTTGGCCGCCCCGGGATCATGGTGGACCGCACGGTGAAACAGCCGCCTCGCGGATCTGCTCGTATCTCCGGCTCGGGGCCCACCACCTGCAGCAAGCCGCACTCGATGAGCGCCACCATCTGCTCGACCCGCAACGGCGGCGGACCGGCCGAAAAGAGAGTGCTCAGCGGCGTGAACCAGTGGACCACCTCGTCGCGATACGAGGACCCGGTGACTCCGGACAGGTCGATGGCCAGCCGGATCTCCCCGTGCAGGTCGCGTATGACATCCAGCGCTGTTTTTACGGGGTCGTCAATATTACCGACCTCGGCCCGGTCGATATCCTTGCGGAGGTGGTCGAGCAGCCATTCATTGAAATCAGCCCGTTCGGGGAAATCGCGCGAACGCCACGGCCGGCCAATGTTCTCCCAACTCCACTCGTCCGACTCGGTCACGCCGTGCCGTCGAAGAGTGCCGGAGTCATCCGACGCGGAAAGATAATCTTCCTGAAATTTGCTGGCGGCTGCTGATCCGTGACGTTGCGTAACGAGAGCCGAATAGTAGACCATGCGGACCTCGGCATCCAACAGCGGCCACACGTCTCGTCGAAAGGTCGACTCCGGAGATTCCCGAATACGACGGGCAGCGCTGTCGGTCAGGAACCGGGGGTTATGCTTGCCCGTGGCGCCCTTCTGGTTCCGCCCCCGGGTATAGTCCGGAATACCGTGGTGGGCCCCGGCGTAGAGAACTGGTTCCCGACCGGAGGGTTTATACCGTAACCCCTTGTCCAGCGGTGTGAACCGGCCACCACGACCCTCCGTGACCAGGGCGAGGACGTCGAAGAAGGCAAGCCCGAGCCCCCGCACGGCGACCGCCTCCCCAGCATCGATTGCATCCAGGTCGAAATCCGCCGGGTTTCCGGGCGGGAAGTAGCGCAGACCGTGACTCTCGGCGAAATCCGCCAGCTCACGCTCATCACCCGTGAGTTCCGTGTCGAGGTGACCGAGCGACAGCACCACGGCGTCCATGTCCGGCAGGCGATCCCCGTTGTCCAGAGTGACGCACTGGCCGTCACTCCCGTCCTCCAACGCCACCGCGGTGGCGCGGTGGACATTAACGCGGACGGTGTCGGGCGCGCCGGACACCACGCGTTCAAAGACCCACCTCAGATAGCGGCCGTACAGTCTCCGCGAGGAGTATTCGTCCGCCCCCCGGTGCCCCTGGTCCGCCCCGGCATCGCGGCTGTCCATCCAACCGTGCAGACTCGGACCCCGCCGGATCGGGCCCGCACAGTCGACACTCTCATCGGTAAACTGGCTCACCTGGGCGGTAACCGTGTTCATCAACAGGTGGGGTGACTGCTGCTCCCGCCATATCCTTCCCGATCCCGGCGGAAAGGGATCCACCAGGTGGAGCACCAACTCGTTTTCACCATCGTGGTTGGCGCACAGTCGCTCCAGGACCGCGAGCCCCCGCGGCCCCATCCCCACCAGGCAGATCTTTCTGGTACGCACCGCGCGCAACCTTTCACATTTCTGGCCTGCCCAGGGGGCGGGAGCGAGCTCGCAGCGCCTCTCAACATACCGCCCCTGCCGCGGGTAGCAGCCCAAACCTGTGAACCGGAGACATTCGTGGTTCTGTCATCAGATTCATGGTGGTAGTCGATCCACAAGGTTTGGTCGATGACATCGGGACCGATGTCATTTCAGCGATTATCAGCTGGTCCACAGGCTGTGCACAGTCACCACCTGAGATCAGCGGCCACAGTAGCGGCATGGCTTCTCCTCGACCCGGTTCTGGTCGACCCACCCGCCGCGTCTTCCTGCTCGGTGGGCTCGGCGCCGCCCTCGGAGTCTCGGCGTGTGGCCGGACGACGGTCACCGGGGTCAACGACCCCTCGACGTCCGCCACCTCCGTCGACGCACCGACCACCCCGGTGTCGACCGAGCTGACGGGCAACTACTCGATCGCCGACAGCGCCACCGGGACCCAGATCGACGTGACGGTAACCGGGGACAGTCGGACCATCCGCGCCAACGGACTGCCGAACCACCCGAGGGGCAGCTTCCCGAACGCCCACAACCCCCACACCGTCTCGGCCCAGGCGTACGAGTTCCAGCTTCCGCTGAACGGCACCCAGGCCAGCCGCGCCACCCCACTCGTCCTGCCGCAACCCTTCGGCATCGCGATCAACGGGGTCCCCTTCGACCCGCTCGCCGCCGAGTGGTACCGACGGGACCCGGCCTCCGGCTGGACAGTCGAGGCGATCAGCCCCAAGACGAATCTCGGTTTGGATGACAACAACGCGCATGTCCAGCCGACCGGGGCCTACCACTACCACGGCCTACCCACGGCAGTGGCCGGCCAGCGGGACGCGAGCCGCCACTCCCCGCTGCTCGGCTGGGCCGGCGACGGCTTCCCCGTCTACGCGGGACTCGGTTACGCCGACGCGATGGACCCGGCCTCCGGCATCACCGAGTTGACCTCCTCGTACCGGCTCCGCTCCGGTGTCCGGCCGGACGGCCCGGGCGGAGCCTACGACGGCACGTACACCGAGGACTTCGAGTTCGTGGCGGGCCACGGCGTGCTGGACGCGGCCAACGGTCGAAACGGAGTCACGCCCGAGTACCCCGACGGCACCTACTACTACGTCCTCACCGACACGTTCCCGTTCATCCCGCGACAGTTCGTCGGCACCCTCGCGGAGAGCTTCCGCCACTCCGGAGGCGGGGGCAGGCCCCGGTAGCCGCACGACCAGGGATGCCAGCTCACACCAGACTCATTGAACTGAACGGTTCAGTGTTGTAAGGTGAACTGCATGGTTCACCAAGATGTCCTGGACCGGGTGTTCGCGTCGCTGGCCGATCCGACCCGCCGCGGCATTATGATCAGGCTCGGCGATGGCCCGGCCACCATCGGCGAGCTCGCCGAGCCCACCGGGATGAGCCTGACCGGCATGAAAAAGCACGTCCAGGTGCTCGAAGACGCCGGGCTCGTGATCACTGAGAAAGTCGGCCGGTCGCGCCAGTGCCGCCTCGGCGCCGCGCCGCTGGACGAGGCGATGGCCTGGATCAGCTTCTACCAACGGCTCTGGGCCCGCCGCCTCGACGGGCTCGACGCCTACCTCACTCTCCAGTCCGACTCGAAGGGACAGAACTCTTGACGCTCGACATGCGGTTGACGCGACACCTGCCCGCGACACCCGACGAGGTCTTCGACGCGTACACGGACGCCGAGAAGCAGAAAATCTGGTTCACCATCCTCGACGAACAGCCCGACGTCCTCGAGATCGAGGTCGATCTTCGGGTTGGTGGCCAGCAGACCGCGGTGTGGGGACCCAGCCCCGACCAGCTGTTCCGGGAGACGCAGACCTTCGTCGAGATCGACCGCCCGCACCGGCTCGTCACCGACTCCACCGGCGCCAGCCCGGACGGCACGACCATGACGACCCGCATCGAGGTTACGTTCGAAGAGAAAGACGGCGGCACCCTGATGACCATCGTCCAGAGCGGCTTCCCGACTCCCGAGGTCCGGGACTTCTTCGCCAACGAGGCGTGGGACGGTGCACTCGCCCGGATCGAGGCGTTCCTGGCCCGGCAGCGTGGGACCGCGCCTGCCGATGCCTAAGCTCTCCCGGTGGCAGTCGTCGCTCCCGGCGGCGTCACCGTCGCTGGCTTCAGCGCGATACCGCTGCTGATCGGCTGCTGCAGCGCCAGGGCCAGGCCTTCGACCGACCGCAGCCACAACTGCCGACGGCAGCTACCGCCCTCGGTGTTCATGGAAGGAAGGGCTGGACCTGGTTCGAAGCCGACGCAACGCGTCACACTGTGTTGCCGATAACGCGCAGCGCTCCTTCGACGAGGACAGGCCCCACCTTGACGGCGACGGCCAGATCGGATGCGTCCAGCCAGTCAGGGTCGTGGCTATCTTCCCAGGCGACGATGTTCGTCGCGACTGCGAACGCTTGCTCGTCGCGGTTGCGCACGAGGGCTTCGGCAAGTTGCAGGTAGGCGCCGGGTTGGGTGCCGTCGAACTCTAGTGCCAGGCTGGTGATCTGGTCGGCGACCTGATGCCCATGGTGGGGAAAAAGCGCAGCCAGGCAGGCCAACACGAATTTCACCGCTGGTGGTTCGATCTCCCAGCGCGCGAGCAACGCTGGCACTTGCTCGTCAACGGTGCAGCGGACATCGCGGGTCCATGCCGCAGGTTGGGCCAACCGGCCCCTGGCCATGGCGCGGTCTACGTCGCCGCACAGTCCGTGACCCCACTGGTCAACGGCGAAGAGTAACCATCCGTAGAGATCAAGCCGTTGTTTGACGGGCAGCGCCCCGGAGACGATCATGCGCGCGAGGAACGGCAGCGCCGGCGCGGTGGCCGAATAGCAGGTTCCCTGGTGCAGCAGGTTATCTCCAAACAACTCGTCCAGGGTCTGGTCCCAGTCGCCGTGCGGGTCTGCCAATGCCCGCAACAGGTCGGGGATGTCCTCCGCGCTGCCATGGGCGTGCTCAAGGTCGACCCAGGGGATCTCGTCCAGGCCAGCCAGGTCGATGTGCGTATCTTCGAACTGGTCGGGAGTAAGGGCCAACGGTATGGCCGGCGGCGGGTCAACCACCACGACGCTGGGCCTGGGTGGCCGTGCACCGGGGTTGGTGCACACGATTGGCCCGCCGGGGCCGCGGAGGATCGGCAACATGCTCAGTTCGCAGCTACCTCCACCCTCCGAGTAGCCGCCATGCTGGCGAGCGATGACGGCAGCGGCGCGCCCGACCGCGTCGAACATGCGATGTCCGGATGTGTCGGCCGGATAGGGTCCGTCATCGACGGCACGGACCCTCCATCCGCCCCCAGGCGACGGCAGGGCTGTGACGTAGGCGAAACCGTGCGACGCCAATGCTCCAGCCAGCTCGTGAGCGTGCGTGTGGTCCGGCACGATGAACTCGTGGATGCCCGCAATAGCTGACCAGCCGGTCATATCGTCGCCTCCGATGGTTGTGGACCGCCTCGGTGAACTCCCATGATCACTGACCCCCGGATGATCAACCTAAGCCATCATTGCCGCGCTGTGCCGGCCGCTTCCGCCGCTCCGGACGCGGGGGCAGGCCGCGGTTAGCCGCCGGCCGCGACCGTCGGCTACCGACCCCGGCCTCCGCTACCCGTACGGCCCGGAGCCGGTTGTCATACCGGGGCTCGACAATCAGCTATCCGGTACGGCGGTCGAGGGAGATCTGCATGCGCAAGCTCGTGCTCTACACGCTGATGTCAATGGACGGGGTGGTGGAGGCACCCGACCGCTACATTTTCGACTTCGATGAGGTGATGTACGCCAACCTCGCCCGCACGATCAAGGCCCAGGACACCGTGCTGCTCGGCCGACGGACCTACGACGAGTGGGCGCCGTACTGGCCGACGGCGGAGGAGCAGCCCTTCGCCGACTTCATCAACGAGGTGCCGAAGTTCCTGATCAGCTCGGCGACTCCGACCGTGCCGTGGGCCAACACCACGGTCGTCTCGAGCCCGGTCGCCGATCTCGTCCGCCGGCTCAGGGAGCGTCCGGGCGGCGACATCGGCGTCCACGGCAGCATTCGCCTCGCCCAGTCCCTCCTGGCGGACAATCTGGTTGACGAGCTCCGACTCGTCATCGCCCCGGCGGTGCTGGGCTCCGGGCGACGACTACTCGGCGAGGGCGACGAGCAGCTACGGCAGTGGAAGCTGCTGCGGCTGGAGGGCACCCCCTCCGGCGCCGTGCTCGCCGACTACGCGCTCAACCGAACCGGCTGACAAGCCGGACTTCCACTGCCCGGACCGAGGGGATCACCTACTCGGCACGACCACGGCGGCGGGGCGGGTGACCGCGTCCACTCCGAAGCAATCCAGATCCGTGGGTGGCTCAGGAGCGGTCCAGGGTGCCCGCCTCGGCGGGGGTGGGTGCGCTGCCGCCCAGGTGCGCCGGGAGCCACCAGGTGTCGTCGGGGCCAGCCGGACGCTCCGGGTACTCCCGTTGGTTCCGGTCGACCAGGGTGCTCAGCCGCTCGGCCAGGTCCGTGGTCATCGCGTTCGCGTCCGGGTAGGCGGCCGGCTTCATCGGCTCCCCGATCAGGATGGTGATCGGGGTGTGCCGCCGGCCGAGGGTGCGCGGCCGTCCCTTGGTCCACAGCCGCTGGGTTCCCCAGACCGCCACCGGCAGCACCGGCACCTCGGCCTCCCGGGCCATCCGGGTCGCACCGCTCTTGAGCTGCTTGACGGTGAAGGACCGGCTGATCGTCGCCTCGGGGAAGACCCCGACCACCTCGCCCCGCCGCAGCGCGGCGACCGCCTCGACAAAGGAGCCGGTTCCGGCCCGGCGGTCGACCGGGATGTGCCGCATGCCCCGCATCAACGGCCCGGAGATCCGGTGCGTGAACACGGACTTCTTCGCCATGAACCGGACCAGCCGCTTCGACTCGCGCGCGCCCAGGCCGCAGAAGATGAAGTCGAGGTAGCTGACGTGGTTGCTGGCGAGGACCGCGCCGCCGGTCCGCGGTACGTGGTGGGCACCCTCAATGGTGATCTTCAGGTCGAGTACCCGGAACATTGTCTTGGCGGCGGCGATCACGGGCGGATACACGAGTTCCGGCATCCGCCGACCTTACCCCGGCTTCGGGGGCCGACCGGTAGGTGGAAGCCCTCATTGTTGGCACCGCCGGCCGGGGCCGGGCCGAGGTCGGGCGGGGTTCGGGCCGGGCCGACTCACCTCACTCGCCGCGCCGCTGCAGGTCGAGCCGGCCGCGGGCGAACGCGTCCACCCGACCCCACCGGCCCGGGATGTCCAGCACCTCGATCCGCCCCATCCCCGCTGGTAGGCGCGGCTCGACAACCAGGTGGCCCTGGTGTGGTTCCAGCCCGAGCATGGTCCGCAGCAACAGCAGCGGGGCGCCGGTGGACCAGGCCTGGGGCGTACACGCGGTCGGGTACTCGACCGGGAACTTGGTCAGCTCCCGTGGGTAGCCGCCGAACGCCTCCGGCAACCGACCGTCGAAGTAGCGGGCGGCGTCAAGAATGCCGTTGGCGACCGTCGCCGCCTCCTCCGCGAAGCCGTACCTGCGCAGGCCCCAGGCGACGAACGAGTTGTCGAACGGCCAGATGGTGCCGTTGTGGTAGCCGATCGGGTTGTATCGGGCCTCTCCCCTGGCCAGCGTCCGTACCCCCCAGCCGGAGAAGAGCCGTGGCCCCACCAGGTGTTCGGCGATTCTCGGGGCTCGCTCGTCGTCGACGATGCCGCTCCAGAGCAGATGCCCGAGGTTGGAGCTGAGCACGTCGCACTGCCGGCCGTCCGGGTCCAGGGCGAGTGCGTAGTACTCACCGTCCTCCACCCACCACTCCCGGTTGAACCGCTCCTTGAGGTCGGCCGCCTCCCGCTCCAGCTGCTCGGCGAAGGCCGGGTCGTCCCAGAACTCGCGGGCCAGCCGCGCCGCCCGCACCTTCGCGTCGTACGCGTATCCCTGCACCTCGCAGGTGGCGCGGGGGAACGGTGGCAGGGTGCCGTCGCGGTAGGAGATGGAGTCCCAGGAGTCCTTCCAGCACTGGTTTTCCAGCCCGGTGTCGGTGTTGCGCCGTTCGTACCAGATGTAGCCGTTGCCCACCAGGTCGGCGCAGCTGTCGATCCACTTCAGCGCGGCCCGGCACTCGACCTGCAACGCCCGCACCAGTTCGGCATCCCCACTCCACCGCTCGTACTCGTCGAGGAGCACAATGAACAACGGGGTCGCGTCCACCGAACCGTAGTACGGCGAGTGCGGCTGCTCCTCGAAGGCCGCTGTCTCGCCGTACCGCATCTCGTGCAGAATCCGGCCCGGGTCCTCCTCCCGGAAGTCGTCGAACCGGGTGCCCTGGAGTGCGGCGAGCACCTGTAGCGTCGTCTTGGACAGCTCCGGAGTGAACGGCAGTACCTGCAGGCAGGTCAGGATGCTGTCCCGGCCGAACATGGTCATGAACCACGGCAGGCCGGCAGCCGGTAGCGCCGCCCCACCCAGCGAGAACGGAACGAAGCGCAGCGCCGCCAGGTCGACCAGGCAGCGGTGGTACGTCGCGGTCAGATCCTCGCGTTCGCTGTTGACCTTGGGGGCGTTCGCGATCCACTCCTTGAGGTCCTGTTCCAGGGCGAGCCGCTCGTCGCCGTGCGCACGTAGACCCCGGCGCAGGTCCCGGCCGCTGGGGCCGAGGGTCAGGGTCCGGACGTCGATCTCCGCCACCCACTGCTCATTCGCCGCCAGGTGGATGGTGTACGCGAAGCCGCCCCGGTCGAACCGGGCCGGCACCGACGAGGTGATCATGGTTTCGCGCCGGAAGTTGCCGCGCCGGTAGCCCAGCCGCAGCCGGTCCGACTCGGCCTCGGTGTAGAGCTCGCCCTTCTTGTTCAGCTGGTCGTCCTTGATCTCGAACAAGTCGGCGAAGTCGGCCGCCGCCGCCATCCGTACCTCCAGCTCGACCGGATTCTCGTCGTGATTGAGAATGGTGAGCGTCTCCCGGAAGCTTCCCCCCACCGCCCGTTCCCGGATGACCGAGAGCTTGGCGTCCACGTAGTGCGTCGCCGCCCCCGGCACCAGGAAGAACCGCGCCTCGTAGTACTGCAGGTCGTCGTAGGAGAGCGGGTTGAGCCGTTCGCCGTTGACCGTCAGCACCCAGGTGGACAGGAAGCGGGTGTCGAGGGAGAAGAGACCGGTCGGCTCGGTCGGCGTCGCCTCGATGTCCCCACTCTCCGCGGAGACCACGAAGGTGTTGCCGTCCAGGATGCGCACCGTGTTGCCCGGCATCAACGTACCTCCCGCTCGAAGGCTCGGCGCGGCCCTCGCGCGCGCGGGTCGCCCGGGAAGAGCCGCTCCACCTGGACGAAGAGCCGTGGATCACCGCTGACCCTCAGGTCTCCCCGCAGGCTGGCCGCGATGGCGTGTTCCCGGCCGGCGGCCAACTCCTCGAAGAGCGCCGGGCTGAGCCCGATGACCGCGTCGGCCTCCAGATCCTCCCGACTCACCCGCAGCCGCCCCCGGTCGATCCGGAGGAACCAGTGCGTCGTGTGCGCCCCCTCGTGCAGGTCGAACCGGACCGTCGCGGTGGCCCGCATCAGCAGCGGCTCGTAGCCCCGCTGGTCGAGATCCCTGAAGAAGGCCGTGGTCGCTTCCGACATGGGTCCCACCTCCCGCCGGCCCGTCCGCGCACGCGACCGGGGCCGCCCGTGGCAGGTCCCGACGTCGTGCCGTCGCCTCCGGGCACGGGTCCCCCGATCCGAAAGCGGTCAACCTCGCCCGGATCGGGTGAACCGGGTCGGGCCGCGCTAGTTGTTCGGGTCGTCCGCGCTGATGTCCGCGAGCACCGACTGCGGTTCGCGCTCCACCGCCAGGTCCCCCATCGACACCAGGCCGATCAGCTGCCCGTCCTCGACCACCGGCAGGCGACGCACCGCGTACGTCCGCATCAGGTCGGCGGCGGCCACGGCGTCGTCGTGCTGGCTGACCGTGATCACATCCCGGGTGGTGATCTCGTTCAACCGGGTCGAGGCCGGATTCATGTTCTCCGCCACCGCTCGAACGGTAATATCACGGTCTGTAACGATGCCGACGACATCATCGCCGTCCGTGACCACAACATCCCCGATGGCGCAGTCCCGCATCTCCTGGGCGGCCGCGATGAGCGTGTCGTTGCCGTCCATCGTCACCAACCGGGTCGTCATGAACTCTTCGACCGTTGTCATGGTGCTCCCCTCTCGCTGTCGGCACCGCGGACTACCCTCACCGGGGCGGCAGGTAACGGGCCCGGACGCGACGGGGTCGGGCCGCTCAGCCGCGCGGGGGCAGGCCGTAGACCCGCTCGACGGGCAGCCGCAACACCAGTCGGCGCTGCGCCACCATCTCCCGGCGGAAGTCGTCCCAGTCCGGGTGTTCACCCTGCATCGCCCGGTAGAGGGCGACCAGCTCCTCGACCGTGGGGTCGTCCGCGCGCTCGGCGACCGGAGTCAGCTCGGCCCGCCCCTCGGCGACCGCGTACGCCCAGCCGGCGCCGCTGCTGACGTGGAAGCTGGCCCGCGGATCCCGGCGTAGGTTGACGACCTTGGCCCGGTTGTCGGTGGCCGAGATCCGGATCAGCCCGGCTGCCGGGTCGTACTGGTAGAGCACGGTGGAGAGCTGCGCCGGCCCGTCCCGCCGCAGCGTCGCCAACACACCCATCCGATGCTCCGCGAGGAGCTCGAGCAGCGGCGCCTGGCTCTGGTCGGTCACGGTTGCCTCCCTCGTCGGGTCACCCACAATCCAAACACGTCGGCGCCGCCCCCGGGGGGATGAGCGGCGCCGACGGTGGGGCTCAGCGGCGCTCGACGCCGACGGTGGGACTCACGCGCGCTCGGCGCCGAAAAGGTGGGACTCAGGCGCGCTCGGCGCCGAAAAGGTGTGGCTCAGGCGTGCTCGGCGGCGACCAGTTCGGCGATCTGTACGGCGTTGAGCGCCGCCCCCTTCCGCAGGTTGTCGTTGGCGCAGAAGAGGGAGAGACCGTGTTCGACGGTCTGGTCGGCGCGGATCCGGCCCACATAGGTCGGATCCTGGCCGGCGGCCTGCAACGGCGTGGGCACCTCGGAGAGGGCGACGCCGGGCGCGTCAGCGAGCAACTCCCGGGCCCGCTGCGGGGAGATCGGCCGGGCGAAGCGCGCGTTGACCTGAAGTGAGTGACCGGTGAAGACGGGTACCCGGACGCAGGTGCCGGAGACCTTCAGCTCCGGGATCTCGAGGATCTTGCGGCTCTCGTTCCGCAGCTTCTGCTCCTCGTCGGTCTCCTCGGACCCGTCGTCAACGATCGAACCGGCGAGCGGGAGCACGTTGAACGCGATCGGCTGGGCGAACGACCGGGGCACCGGGAAGTCCACCGCCGCGCCGTCGAAGGTGAGGCCGCTCGCGTGCTCGGCCACCTTCCGGACCTGCTCGTCCAGCTCAGCCACACCGGCGAGGCCGGCACCGGAGACCGCCTGATAGGTCGAGACGACGAGACTCACCAGCTCCGCCTCGGCGTGCAGCGGACGCAGCACCGGCATCGCGGCCATCGTGGTGCAGTTCGGGTTGGCGATGATCCCTCGGGGCCGTTGCCGCGCGGCGTGCGGATTCACCTCGGCGACGACGAGCGGCACCGCCGGGTCCAGCCGAAAAGCCGACGAGTTGTCGATCACCACGGCTCCGGCTTCGGCGACCCGGGGGGCCAGGTCCCGGGCGGATTCCTTGCCGGCCGAGAAGAGAACGATGTCCAGCCCCGAGTAGTCGGCGACGGCGGCGTCCTCCACCGTCAACTCGCCGCCGCGCCAGGGCAGGGTCCGCCCCGCCGACCGCGCGGAGGCGAACAGCCGAACCTGTTCCGCGGGGAAATCCCGCTCCGCCAACACCTGCCGCATTACCCCACCGACCTGGCCGGTGGCCCCCACAATGCCGATCCTCATACCCGCGAGGCTACCCAGCGGAGCCCGCCAACCAAGAATCCTTTCCCACCGCCCGGACCTGGCGATCCGGGCGGTGGGCGGTCAGCGCGTGCTGGTGATGACCTCCCCCAGGCCGGTCGCCGCCAGCTCGGCCCGGATCAGGGCGGCGTCCCCCTCGACCACCAGGGTCAACTCCTCCGGGTGCAGGTGCGCGGCGGCGGCCGCCGAGACCTCCTCGACCTCGGCGGCGAGCAGCGCCGTACGCAGCCGGGCGTGGTAGTCGTCGGGCAGGTCGTGGACGACCAGCGTGGTCAGCGCCGCGGCGATCGCCCGCGGGGTCTGCAACTCGACCGAGAGCTGGCCGGCCAGCCAGGAGCGGGCCACCGCCAGCTCCGGTTCGGTCACCCCGGTCTGCTGGGTACGGGTGATCTCGCCGACCGCATCGACCAACGCGGGCGCGGTCACCGCGGTCTGCACACCGGAGCTGACCGCGAACCGCCCGAACCGACGCGACGACACGAAGTCACCCCGGATCCCGTACGTATAGCCCCGCACCTCACGGATCAGGTGGTTGAGCCGGGAGGTGAAGGCGCCACCGAGCACGGTGCCGGCGAGCCGCATCGGCACATGGTCGGGGTGTGCGCGGTGCGGCGACGGATGCCCGAGCCGCAGCGTCGACTGCACCGAACCCGGCCGGTCCACCAAGATGATCTTGCGGCCGTCGCGCGGGGCGGCCTGGACCGGGCCACCCCGGTCCACCGCGCCGCCGCCGGTGCCGGCGAACGCCGTCGCCGCGAGGGCGTCCAGGTCGAGGCGCTCCAGGTCCCCGACGACGATCAGAGTGCCCGGCCGGAGGAACCACTCCGAGTGGAAGATCCGGACGTCCTCGACCTCCAGCGCGGCCACCGTCTCCGGATCGCCGTACAGCGGCCGGCCCCAGCGGTTCTCGGCGCCGAACAGGTCGGCCCGCAGCGCCGCGTCGGCCCGCGGGCCCGGATTCGCCCAATCCATGCGCTGGGCGGTCGCCTCGTCGTCGCGTACCCGCCGGACATCGTCCGGTGCCAGCCGCGGCGTGCGCACCGCCTCCGCCAACAGCTCCACGGCAGCCGGCAGCCGATCCACCGGCACCTGCACGCTCACCTGGAAGGAGTCCCAGTCCAGGCCGGCCACCAGCTCGGTGCCGAGCGCCTCGATGGCCAGGGCGTACGCCGTCGCGTCCCGCTGCGCGGTCCCCTCTTCCAGGGCCTTGGCGAGCACCGTGCCCAGCCCCTCCCGCCCCTGTTTTTCACGGCCGGCGCCGGCATCGAGCAGCAACAGCGCCACCGCCAGCGACTGCCCCGGCAGGTGCGCGGCGACCAGTTGCCCACCCGCGACACCACGGCGAACCACCTGGGGAAAGCGGTACGGTCGGGCGGGCCCCGGACCGGGCCGGGTGCTGATCAGCGTCATGAGCTCTCCTCGGGCAGGTAGGTCAGGGTCACCCGGTCGGCCGGGGCGAGCACCTCGGCGGCCACCGCCGCGATCTGCTCGGCGGTCACCGCCAGCCACGCCGGCAGCCGCTCGGCCGCCCGGCGCGGGTCACCGAACTGTGTCGCGTACCGGCCGAGGGTGTCGGCCCGGCCCTCCACCGTCGACATCTGCCGCCACCAGGCGGTGCTGAGCAGCGCCTTGGCCCGGTCCAACTCCGCGGCGGTAACCGGCACGGTGGTCAACTCGTCAACGACCTCGCCCAACCCGGCGGCCAACCGCTTCGCCGACACCCCCGGGCGGGCGGTGGCGGTGACGATCAACGGCGCCGGGGCGTACGCCAGGTCCACCCCGTACGCCCCGACCAGGTCCGGCTGCGCGACCCGCTCCCCGTCGACGAGCCGTTGGTAGAGCCGGCTGCCCCGCCCGCTGCCGAGGACGGTGGCGAGCACGCTGGTCACGTCGTAGCCGGCGGTGCCGAACGGGTGGGTACGGTGCGCGACGTACACCCGGGGCGCGGGCACCTCGGTGACGACCGTCTCCGTCGTCGCCACGCCGGTGCCGGAGACGTGCTGGCCGTCCGGCGCGGCCGGGATCTCCGATCGGGCCGGGATCGCGCCGAAGTACTTCTCGGCCAGGGCGAACACCTCATCGGCGGAGGTGTCGCCGACGACCGTCAGAACAGCGTTGTTCGGCGCGTAGTACGCGGAGTGGAACGCCTGGAAGGTGGGGAGGTCAGCGGCGTTCAGGTCGGCCATCGAGCCGATCGTCGAGTGGTGGTATGGGTGGCCGGGTGGGTAGAGCAGCGGCAGCAGCCGCAGCCAGGCGTCGCCGTACGGGACGTTCTCGTAGCGCTGCCGCCGCTCGTTCTTGACCACGTCCCGCTGGTTGTCCAGCGTCTCCTGGGTCAACGCCGGCACCAACCCGCCCATTCGGTCGGCCTCGAGCCAGAGGGTCAGCTCAAGGTGCTCGGCGGGGACCGTCTCGAAGTAGTTGGTGCGGTCCGGGTTGGTGGTGGCGTTCAGGGACCCACCACACCCCTGGACCAGCTTCATGTGCTCGGTCTTCGCCACGTTCGTCGAGCCCTCGAACATCAGGTGCTCGAAGAGGTGGGCGAAGCCGGTCTGCCCCTCCGGTTCGTGCCGGGAGCCGATGTCGTACCAGAGGTTCACGGCCACGGCGGGGGCGGTGCGGTCCTCACTCACCACCACGCGCAGGCCGTTGTCCAGTCGGGTCGTCTCGATGGGCCAGGGAAAACCGCTGTCGGGCATGGGAGGACGCTATCCGATCGCCGAGGCGCGGGGACGGTGCGCCGCGGGACGGGGACGGCGCGCGCCACGAAACGGGGCCCAACGCGGACGGTGCGCCGCGGGACGGGGCCCGACACGCTGGCTCAGCCGCGGGCCCCGCCGGCTCGCTCAGCGGAACGGGCCACGTACCTCGTAGGTGATGCCGCCGGAGGACGATCCGGAGCTGCCGCGCTGGGACGAGAAGTAGAACCGGGTGCCGTCGGGCGAGAACGCCGGACCGCAGATCTCCGACCGGGACTGACCGGTGATCCGCAGGAACGGGGCGACGACCTCGTCCGGGGTGATGATGTTGATCTCCATGTTTCCGCCGTCCTCGGCGACGTAGAGGTCACCGCCGGCGGTACCGGTGATGTTGTCCACCCCGGTCAACGGGGCGGTACCGGGGACCAACGAGTCGTCGTACGCCAGGTCGATCCGCTCGTTGACCGCGTCGTACGCCCAAACCCGGTTGTCCCCCTTCGTGGTGAACCAACAGGTCCCGTCGGCGTACCAGCAGCCCTCCCCGCCGTTGAATCGCTTCGCCCCGGAGACCTGGTCCCGGGTGTACGTCGGCGAGCCGTCCGGGTCGGGCACCGGGGCCCAGGACACCGGGCCGCTGGTGGCGGTGCCAGCCACCAGCACCTCCAGGGTGCCGGCCGAGAGGTCACCCCAGGTCGTCGGCCGGAACCGGTAGAGGCAGCCGTCCCTCTCATCCTCGGTGAGGTAGATCACCTGACGGCTTGGATCGCAGGCGGCGGCCTCGTGCTTGAACCGACCCATCGCGTCCCGCCGGAGGGCGTTCGCGCCACCGGTCGGGTCGGTCTCGTAGACGTAGCCCCGGCTGACCTCCTCGCAGGAGAGCCAGGTCTCCCACGGTGTCGCTCCACCCGCGCAGTTCTGCCGGGTGCCCGACAGGATCTGGTAGGCCGAGGCGACACTGCCGTCGGCGTTGAACCGGATCGCCGACGCGCCGCCACCCGGGGTGATCTCCGAGTTGGAGACGTAGATCCAGCCGGCACCGGCGGCGAAGCAGGCGCCACCGTCGGGCGCGTCGTGCCAGGTGTACGCGGTACCGGTGACGGCCTGCCGGGAGCGGGCCACGATCCGACTGGTGAATCCCGCGGGCAGCTGGATGCCCAGGGCGTCGGCCGACTGCAGGGGCCCATAGGGGCTCTCCCCGGGCTGGGCGGGGTCGGCCAGCGCGGCGCCGGCCCAGAGACTACCGGAGAATGCCGCGGCGCCACCGGCGACGCCAGCGCGGAGCAGAGTACGACGATCCATCGAAAACCTCCGGGAGAGGGAGTGGTCGGTCGTTGGCGCCACAAACCTATCGATATCGCCATCGAAGCTGGTAAAAATCAGATGAGCCTTTCCGAACGGGCGGGTGGCCATTGCCGTCGAGTCAGGTAGACTCACCGACGTGACACGCTCGTATCGATGGTTTAGGCAGCCGGCTCTCCCGCCGGTGACCTCATCGTGAGCTGAAGTCACCCGCACGAGCCGGCAAGGCAGGAGCTTCCGCTCCTGCCTTTTTGCGTACGAGCAGCCGGCTCTCCCGGGCACCGGCCCCGGGCACGGTCGGCGAAGGGATGCCCACCGTGACCACCTCCGAGACGAACCGGATCAGCGACCAGCGGATCGACCGCGTGGTGCCGCTGACCACCCCGGCCCTGCTACACCACGAACTCCCCCTGGACAGTCCGCTCACCTCGGCCGTACTGACGGGCAGACGGGCCGTCGGCCGAGTGTTGGACCGCACCGACGACCGCCTCCTGGTAGTGGTCGGCCCCTGTTCGGTACATGACCCGGTCGCCGCCCTCGCCTACGCGCACCGACTCCGCGAGCTCGCCGATCGACTCGCCGACGACCTGCTCGTGGTGATGCGGGTCTACTTCGAGAAACCGCGCTCGACCGTCGGCTGGAAGGGGCTTATCAACGACCCCGGCCTGGACGGCTCCGGTGATGTGAACACCGGCCTGCGCCGGGCCCGGGCGCTCCTGATCGACGTGCTGCGCCTGGGACTTCCGGTCGGCTGCGAGTTCCTCGACCCGATCACCCCGCAGTACATCGCCGACACGGTGGCCTGGGGCGCGATCGGCGCCCGGACGGTGGAGAGCCAGGTGCACCGCCAGCTCGCCTCCGGCCTGTCCATGCCGATCGGCATGAAGAACCGTCCCGACGGCAGCATCTCCACCGCGGTGGACGCCATCCGGGCGGCCGGCGTGCCGCACGTCTTCCCCGGCATCGACGCCTCCGGCACTCCGGCGATCATGCATACCCGCGGTAACACCGACGGCCACCTGGTGCTGCGCGGTGGCGGTAACCAGCCGAACTACGACGCCGAGTCGGTGAACGACGCGCTGGCGCTGCTGCGCGCCGCCGGGCTTCCCGAACGGCTGATCATCGACGCCAGCCACGCCAACAGCGGCAAGGACCACCGCAACCAGCCACTCGTCGCCGCCGACGTGGCCGCCCAACTCGCCGGCGGCCAGCACGGCATCGTCGGCGTCATGCTGGAGAGCTTCCTGCTCGCGGGCCGGCAGGACCTGGACCCGACCCGCGAGCTGACGTACGGGCAGTCGATCACCGATGCCTGCATCGGCTGGGACACCACGGAGCAGGTCCTGGCCGACCTGGCGGCCGCCGTACGCACCCGGCGTCGGGCTCCGGCCGTCACCCCGGTCTGATCGCCGGGCGGGTGGTTTACCGGTTACGGCCCCGGGTAGTTGGGCGCCGTGACCGACAACCCACCCGTTACCGCGGTGCCCGAGACCGAGTCGGACCTGCGCCGTCTCGACGACCTCCTCGAGGATCTCTACCGAGGCCAGGAGCGGATCAGCCAGGGCGACATCTACCGGCGAGCGGTCGCCGCCCAGATGCCGGCGGAGCTACTCACCCGCATCTGCGGACTGCCCGAGGGCGAGTACTCCGTGGACGAGGCGGCCGACCTGCTGGGCGGGTCCGTCACCTGATCGGGTCGCGGCCGACGAGCCGGTCCACTGGTCCGGCGATGCCCGGCAGTGGGTCCGGCGATGCCCGGCGGCGGTCCGCAGCCCGGTGATCCGTCATGAAGGAGAGTGACATGTCCCAGCCCGCCGAGCGGCACTCCGAGCAGCAGGAACAGCTCGCGGCTCTCGGCCAGCCGCCGGAGGGCCGGGACACCCTGCCGGAGCCGGACTTCGCCCGGGAGCACGATGTCACCGCGGTTGATCGAGACATCATCACCGGGGCGGACGCCGACGAGCGGGAGGAGGAGTCTCCCCGCGGTTGGTCAGGCGAGGAGAGCTGAGCGCCTGCTCCGCTCGGCGCAGGCCGAGGAAGGCGCGATCGCGGGCGGGGCCCGGCTACCGCCCCGCCCGCGATCGCGCGACTTGAGGTCAGCCGGCTGCCTAACCCGAGCTCCGCTCGGCCGCCTGCTGCGCCGTCGCCTGCGCCAGCTGGAGGAAGTCCGACGCCGTCATAGCGGTCAGAGCGGTGGCGACGAGACGGGTCAGCCGCGGCGTCAGCACCAGCCCGCCGGTGAGCCCGGTAGCTACCCAGACGGCCAGGCAGAACGGGCAGCTGACCAGCTCACCGACGGCGTGCCGGGTGGAACTGCCCGAGTCGCGCACCTCCTCCATCACCTCGCCGCTGCCGATCGGCCGGGCGTAGCGGGTGAACGGGGCCCGCAGCGGACTGGTCACGGCCTTCTTGGAGAGCAGTCGGCTGAGCTTGTGGGTCGCGATGGCCAGCAGGACCACGTCGGCCGTCGCGGGCCGTTCCGGCAGCGGCCGCCGAGTGGCCTTCACCAGCCCGGCGATCGCGGACGTCACCCCGGCGTAGGCACCCATGGCCACCAGGTAGCCGCCGAGCGGCCGATACTCGTGTGGCGCGTAGGCCCGACGCAGACGGGTCACTTTCGCCTTCAACTCGGTCACCGCTCCCTCGGTCTGGTCGCCGAGCCGAAGGGCTCGACGGTTGCGCCCGACTCAGCCCGCCTGGAGGTTGTCGGCCACCGCTTGGGCGAGGTCTTCCAACGCCTCGTCCACCAGCCGCTCGGCGGTGCCGCCGGTCAGGTCGAGCCGGATCCACGCCCCACCGGCGTCGGCCGGGTCAACCCGGATCTCGGCGGTCCAGTCCCCGGTGGCCCGCCAGCGGGCCGTCAGCTCCGCCCGGCGGATGTCGGTGGCCGGCCGGCCGCCGACGCGAAGCGGCTCGGGGAGCCACGCCGACATCCGGCTCGGGTCGATCGCCGTGTTGAACACGACCTCCGGGGGGGCCGAGATACCCCGCTCGGCTGAGGCCATCACGACCCCCGCAGTCGGCTCGGGTCGACCTCCCGCCCCGGACGCCGGGCGAGATACTCGGTTTCGAGCTCGGCGGTCCGGCGCAGGTGGGTGGCGAGCGCCGCGTCGGCGGCGTGCCGCAGGGTGTCCAGCCGCGTTCGGTGCAGGCTGTGCAACTCACGGATCAGGTCGGCATCGCCGAGTTCGGCCGGGTCGACGCCGAGCACCTCGCCGTCAGAGTCCGCGGTGCCGGAGTCAGTGGTGCCGGAGGCCCGGTCGTGCAGGTGGTCTCCATCCCATTCGGGCATCCGCTGCTCCGGGCTCGGGTACTCATCCCGCCGCACGGATCCGGTCATCATCGCCCCCTTCACTGTTCTGGGCTGGCGTCTGGCCGGATGCCCACCCGAGGTGCCGGCAAACCAGCCCGCCGCGAGGACACGGCTGTCGGAACACGCCCCCGGCCCCGGTACCCTCGAGGCCATGAAGCGGCTCTGGACCCCGGCGTGGATCGTGCGCCACGTGGCCCTGGTCGTGCTCGTCGTGGGCTTCCTCGGGCTCGGCTGGTGGCAGCTCAGCCGTGCGGCCGGCGGCAACCCGATCAGCTGGGGATATGCCGTGGAATGGCCGGTTTTCGCCGGCTTCGTCGTCTTCGTCTGGTGGCGGGAGGTCCGCCAGGAACTCCGCGGACCCGAGACGCCGGGCCCAGCCGCGGAGACCACCGAATCATCCGCGACCACCGAGCCGTCCGCGACCACCGAGCCGACCCGGCTGACGGTACGCCGGCCGGTACGGGCCAGCCGTACCGCGGCCACCGTGCCGGACAGTGACGATCCGGAGCTCACCGCCTACAACCGCTACCTGCGGTGGCTGACCGACAATCCGGGTGCTCGACCCGGCGACTACCCCGGCTAGGCCGGGTCGGAAGGACGGACGACGGTGGGCGCAGCCCTGACCCGGTACCGCGTGATCGCCTGGATCGTCGGCGTGGTGCTGATCCTGCTCATGGTGATCGGAATGCCGCTCAAATACGGCTTCGACTACCCGCTCGTGGTGGAGACGGTGGGCCAGGCCCACGGCTTCCTCTACATGGTCTACCTGGTAGCCGCCTTCGACCTGTCCCGGCGGGCCGGCTGGCCGTTGTCCCGCATGATCCTGGTGATGCTGGCGGGAACCGTTCCGTTCGTCTCCTTCTTCGCCGAGCGGCGGGTGAGCGGGTGGGTGACCGAGCAGGCCGCGACTCCGGAGCCGGTCGCCGACACCCCCGTCCGATAGAAGTTCACATACTTCCGTTCGGCAACAATCGCCTCGACTT
This sequence comes from Salinispora sp. H7-4, assembly GCF_013416675.1. NCBI lineage: Bacteria > Bacillati > Actinomycetota > Actinomycetes > Micromonosporales > Micromonosporaceae > Salinispora > Salinispora sp. H7-4. Next base: position 163,514 of record NZ_JABZED010000003.1, read on the forward strand.
CCCCTGCGGTTCACTCCTGCCCCGGGTTACCTTGTCCGGGCCGGCCCGCCCAACGCCGTCCGTCCGGAGGGCACGGGTCCGGCGCCGCTGGGGCCTCCGCCCCTACCCGGTGGCTGGTGGGGAGAAGGAGCCGTCGCACTTGCCGTCCATCCGGAAACGACTTCCCGCCCTCGCCGTCGCGGCGATCTCGGCCACGCTGGTCGCACCGGTCGCGCCCGCCCAGGCCGAGCCCTCCCCCGCCGAGCTGACCCGGCGGATCGAGAAAGCCTCCACCGAGCTGGAGCAGGTCGTGGAGGCGCACAACACCCTCGCCGAGGATCTCAAGGCGAACAAAGCCACCCTGGCCCGGTTGACCGCCCGGCTGGGCCCGCTGGAGCAACAGGTCGCGCGGAGCCGGGCCGAGGTCAACCAACTCGCGGTGGCCGCGTACAAGACCGGTGAACTCGGCACCGCCACCGCACTACTGCGCCCAGACGACGCCACGACCCTGGTCAACCGGCTCACCACCGTCGACCGACTCGCCCAGGAGCGGCAGAAACGCATCACCGCCGTCACTAACGACCAGCGGCAGCTCCTCGCGCAACGGAGCCGGCTGGAGGCAACCGTGGAGAAGGCGGCAGCGCAGGCCCGAGGGCTGGCCAGCACCCGCAAGCGGATCGAGCGCGACCTGGCCGACCTGTACGAGCTGCGCCGGCAGGCGTACGGCCGGGCAACCGAAGCCGCTGGGACCAGCCCGGACCAGGTCCAGACGGCACCATCGGTCTCCGGCGCGGCCGGGGTGGCGGTGCGGTACGCGTACGGGGCGCTGGGCAAGCCCTACCGGTGGGGCGGGGACGACGGCGCCGGGTACGACTGCTCGGGCCTGACCTCGGCGGCGTGGCGAGCGGCCGGGAAGTCGCTGCCGCACAGCACCCGCCGACAGTGGGAGGTGGTGGCGCACCTCAAACGCCACGACCTGAGCCCCGGTGACCTGGTCTTCTACCGCGGGCTGGGGCACGTCGCCCTCTACGTGGGCAATGGTCAGATCATCGATGCCCCCACCGCGGGGCGCAACGTGCTCAAACGCGACATGAACATCATGCCGATCGTGGGGTACGGCCGGGTCCGCTGACCAACACCCGCCCGGACAGCGCCGGGCCGGCGTCCCGACGGACGCCGGCCCGGCACCACTCAGGCTGCTGTCTGGAGCCCTTCGGCGCGGGCCAGCTCGCGCAGCCGGCCGAGCGCCTGAATCTCCAGCTGCCTGATCCGCTCCCGCGAGAGCGAAAAGCGGGAGGCCACCTCGGTAAGCGAGTGCTCCCGACCGTCCTCGAGGCCGTACCGGGCGCGCATGATGCCCGCGGACCGGTCGTCCAGGTGGCTGAGGAGGCCCTCGATGCGCTGCCGTTCCAGACCGGTGAGGACGATCTCCTCCGGCGACGGCGCGTCGCTGTCGGCGACCAGGTCACCGAGATTGGTGTCGCCGTCGTCACCGACCGGGGTATCCAACGACACGGTGTCCTGCGACCAGCGAACCAGCTCGTTGACCCGCTCGACGGTGACGCCGAGCGCCGTCGCGATCTGCTCCGGCTCCGGGTCGCTACCGAGCTCCCGGGTGAGCTGCCGGGCCATGTTCCGCATCCGGTTGACGTCCTCCACCAGGTGCACCGGCAGCCGCACGGTGCGCTCCTGCTGGGCGATCGCCCGGCTGATCGCCTGGCGGATCCACCAGGTCGCGTAGGTGGAGAACTTGAAGCCACGCTCGTAGTCGAACTTCTCCACCGCCCGGACCAGACCGGTGTTGCCCTCCTGGATCAGGTCCAGCATCGGCATCCCGGAGCGGACATACCGTCGGGCGATCGACACGACCAGTCGCAGGTTGGCCCGGATGAACAGGTCCTTGGCCCGCGCCCCGTCAGCGACCAGCCGTTGGAGTTCGGCGTTCTCGACGCCGACCGGGACGCGGTCCTCGTCGAGCAGATGCTCGGCATAGAGGCCGGCCTCGATCGCCTTGGAGAGATCGACCTCCGTGGCGGCGTCCAGCAACGGGGTCCGGGAAATCTCGTGAAGGTAGACGCCGACCAGATCGCGCTCCTCGGCGACCTCGTCGGTCCGCATGCCGATATTCTTGTCCACGTTACTCACGGTCCCCTCGCTCGCGCCGGTTGCCCGGTTCCTTGCCATCCCCACGTCCGCCAGCTCCCTCCCCGTACCTTCCGCTGCTGCTCATCGGCGCTGACACCTGCACAACAGTTGAGACGCGTCAGGGATTCCATTCCGTGAGTCGAACGTGTCACGAATGCCTGATAATTAGCTGAGAGAACGGTCCATACTTGCTGTCAGCACCTCAGGTGGCGGCCCGGAGCTGAGCACGGCGCCCGGCAGCTGGATCGACGGCCGCCGGTCCGGGCCAGGTCCAAGTCCAAGTCCATCGCAACACCACCCCGACCGCGGCACAGCGACCCGGGTCACCACCGAGCTGCGATCCTGGTCACGCCTGGATCTGCTACGGCGGCCCGGCCGGTTCATCCACACCCGTGGTGATACCCCACGCCCGGGTGAACAATCCGCGGGCCGTTTCCCTGCCGGGCCCGGGGGTCCAGCCGGCGGCCACCCCACCATTCGTGCCGATCACCTCAGACACCGGAACCCGAGCCGGCTCCGACGCGCCCAACCACCTGTGCAGGTGCTCCCTGATCTGCCGGGTCACCTCGTCCGCCGGACGGTCCGCGTCCACCAGTACGAAGGTGGGGTGCTCTGGCAGGCTCCGGTACGCGCGATCCGCCGCGATCAGGTATCGCATACTCTCGTGGTCAGTGCCGCGTCGCTCGATCCGCCGGTACGCCTCGGCGGGGTCAACAACCAGCAGAAACGTTACCTGCGGCCGGGGGAAGACCCGGTAGCCGAGCCGGGCCAGCCGCTCCCACCGGTGACCGCCGTGCGCCCGGATGCTCGCAAACTGGCAGGCGGAGTAGCGGTCCATCACCGCGACCCGGCCGGTCAGCCGGCGCACCAGTAGGGCGGCGGCGATGGCAAGCCAACGCAGCGCGGACTCTGCGACCAGAAGGCCGGCCCGCCCAAGGAGCCGCTGCGCGTCCCGCCGGCCCAGCCACCGCGCCATCCGGCCGAGGAAACGCCGGCCTCCGGCGTTGCGATGGTAGGTGGCGGGAAGCCCGATCGCGGTCAGTGCCGCGGCCAGCCGGTGGGCCTGCGTCGTCTTACCCGAACCGTCGATGCCGATCAGGGCGACGGCACGCAGTCGGGCCCTGCCGCGTCGCAGTCGGGCCCTGCCGCGTCGCGCCACCTTGGAATCGGCCACCCTGCACACGCTATCCGACCCATGCTCCCGCTCTTTCGGCCGATCCACCACCTTTGGTGGCAGCTGACGCTTTCCCGCCCGCGGTGCCAGGTGTGGCAGACCACGATGCCGGGTACCGACCTGACACCTCCTCCCGACCACCAGGAACGGAGAGCCAGATGGCCGAGCGCGGGGCCGAGACCCTGGTGCACACGTTGAAAAAGGTCGCCGCCGTGCTCAAGCAGCAAGACATCCCCTTCGCGCTCGGCGGCAGCTTCGCGGTCTACGCGCACGGCGGCCACTCCAGCGAACACGACGTCGACTTCCTGATCCGGGAGGCCGACGTCGAACAGGCCCTGGGCGCCCTGGTCGCAGCCGGCTTCCTCGCCGAGCGCCCGCCCGAGGACTGGCTGGTCAAGGTCATCGACGACGACCGCGTGGTGGACCTGATCCACCGGCCTGTCGAAACACCGGTGACCGATAAGACCTTCGTCGAGACCATCGTCCGGCCGGTGGACGCGATCCACATGCCGGTGCTCTCGGCGACCCAGCTGATGGTGCACAAACTCCTCAGTTTCTCCCAGCACCACTGCGACTTCACCCGGGGCCTGCCCCTGGCTCGCTCGCTGCGCGAGCAGATCGACTGGGAACGGGTATGCCGGGACACGCGCCACTCGCCGTACGCCGAGGCGTTCCTGGTGCTGCTGGACCGGCTTGAGGTGGTGGCGTACGCCGGCACCCCGGAACGAGAGGGGACACCGTGACCGAACACCAGGACGTTGCCACGCGACGGGCTACCGACGAGTACGTGGCAGCCGAGATTCACCGGCTCCTCGCCGAGGACCCCAACGTGGCCGAGCAGGGCATCACCGTGGTCCGCCGGGAGCTCGGCCTGGTGCTGCACGGCGAGGTGGAGAGCGTACAGCGCCGGGACGAGATTCTCCGCCGCGTCGCCGAGCACTTCCCGGAGCTGGCGGTCACCAGCGACATCGGGGTGGTCCGCGCGCACCCGCCCACGGAAATCGAACAACTGCCCTGAGGGAGACCCGATGGTGATCCGAATCGCCGCCGTGGGCGACGTGCATCTGGACGAGGACGTGGTCGGCCGCTTCCGGCCGGCTCTTGAAGAGATGCCGAACCACGCCGACGTGCTGCTGCTCGCCGGTGATCTGACCCGCCACGGCACCGAGGCGGAGGCGCAGTGTGTGGCACGCGAGTTCGGTGGCCTGGGGGTGCCGGTGGTGACCGTACTCGGCAACCATGACTACCAGTGCAACGAGGTACCACAGGTGGTGGAGGTGCTCGAGGCCGCTGGAATCACCGTGCTGGAGGGTAACGGGACGGTGCTGGACTGCGGCGGCAGCCGGCTCGGCATCGCCGGGGTGAAGGGGTTCGGTGGTGGCTTCGCCGGGCGGTGCGCCGCCGACTTCGGCGAACCGGAGATGAAGGCGTTCGTGCAGGTCAGCACCGAGAGCGCAGACGCGCTCAAGGCCGCCCTACATTCCCTCGACTGCGACCTGCTGGTGGCCCTGACCCACTACTCACCAGTGCCCGACACGCTGGCCGGCGAGCCGCCGGAGATCTATGCCTTCCTCGGCTGCTACCAGCTGGGCCAGGCGATCGACTCAGCCCCCACCACACTCGCGCTACACGGACATGCTCATCACGGGACCGAACGCGGCACCACCCCCGGCGGAGTACGGGTGCGGAACGTGGCACACCCGGTGATCAAACAGGCGTACAGCGTCTTCCACCTGGGTGAGCACCTCGAACCGGGCGAGGTTTCTCGGATGGGCAGCCTGGGTACCAGGCCGGCATGGAGCTGATTCTCTGGCTGATCTCGGCCGTCCTGGTGGTGGCCGGCATTCTCGCCCTGTTCCGGCAGCGGATCCTGTGGGGAGTCGTCCTCATCGTCGGTGGGCTGCTGGTCGGACCGGGCGGGGTCAACGCCATCAGCTGACGGTGGAGCGGAAGCACTCCCGGGTGCGTGGCTCAATGCGTGACCGGCCCGGGCCATCGCATCGACGTTTTCAGATCGTTACCCGCTCGTGTCGTCTTCGGGGTGGACCACACCAGCTGCAAACGCTTTCGTGTGGAGCATGCCCATCGGACCGGCGCCAGGTCTGTCGCACTGACCCGCGCCGGCCAGGAAGGAGGACGGCATGGCGGTCTTCGCCAGACCACGCCAAGCCTTCGTATTAGCTGGCGTGCTCGGCCTGGCCGTCGGCGCCACCGCCTGCGGTAGCGACGACGGCGACAGCGGCAGGGCCGATTCCCCAGAATGCGCGCCATACGAGCAGTACCAGGGCAACGGCGACACCGAGGTCTCCATCTACGCGTCGATCCGCGACGCCGAGGCGGACCTGCTCGAGCAGTCCTGGGAACAGTTCGCCGACTGCACCGGCATTGAGATCGACTATGAGGGCAGCGGCGAGTTCGAGGCACAGCTCCAGGTCCGGGTGGACGGCGGCAACGCCCCAGACATCGCCTTCATCCCACAGCCGGGCCTGCTGAACCGCTTCGCGCAGGCCGGCAAGCTCAAGCCGGCATCGGCCGAGACCAGGGCGATGGCCGAGGAGAACTACGCTGCCGACTGGCTGCAATACAGCACCGTGAACGGGGAGTTCTACGGTGCTCCGCTGGGCTCGAACGTCAAGTCATTCGTCTGGTACTCCCCGAAGATGTTCCAGGAGCAGGGCTGGTCGGTGCCGGCCAGCTGGGACGATCTGATCAAGCTCAGTGACCGGGCCGCCGCCGACGGCATCACCCCGTGGTGCGTCGGCATCGAGTCCGGTGACGCCACCGGCTGGCCAGCCACCGACTGGATCGAGGACGTGCTGCTGCGGACGCAGACCCCCGAGGTCTACGACCAGTGGACCACCCACGCCATCCCCTTCAACGACCAGCGCGTCGTGGACGCCGTCGATCGCGCCGGCACCATCCTGCGAAACGACACGTACGTCAACGGCGGCTACGGCGGCGTGAAGAGCATCGCCACCACCTCGTTCCAGGAGGCCGGCCTGCCGATCCTCCAGGACGAGTGCGCCCTGCACCGGCAGGCGTCGTTCTACGCCAACCAGTGGCCCGAGGAGAGCGAGGTCGCCGAGGACGGCGACATCTTCGCGTTCTACTTCCCGCCCATCGACCCGGCGCAGGGCAAGCCGGTGTTGGGGGGCGGCGAGTTCACCGTCGCCTTCGACGACCGTCCGGAGGTCCAGGCGGTGCAGATGTACCTCGCCTCCGGTGAGTACGCCAACGCCCGGGCCAAGCTGGGCAACTGGGTGTCGGCGAACACGAAGCTCGACCTCTCGAACGTGACCAACCCGATCGACCGGCTCTCGGTCGAACTGCTGCAGGACGAGCAGACGGTCTTCCGCTTCGACGGCTCCGACCTGATGCCCGCCGCCGTCGGCGCCGGAACGTTCTGGAAGGAGATGGTGTCCTGGATCAGCGGCAAGGACACCGCGGCGGCCCTGACCGCCATCGAGAGTTCCTGGCCCAGCTGATCAGCCCGCCCCGGTGGCCCGGCCCCACGGCCGGGCCACCGCCAGCCCACGCATCCCCGGAGGGCGGATGAACTTCGACCTCGCCGACGAGGCACCAAAACTCGCCATGTTGCTGTACGGGGTGGTCGCCTTCGTGGTGGTGGTCGGTGGCCTGCTGCTGCTACTCGACGTCGTCCCCACCCGGCTCGCCCGCCGTCGGCAGGCCCGGCTCGCCGCGACCGTCGCCGCCGGGACGCCGCTCGAGCCGGGCCGGCGCCGCTCCCGCGAGGGCCTGTTCGCCCTCTTCTTTCTGCTACCCACGGTCCTGATGCTCGGCATCGGGCTGGTCATCCCCGCGATCCGCACCCTCGTGCTGTCACTCAAGAACGGCGACAGCACGCAGTGGGTCGGGCTGCGCAACTACGGCTGGATGGTCGACCGGCCCGAGATCGTCGACATCCTGCGAAACACCGCGCTCTGGGTCCTCCTGGTGCCGCTACTGGCCACCTCGGTCGGCCTGATCTACGCAGTGCTCATTGACCGCGCCCGCCTCGAGGCCCTGGCCAAGTCCCTGATCTTCCTACCGATGGCGATCTCGTTCGTCGGCGCCGGCATCATCTGGAAGTTCATCTACGCGTTCCGGCCCGCGGGGGCAGACCAGATCGGCCTGCTGAACCAGATCTGGGTATGGCTCGGCGGCGAGCCCCAGCAGTGGTTGGCGAACCCGCCACTGAACACGCTGCTGCTGATCGTGGTGATGATCTGGATCCAGGCCGGTTTCGCCATGGTGGTGCTCTCGGCGGCCATCAAGGCCATCCCCACCGACATGATCGAGGCTGCTCGCATCGATGGCGTGAACGCCTGGCAGCAGTTCTGGCGGATCACCCTGCCGGGCATCCGGCCCGCCCTGGTCGTGGTGGTGGTGACCATCTCGATCGCCACGCTGAAGCTGTTCGACATCGTCCGCACGATGACGAACGGCAACTTCGACACCAACGTCATCGCGACCGAGATGTACAACCAGGCGTTCCGGTACGGGCAGACCGGCCAGGGCTCGGCCCTCGCTGTCGTCCTGTTCATCCTGGTCATTCCCATCGTCATCTACCAGGTACGCAGCCTGCGCCGGCAGCGGGAGGTATGACCCCGTGACCACCACCACCCCGACGCAGGCCGGAGCCGCGGCACCGCCGACGATCGCCGGCCGCGTCCGTCGGCGGCTCAACACCCGCTGGGCCACCGCTGCCTCAATCGTCATCGCGATTGTCTGGACCATCCCGACCTTCGGGCTCCTCGTCTCGTCCTTCCGACCCGAGGACCAGATCAAGACGACCGGCTGGTGGACGTTCTTCGCTGATCCACAGCTGACGTTGGAGAACTACGAGCAGGTGCTCTTCGGCCGTTCCTCGTCGGCCGGCCAGTTGGCCAGCTACTTCCTCAACTCGATCGTCATCACGCTGCCGTCGGTGTTGTTCCCGTTGGCCTTCGCGGCGCTGGCCGCGTACGCGCTGGCGTGGATCAACTTCCGAGGGCGGGACTGGATCTACATCGGAATTTTCGCGTTGCAGATCGTCCCGCTCCAGATGGCCCTGGTCCCACTGCTCAGCTTCTTCTCCCAGGGCATCGGTGTCGGCGGCATCGAGCTGCTGCCCGCCTGGAACCTCGACGACGAGCAGCGCTTCATCCAGGTCTGGTTCGCCCACACCTGCTTCGCGCTGCCCCTGGGTGTCTTTCTGCTGCACAACTTCGTCTCCCAGCTGCCCCGGGACCTGATGGAAGCAGCCCGGGTCGACGGTGCCACCCACCCCAAGATCTTCCGTACGATCGTGCTGCCGCTGATCACCCCAGCACTCGCCGCGTACGGCATCTTCCAGTTCCTCTGGGTCTGGAACGACCTGCTGGTCGCGTTGATCTTCGCGGGCGGCGGGGACGAGACCGCACCGCTCACCGTCCGCCTCGCCGAGTTGGCCGGAACCCGGGGCAACGAGTGGCAACGCCTCACCTCCGGCGCATTCGTCGCGATCGTCGTACCGCTGCTCGTCTTCCTATCGTTGCAGCGCTACTTCGTCCGCGGGCTCCTCGCCGGCAGCGTCAAGGGGTGACTGCGCCCCGTACTACATCCGCTTGGCGCGGGCGCGGAGCAGGACCCGCACCGCAGCGATGTCCCGTGGGGAACTGCGGGCGGCGAGCCAGTACATGATCCCGGTCGGCACGAAGAACAGCTGAAACGCGGCGAGCCCGACCGCGTAGTTCAACGGCGGCGGGAAGGCCGCCCGTAGCCCATGGAACACCACCCCGACCAGTCCGTTCCCGGTCGCTCGGCCGACCCCGTTGACCAGGTTGCCGAGACTGTACACAGTGCCGCGATGCTCCGGCGGGTTGACATCGGCGATCAAGGCGAACCAGTTCGGTGAGTTGGCCGAGGTCAGGGCGAGCGCCAGCAACGCCGTGAGCAGACTCAGCCCGACCGTCGGCTCGGTCAGCACACTCGCCAGCACCGCCCGGACGATGGTGCCCGAGCCGGCTCCGTCCGGCACGTCGATGCGAATCGGCACGAAGAAGAGCACCAGATAGAACGGCAACGCCGCGAGGATCCCGACCGCGGCGACCATCGCCCGGCCGGACGGGGTACGGCGTTGCAGCGCATCGCCGACCAACCCGCCCACGATGGAGAAGACCCCACCGAGCTGGAACAGGGTGGCGAAGACACTGCCCACCACGACCGCGGTGGCGGCCGAGTAGCCCTGCGCCTCGGCCCGTTCGGCGAAGAGCACCGGCAGCCAGACCAGCGAGCCGAACGCGGCCTGCGCGGTGAGCCCCTGCAGGATCAGCCAGCGATTAGTCCGCCGGCCCAGAATCCGCGGCAGGTCGGCCCGGCTGATCCGGTGATCGTACTCGGCGCCACCGGCCAACCGGTCGGCCAGCTCCGGTTCGCTCTGACCACGCTGGATGTCGAAGGTGAACAGGTAAGCCGCGGTGGCGAACAGCCCAACGACGGTGAGCACTAGGAACGGACGTCGCCAGTCCGCCGCACCGAGCAGGCCACCCACCAGGGTGCCGGCCAGCGTGCCGACCCCCTGGGACAGCCCCCAGAAGCTCATCACCAGACCCCGCCGGCGGGGTGAGATCAAGTCGGTGACCACCGAGAAACCCACCGAACCGACGGCGCCGAGCCCCACCGCGCCGACCACCTGGGCGGCCAGGAAGGTCGGATAGCTGCCCGCCACCGCACTGCCACCGGTGCCGAACGCCCAGATCAGCGTGCCGACCATGAGCAGCGGCTTACGGTTGGTGCGGTCCCCGACGTAGGCCCACCCCACCGCCGCCACCGCGCTGACCAGGAAGTTGGCCGCGGTGACCAGGCCGAGTAGGCGCCGTGACACCTCGAACGCGTCGGCGATCGAGCCATACAGCGGAGGCACCAGGCCGATCGCCACATTGTCCAGGGAGGCGAGCAGCACGAACACCACGACGCTGTAGAACCGGTGCGTCGGGCTGCCACCCCACGTCCGCACCGGCCCACCGGTGACCAAGGCCATACCGGCAGCCAACCAGGGCCGGCCCACCGTCCGATCACCGGGGTGACGACGAGGCGCCCCCGTGGTCGAGGACGTGCTCCCGGGCCTGCGCATACCGGGCCCGAATCGCCGGCACCGGGTCCGCCTCGTAGCTTCGTGACCCGGCCACGGTCCACCTCGGCGGCTGCGCCCCGCCCAGGACAGCCCAGGCGGCCTGGCGGGCGGCGCCGTCGGCGACGTACTCGCCCGGGGGCGGCACCACCACCGGCACCCCGAAAACCTGCGGAGCGACCCGGCGTACCGCGGCGGAGCGGGCGCCACCACCAACCAGAATCACCCGCCGTACGGCGACCCCCTGCGCGACGAGGGCGTCCAGGCCGTCGGCGAGCGCGCAGAGCATCCCCTCGACGGCCGCCCGCGCCAGATGCGCCGGGGTGGCGGTACGCAGCGTCAGCCCGTGTACCGCGCCGCTGGCTTCCGGCCGGTTCGGGGTCCGCTCCCCCGCCAGGTAGGGCACCAGGACCAGGCCGTCCGCCCCGGGTGACGCGGACAACGCCAGGTCGGCCAGCTCACCGAGGCCGACCCCGAGCAGCGTGGCGGCGGCGTCGAGCACCCGGGCCGCGTTGAGCGTACAGACCAACGGCAGGTATCGACCGGTGATGTCGGCGAAGCCGGCGACGACACCCGTCGGGTCCGCGGTCGGCTGGTCCGCGACGCCGCACACGGTTCCGGAGGTGCCGATCGAGACGACCACGTCACCGGGGCCCGCGCCGACCGCGAACACGGCGGCGGCGTTGTCCCCCGCGCCGGGGCCGAGCGAGACCTCCGGCAGCTCCGGGGCTCCCGCGAGCACGGACGGGTCGAGTCGGCCGGCCGACTCCACCGGACCGAGCACCCGGGGCACGGTCACCATCCGGCCGAACGCCTGCTCGAGCAGGTCCCGGCGGTACGTTGCGCTGGCCGGGGACCAGTAACCGGTACCACTGGCGTCGCTGCGGTCGGTGCTCAGCGCCGCCAGGCCGGGGGCGCCGGCGAGCCGCCAGGTGAGCCAGTCGTGCGGCAGGCAGACCGCAGCCACCCGGGCGGCGTTGCCCGGCTCGTGCCGGGCCAGCCAGCGCAGCTTGGTGACGGTGAGGCTGGCTACCGGCACCACACCCACCGCGTCCGCCCAGAACCGTCGGCCGGTGTCGCCGGCGCCCGCCTCGGCGACCAGGTCGGCGGCGGCGCCGGCGGAGCGGGTGTCGTTCCAGAGCAACGCCGGACGGACCACCGCGCCGGCGTCGTCAAGGCAGACCATGCCGTGCTGTTGCCCGGCGACCGAGATCGCCGCGACGTCGGCGAGCCCACCGGCGGCCAACACCGCCTCGCCCAGCGCGGACCACCAGGCCGCCGGGTCGACCTCGGTACCCTCCGGGTGCGGCGCCCGACCCTGGCGGACCAGGATGCCGCTCTCCGCGTCCCGAATGACGATCTTGCAAGACTGGGTCGACGAGTCGACTCCGGCGACCAGCCGCATCCGGCCCGCCCTCAGCGCGCGCCGAGCAGATGCTCGACCGCGAGTTGGTTGAGCCGGACGAAGTGGTAGCCGCGGGCGCCGGCAGCGGTCACGTCGTACTCCTCGAAGGCAGTACGGTCGGCGCGGAGCCCGGCATGGGTCTCGCCCGGGGCGAGGGTTGGTGTTGCCAGCTCACCCACCCGGCTCGTGGCCAGCGCCGCGGTCACCTCCGGATCCGCCCGGAACGCCGCAGCCCGCTCCTTGAGGAGCAGGTAGGTGCGCATGTTCGCCTCGGCCGAGGCCCACACCCCGGTCCGGTCCTCGGTGCGCGACGGCTTGTAGTCGAAGTGCCGGGGGCCGTCGTAGGCTGGCCCGCCCCCCGGACCGCCGTTCTCCAGGAGGTCGACCAGGGCGAAGGCATTGAGCAGATCACCGTGGCCGAAGACCAGGTCCTGGTCGTACTTGACCCCACGCTGGCCGTTGAGGTCGAGGTGGAACAGCTTGCCCTGCCAGAGCGCCTGCGCGATGCCGTGGGCGAAGTTGAGCCCGGCCATCTGCTCATGGCCGACCTCCGGGTTGAGACCGACCAACTCCGGGCGGGCCAGGGTGGCGATGAAGGCGAGCGCGTGCCCGACGGTGGGCAGCAGAATGTCGCCGCGCGGCTCGTTGGGCTTGGGCTCGATCGCGAACCGCAGCTCGTACCCCTGCGCCGCCACGTACTGGCAGAGCAGGTCAACCGCCTCGCGGTAGCGGTCCAGCGCGGCGCGGACATCCTTGGCGACGTCGTACTCGGCGCCCTCCCGACCGCCCCACAGGACGAAGGTACCCGCGCCCAGCTCCGCGGCGAGGTCCACGGCGCGCAGCGCCTTGCCGAGCGCGTACCGCCGGACATCCCGGTCGTTGCTGGTGAAGCCACCGTCCTTGAACACGGGATGGGTGAAGAGGTTGCTGGTGACCATCGGGACCACCAGGCCGGTCTCGTCGAGGGCCCGACGAAACCGGGTGAGGTGGGCGTCTCGGGTGGCAGCGTCCGCCCCGAAGGGGAGCAGGTCGTCATCGTGGAAGGTGATGCCGTACGCCCCCAACTCGGCGAGGCGGTGCACCGCCTCGACCGCGTCCAGCGCCGGCCGGGTGGCATCGCCGAACGGATCGCGGGCCTGCCAGCCCACCGTCCAGAGGCCGAAGGAAAACTTGTCGGCAGGGGTGGGACGGGGCGCCATGCCAGCCTCCGGGGTGTCGTCCGCCAGGTTCTGTGCCTTGGTCTACCAGACCAAGGCCAAAGACCCCCACCACGCGCAGCATCCGAAACCGCGGGGGCGAGCGGCGCCGGAACGCTCGGCGCACACGAACCAGTACGCCCGGCGGCTAGTACGCCCCGCGGCGGTTCACCACCGCGCCGAAGGTCTTCCACAGGATGGTCAGATCGGCGGCGAGCGACCAGTTCTCCACGTAGTAGAGGTCGAGCCGGACACCGTCCTCCCAGCTCAGGTCGGACCGGCCACTGATCTGCCAGAGGCCGGTCATGCCGGGCTTGACCAGCAGCCGCCGGGCGACATCGCCGTCATACCGGGCGACCTCCGAGGGCAGCGGCGGGCGGGGGCCGACCAGGCTCATCTGCCCGAACAGGACGTTGACCAGCTGTGGCAGCTCATCCAGGGACCAGTTGCGCAGCAGTCGACCGACCCGGGTCACCCGGGGGTCGTCCCGCAGTTTGAACAGCAGGCCGTCGGTCTCGTTCCGCGCCGCCAACTCCACCAGTTGGGCGTCGGCGTCGACCACCATCGTGCGGAACTTCCACACCCCGAACTCCCGGCCTCCCTGTCCGACCCGGGTCTGCCGAAACAACACCGGCCCCCGGCTGTCGACCAGCACAGTCAACGCAATCACGATCAGCACCGGCAGCAGCAGGGTCAGTGCGAAGAGCGCGAACGCCCGGTCGACCAGCCCTTTCACCAGTTTGCGGGCGCCCCGGAACTCCGGGGCCTCGACGTGGATCAGCGGTAGTCCGGCCACCGGACGGGTGTGGATCCGGGGTCCCGCGACATCGGTCAGTGCTGGTGCGACCACGAGATCAACCCCGGTGCTCTCCAGCTGCCAGCCGAGCCGACGCAGCCGGGTGGCGGTCAGTTCTCCGGAGGCGGTCACCGCCACGGTGTCGGCGCCGATGGCGGTGGCAGCCTCGGGGATGCCCCGAAACGAGCCCACCACGGGCACGTCCCCCAACTGCTGCGGGACCGGTGCGAGCAACACATCCGGGATGCACGCCCCGATTACCTGGTAACCCGCGTACGGCTCGCGCCGCAGCGTGTGCACCAACTCCAGGACATGCGCGGCGTCCCCGACCACGAGTACCTTCCGGGACCAACCACGGCCTCGGGCGCGGAACCGGTGCAACCTCTTGCGGGCAACGAAGCGGGCCAGCTCGAGCCCGACCACACCGGCGGCGAAGGAGGTGAGGAGGAACCCCCGGGGCAGGCCGACATCCAGGATCCAGCCCGCGATCACGACTCCACTGGCAAGGCGCAGGCTGGCCACACCCACCCGCCGATACTCGTCGGCGCCATAGCCGACGACCCGATCGTCGTAGCAGCGAAAAGCCTTGAGCGAGACCAGCCACGCCAGCACCAGGCCGGGCGCGAACACGACGTAGGGCAGCTCAGCGCCGCCGGGGGGCCCGACGCCGAAACGTGTGAGGTATCCGCCGAGAACGGCGAGGCTGAGCGCCACGGTGTCGAGCACCACCAGAGCCCGGAGGTAGGACCGCAGCGCGGCGCGAGTCCTTGGCGGGGACAGACCGCCCGCCGTTGACCGGCCGGATGTCAGCAGCGTCGCCGAGTTCACCGACCCTCCCCCACCTCACCTCGCCCCCGGGGACATGGCCGGAAACGGCCCGGTGGTCCGAGCCGAGGATGGCCTGGTTCCCGCCGGAACAACGACATCCTGCCCTGCGCATTATGGGCACCGAATGTTTCCGACGTATTACCGTCACTTTGCGCGGCGGCTGCCCGGCCGAGTCAGTCCCGCCGCATCGTTCCCGACGTTGCTGACAAACTCGCCGCTGCCCCTCGGGTCAGCTCAGGAGCCCGTCTCGCGCAGCGCGATGGCGTTCAGGAAGATGTCACCAATCTTGGTCGGATCCTCGGTGATGAAGGAGCCGCCGCCGGTAACCTTCGTGATCGACTCCAACTCTGCCTTGCTGACGTCCGCGCCGATCCCGATCAGAACCACCTGCACCGGCCGCTCCGGATCCTTGATCCGCTCCAGTTCGGCGACCAGTTGCTGCTGGCTGATGCCGTTGTCGTCGTCATTCTTACCGTCGGTGAAGAGCACGATCGAATTGACCTGCCCCTGATCCCAGTCCTCCTGGACCGCCTCGTACGCGGCGAGCACCGTGTCGAACAGACCAGTGTCACCGCGGGTCGGCCGGATCTGGGTCAACGCCGCTTCAAGCTCGCTCCGCTGACTACTCAGCGGGCCGATCTCGACCAGCCGCCGATAGTCCCGTCCGTTGCCCAGGTTGGTCGAGAACTCCCACAGCCCGATCTGCCAGCTGTCGTCGAAAAGGTGGAGCCCACGCCCCGCGGCATCAAGGGTGACCTGCTGGCGGCTCATGCCGTTGGCGCTCGCCACGGGTTCCCGCATCGAGCCGGAGACGTCGATGACACAGAGCATCCGGCCGGACTGGGTGGCGATTGACCAGCTGGAGACCGCTCGCTCGACCGCCAATAGGTCCAGGTCGCCGGTGGCGCTGGCGCCGTCGGCCGCCGGGCTCGGCGCACCTTCGGGCACGCTGAAGCCGGCACCCCAGGTACCGTCCGGCCCCCGTAGCGACAACGACGCCAACCGGTCCTTGAAGCTGGCCGTGGTGAGCACATCGAAGAGCATCCGGGCAGCCGCCGCCTTGGCCGACCCGACCCCCGGCAGCACCGCATACGGATAGTCCAATGGTGTCGCCGCCGGCGTTGGGTAGAGCGCGGCCAGCGGCACCGCGGGATTCCGGGCATTGTAGGAGAGCAGATCCTCCTCCGACAACGCTGCCGCGCCGAGACTACGGGCCATCGTGGTGGGGTCGGAAGAGGTGGGGAACTTCGCGAGCAGTTCCTGGCGCCGATCCGCACTGCTGGTGGACAACGCACGCAACGCGCCGACGGTTGCCGCCTGACCGCCCTCCCCGGCCGCGGCCGCGGCGCTCAACGCGAGTAGCCCGGAGAGACCGGCGGCATCCTGGGTCGGGTTCACGGTGCCAGCCTTGAGCGGCTCATCGTTGTTGACCTGGCCGACCAACGCGGACCAGGTGAACTCCTGCTCCGGCCAGCCAAGCTGGGAGGCGATCGGCTCGGGTACGCCCACGACCACCGGGCTCCGGGCGATCGATGCTCCGTTACCCGGGTTGAACTCGGACGCTCCACCGCCCTTCAACCGCAGCAGCCACGCCGACGAATCCGGCACCCAGACATCCGGGCCTACCGCGGCGCCGCTGACCTGACCCACCCCAGGGAGGATGGCACCGTGTTTGGCGGCGACGGTGGCGGCTATCCCGACCGGCTCGGACGCGGTCACGCTCACCTCAACGCAGGTGCCGCCAACGGCCGCGCCCGCGTTCTCCCACTCGGTCGCCGCGGAATCGACCGCCGGTGCCAGCTCAGTAGCGACCGCTACTGCCAGCTCGACCGAGCCGGAACAGCGCGGCGCCGCGAGCTGCCGGTAGCCGAAATATCCACCAGCAGTAACGACCAACACGCCGACGGCTGCGGCGACGCTGGCGACATGGATATTCGTTCGGTTGCGATGGCGGCCTGCAGACACGGGGTCATTTTCCGGCTGCCGGCGAGCAACGGCTACCTCCGATTAACTTTAGTTACGCAGAAGCAACAAATACCCCTACACTTACTACGCTACGTGAGCATGAGAACTCCGTGCGCCGTGCTCCTCCGTCCAGGGCAGGACACAGGTGGGGCTCCGGACCCCAACCGCCTCGTGAACCAGCGACGGCACGCCGGTCGCCGGGTTGACCCGGAACACGCCGATCAGGTCGGCCCGCTCGTCCGCGACATACAGGTTGGCACCGACCCGCGCGAAATGCCGGGGCCACTCCCCGCCGGAGTCCACCTCGGCGACCAGCACCGGCAACTCGCCGTCGAGCGCGAAGACAGCGATCGTGCCGACACCCCGGTTCGCGACGTAGAGGAAGTGCCCCTCCGGCCCGACCGCGACCTCCGAAGGTTGCATCGGCCCCGGCCGCCCGCTGGCCGGAACCCGGCCCCGGAAGCGCAGGGAAGCGTCACTGGTGACCTCGTAGGCCAGGACCGAGCCGTCCAGCTCCCCGACCAGCCAGCAGCGTCTTCCGTCCGGGTGCCGGGCCAGGTGCCGGGGCCCGACACCAGCGGCGATGTGCACCCGCGGAGCCCGTTCCACCAACCGCCCCGGCCCGGCGTCGAGCTCGTACCGGTAGATCGAGTCGGTGCCGAGGTCAACCGCGAGCAGCGGTCCTCCGTTTCGGCCCGGAACAACCATGTGGGTGTGCGCCCGCTCCTGCCGCTGCGGGTCCACGCCATGCCCCTCGTGCCGGACCAGGTCGGTGCGCTCCCCGGGCACCCCCTGCCGGTCAAGCGGGAGTACCGTCACGCTCCCGTCGCCGTAGTTGGCCACGAAGAGGTGCCGGCCGTCGTCGGCGACCGCAAGATGGCACGGATCGGCGCCACCGGTGGGCCGGCTGCCCAACGCGGTGAGATCCCCATTCGCGACAACCCGGAAGGCGCTGACCCCGCCGTCGGCCACCTCATTGACCGCGTACAGGACTGGCAGGTCCGGATGCCGGGCGAGGAACGAGGGCGCCGGGGTGACCGCGACCGTGCCGAGCGGCGTGAGCGCACCCGAATCCGGCTCCCGCTGAGCGACGACGATCCCCTCGCCATGCCCCCCGGCGCCCGCCGTGTAGCAACCGAGGTATACGAATGCACCCTGAACCGCCACCGGACCACCCTCCGCGCCGACTCCTCCGATCCAACCAGAGGTTCGTCCACGCCGCGGCGCGTCACGCCGGAAGGCCACAACACGGCTCCACGTCCGGAGCGGGCGCCACCCGGACTAATAGCGAAACCGCGGCGAGGCGGATGCCCCGCATCGGCCGGCACCGGGTCAGACCGGCACCGGTTCCCCGTGCTGCCGGGCCACATGTTCGACGAGTGCGATCAACACCTGCTTGCCGGACTGCCGGTCCCGGGCGTCACAGAGCAGCAGCGGCACGTCGGGGTCCAGGTCCAACGCCTCACGTACGGTCTCCAGGTTGAACCGGCGTGCCCCATCGAAACAGTTGACACCGACCACGAACGGAATCCCCCGCTGTTCGAAGTAGCCGATGGATGGGAAGCAGTCAGCCAGGCGTCGGGTGTCGGCGAGCACCACCGCGCCCAGCGCCCCGAACGCCAACTCGTCCCAGAGGAACCAGAACCGGTCCTGTCCCGGCGTGCCGAAGAGGTAGACCAGGAGATCTTCGTTGATGGTGATCCGACCGAAGTCCATCGCCACCGTGGTGGTGGACTTCGCCTCCACCCCAGCGAGATCGTCGGTGCCGACCCCCGCATCGGTCAGCATCTCCTCGGTCTGGAGCGGGCGAACCTCACTCAACGCGCTCACCAGCGTCGTCTTCCCCGCGCCGAAACCCCCGGCGATGAGGATCTTGAGTGCGATCGGGATGCGGGCCCCGGTTTGTGGAAGTTCAGAGCGCACGGAGTCCACTGACCACCGCCTTGAGAATATTGTTGTCGGGCAGGTACGGGCCGGCCGAGGGCTGGTGGACCGTCACCAGACCCCGATCCACCAAATCGCCGAGCAGCACCCGGACGACGCCAACCGCGAGGTCGAGGCCGGCCGCCAGCTCGGCTACCGGTACCGGCCGGGCGGCCAGCGCCACCAGCCGCAGGTGCTCGGGATGCAGGTCGAGGTGTACGGCAGGCTGCGCGTTCCGGTCGGCGAGGACGTACGCGACCAGGTCGAACCCGCCGGCCGCCCGAACACGTCCCCCGGTCAGGGTGTAGGGGCGCACCACCGGAACCGCATCGGCATCCAGCCAGTCATGCGGCCTGCCGGGCTCAGCCCACATCGCGTGGGCCCGCCGCTGGCCGGGCCGGGATGCTCATCTTCTCCCCCACCTGGGTCACCAGCATCGCCATCTCGTACGCCACCAGCCCGATGTCGGCGTCTGCGTCGCTGACCACAGCGAGGCAGGCGCCCTGCCCGGCCGTGGTCACGAACAGAAATGCCGATTCCATCTCGACGACAGTCTGCCGAACGGGACCACCGGTGACGTGCCGGCTTGTGCCCCGGGCCAGGCTGGAAAGGCCAGAGGCGAGAGCACACAGGTGCTCCGCATCGTCCCGTTCCTGCCCGGCGGAGGCCCCCAGCAGCAGCCCGTCGGCGGAGAGCACCACCGCCTGCCGGGCGGGCGGCACCCGCTCCACCAGTTCGTCGAGCAACCAGTCGAGATCAACATTCTGCCTGGCAGATTGCAGCATCACGCGTCCCTCTCAGCTGCGGTCGGGGGTTCGAGATCGTTCGAGGGGTCGACCGGCTGAGCGCCGGGTCCGACCTCGGACATTGGTACTCGGGCGGCGGCGACCCGACGCCCCCTCGTGGTGCCGGCTTGTAGCGCCGCCATAATCCGGCGGGTTTCCTCCGGTGAGCGGGGGGTCGGGTCCGACGACGGGGACTGCCGACCGTCCACGGCCAGTTGCCGCGCCATCTGCTCTTCCACCATCGGCCGGAGCCGCTGGGTCTCGGTGTTCGCCCCATCTGGCACCGCCGCGCCCATCCGGCTCCGCGGTGCCCCGGACGGGCGACGCCGAACCCGCCGCGGCAGCCCGTCGATCTCGCCGGCCACCTCGACGGGCGCCGGGCCGGCATCGGTCCCGGCCGACTCACCGGCAGTCGGGACCGGCGTACGGTCGGCGAGCGCCAACGGACCCGGCTCGGCGGGCGACCGACGCGGCGGCTCCCGCCGGACTGCCCGGGGCTCCGGACGCTCTCGCTCACCGCCACCCAGAGCCGCCGGCTCCGGCTCCTCGGTGACCAACTCGTCCGGGATGAGAACGACCGCGGTCAGACCAGCCGACTCGGACCGACGCAGCCGAACCCGTACCCCATGCCGGGCGGCCAGTCGGGCCACCACGAAGAGCCCGAGCCGGTCGGTCCGGGTCGGGTCGAACTCGGGCGACGAGGACAGCAGCGAGTTGGCGTCCGCCAACGCCTCCCCGCTCATGCCGAGGCCGTGGTCAGTGATCTCGAAGATGTAACCGTCGGCCCTGCGCACGCCGGTGACCTGGACCCGGGTCCCCGGCGGTGAGAACCTGGTGGCGTTCTCGATCAGCTCGGAGAGCAGGTGGATCAGGTCACCCACGGTCCGGCCGGTGAGACCTGCCGACTGCACGCCGCCGAGGTCAACCCGCTTGTACGCCTCGACCTCGGACAGCGCCCCCCGAATCAGATCGACCATGGCGACCGGGTTGCGCCAGCCCCGGCTCGGAGCTGAGCCAGCCAGAATCACCAGGTCCTCCGCGTGCCGCCGCAGCCGGGTGGCCAGGTGGTCGACCTGGAAGAGCTCAGCTAGCTCGTCCGGTTTCTCGGTGCGCCGCTCCATCCGGTCGAGCAGGGCGAGCTGGCGATGCACGAGCCCCTGGCTACGGCGGGCGATGTTGAGGAAGACCTCGTTGAGGCCACGGCGCAGGTTCACCTCACCCTCGGCGGACCGGATGGCGGTCCGCCGCACCGCGGTGAAGGCGCGCCCCACCTGGCCGATCTCGTCCGTGCCGAAATCGACCGGTGGCGCTTCCCGTTCCACGTCCACCGTCTCACCCTGGCGCATCCGCGCCACCAGCTCGGGCAACTGACGTTCCGCCCGTTCGAGTACGGTGTGCAACCCGGCTAGCCGGCTAGCCAGGGAACGGCCGACCCGAACCCCCACCACCAGGGAGACCACGACCGCGACGAGGCCCAGCAACCCGGCGGAGGCAAGCAACAGAAAGACGCGTATGGCCAGGGGCTTCGACCGATCGGCCAAGCCGTCGGCCTGGTTCAACTCGTACTCCCGCATCGCCTGCTGGACCGCGTCGTAGTCGGCCTGCCAGCTCGCAGCCACGATCGGCAGCCGATCGGCGGAGTTCTCGATCAGAAGTTCCTGCATCTCACCAAGTCGGCGGAACTCCGCCTGTTCGGTCAACTGCTGAAACGCGCTACGTTCCGCCGCCGGCAAGTCGGCTACCGCCGAATCAGCGAGGAACCGCTGGTTGGTGATCGTCTGCACGAGCTTCCGGTGCTCACCCTCGGCGAGGCTGCCCGCGACGAACGCCCCGGCCAACACGGCGTCGGCCTGACCGAGCAACTCGCGGGAGTGGCCGAGCGCGGTCACCGCCAACGCCTCCCGGTGCAGCTCGGGGTCCGGCAGCTCTGACAGCGCCGCGAATGCCTGGAAAGCCGACGAGATCATTCCGCTATAGAGATCAACGATGCCGGATGGGTCCGTCTCGCCCCGGTCGATCTGGCCACGCCCGTCCGGCAAATCATCCAGGGTGACGAGGAGCCGGTCCAACCGCACATCCAGCAGGTCGCTGGTGGCATCCCGAAGGTCGTCGCCGGCAGCTCGACGACGCAGTTCGGCGATCGCCTCGTCCGTATGCCTCCGCTGTTCATCGAGGCCGACCTCAGCAGACTCGGCAGCCAGGTACACGACCGAGAGCCGACGCTCGCGTTGCAGCTCGGCGACGACCGCCTCACCGGGCTGCCCAAACTCATTGAGGAGGGTACGGGCGGAGAGCAGGCTCTGTGCGGGTCCGAAGGCGAGCGTGGTGGCAAAGATCCACAGCGCCAGGAGCGCAGCTATCGGCGCCACCACCAATGCGGTCAGCTTGTAGCGGATCGGCCAGTCGCGAGTGTTCAATCAGGACCTCGCCCAGATCGTTGGGGGCTGCGGGGGGTGCGGCACACGCCCGGACAGCACCCGCCGGAACGCGCCCCAAATCGTACCGGGGCGCCAATGGCGGTCGCCTTGGGCAGGATACGGAATTTGCTCCGGTTGCACTACCGTCTGTCTCGGCCATGGACGTGACGGCCGGATGCCCGCTGGCCCGGGCAGCGCGGCGACCAGCACGTGCCCGCCCGCAAAACGGGCGGGCACGGCAGACCCCAGAGCGGCTGCCCTCGACGCTGACGACCTCAGCACACTGTCCATCTACCATCCACTTAATCCGGCACCGTATGCCGGCAACAAACCCGAATGGCCGAGTTCCTCAGGCCACCGAAAAGTGCGCCGGACCGGGATTGATGCGCTGCATCAGGTGGGATACCCAAGGCAGCGGAGGAGCCAGGTTGAGGAGTCGAGAATGCGCCAGGACGAGCAGCAGGACGACACTGAGCACCCGGAGGCCGCACCCGTCGCAGCCGCACCAACACGGCCGAAGGGTGGTCGACCGACGACCGGCGACGAAAACGACCAGCGCGTCGCCGCGGACGGGAATAGGGACGACCGGCCCGAGTTTCACCGACCCGCCCCGGTCCCGAGCGCCTTCGGTGCGCCCTCAGTTGGCGGGGCGGTCGCCGCGTCCGCGCTGGCCGGCGGGGCAGAGGAGGCTCCGGACGCGCGGGCCGAGTCAACCGCCAGAGCCGGCGACGGCGCCGTTGACATGGCGCGAGAGGGCTGGCGGGCGGACCCGACGGCCGAATTCCGCGGTGGCCCGGGATGGGTACAGCGGCGGGCCGAACGAGCTTCGGCAACTGCCGAGCCTTCCACCGCTTCGAGCCACCGCGAGCAGCGGGAGGACGGCGCGCCCCGAGCCGCCGGCTCCACCGCTGAGCAACGGCCCGATGCAGGTGGTATGGCACCCGATGCACGGGGTACGCGGGAAGGTAGCGCAGATACGGACGGGAGGGCGACACCATGACCGATCGGGACCGGTACCGACCGTTGGAGGAGAGCGCTGAGGTAGCCGCGGCGGTCGAGGATGACGCCGGCGCCCCCCAGCTGATGACCGGCGGGGGTGGCGACCGGAACACCCCCGCCTTCGCCGCCGCTGGGGAGCAGGCCGACAGCGGCGCGTCGACCGAGGACCTCCTTGGCGACCCGTACGACGCCGGGGGTGGCGGGGACGGCGTCCGCACCGGCGCGGAGCAGCCGTGGCAACCGGAGGATCTGGTGGCGGCACGCGGTCAGGACCTGACCCCGGAGAATGTTGAGCGGGCCCGCCGGGACCTGGTCGAGAAGGGCCCGGCGGCGATCGAACGTACGGTCCCCTGAGACGCAGCCGGCGGGGTCCCCGAGACGGAGCCGCCGGTGCCCCGGACCCGATCGAACTGATCGGATCCGGGGCTCGGGGAACCCCGCCGCCCAAGCGCCTCACAACCCCAGCGGCTGGGTTCCAAATCAGGGCAGCGGCGGATGGGCGTTCTGCATGAGCTGCTGGAACTGCGCCGGGAACCAGGCACCGGAGATCGGGGCATCGGGCAGGGCCCCGGTGGGGCTGAAGCCGTTCCGGGCGTTGCCCTCGTACGTCGGGTCGCACATCCGGTCAAAGCCCTTGCCATCGTCGTTCGGGATCTCCTCGCTGGAGCCGTCCGACTCGCCCGGCGGCTTCACCCAGACGTAGGCGTCGATTCCCGGCTCCGGTGCGGCCTGCGGCCGCTCGCCCAGGCCCGCGCCAGACTGGTTGCACCAGTTGCCGGCGTGGATTCGTCGATCAACCCGGCCACCGTCGACGTAACTGTCGACATCGGTCATCGGCCCGGGCCCGGCTGGCCGAGCGCTGCCACCCCAGCCGTTGCGGGAGGTGTCAATCAACATTCCCACCTCCGAGTCGAAGCCCTGGCCGACCAGTTCGTCCCGGAATGCCTGCGCGAACGTCAGCTCGTCGACGTACTGATTCCAGTCCACCCACGTGGACTGGCGGATCGTCTGACCGTTGACCGTGTCGGTGATCTGGAAGTAGGGCTCACGCAGGGCCGAGTAGTTGGCCGTGTTGACGATAAAGCCGTGCACGTCGGCGACCGTGCTGCCCGAGGCGGTGGCGGCATCCTTCAGGAGCAGGGCAACCGGGCTGAAGTTGGAGTCCCAGCCAATCCAGCCATGGTGGGCGGCGTCCACGTAGTTGTAGACGTTGCCGATCGCACCCAACGTGGCCAGTGCATAGCCGATGCCGTTGACGTAGGCGCCGTTCTCCTTGACCAGGTCACAGGTCGGGGTGGCGCCTGGGTTACCGCCGGTGTTGGCATGCAGGTTCGGCAGCGAGTCGATCTCGATGATGTTGATGATCCGGAGGTCCTGATACGCCGGGTCACTCTGGATTTCCGCGATCGGATCGATGAACTCAGCCTGGTAGCGGGGCAACTCATCCGGCGCCAGTTCACCGTTCGAGGCGAGTGCAGCGCAGTCCCGACCAGGTAGGTTGTAGACGACGAACTGGATGTAGTCCGCCCCCTGGCTCAACGCCTCGTCCAGGTGATCCCGCACGCCCATCGGTCCGTTGGACTGACTGTCGTCAGTGCCCTCGATGGCGGCGATCCGGTCGATCCAGACGGCGGTCGACGTATCCGAAACCCGGTTGCCACCCGGCACCGACTCGGCCTTGGCCTTCCACTCCGGATTCACGTAGCCCACCGCGTTCAGGTACGGGTTATCGACCCGGCTTCCGGGTGGGGCGGTGGTGGGAGGTGGGGTGGTCGGCGGTGCTGTGGTGGGAGGTGGGGTGGTCGGCGGCGGCGCCGTGGTGGGTCCGCCGCCGCCGCTGCAGGCCACCTCGTTGAGGGTGAACGATGTCGGTTTGGGGTTGCTACCACTCCACGAGCCGTTGAAGCCGATATCGATCGTGGCGCCGCTGGCTACCGAACCGTTGTACGACTCGTTCTGTGCAGTGACGTTCTGCCCGGACTGGCTATACCGGGCCGACCAGCCATGCACAACCTGCTGACTGCTGTTCGGGAAGGTAAAGCGAAGCGTCCAGCCGTCGAGCGCCTCCCCGGTGTTCTTGATACTGACGGAGGCGGTGAAACCGCCGGGCCAGTCATTCGTGGTATACGAGACCTCACACTGGGTCGCGGCGTGGGCCATGGTGACCGGCAGGGTCACCAACCCGCCTACGACCAGGACGCCCGCGCCGGCCAGCGCGAGGGACGGGCGTGGGCCGGTGAGTCTTCTCCACACATTCATGCCACAGATCTCCTTGGGCGAGACCGTTCCGCGGACGGCCCGACCGATCGACTCGGTGGATGCCGACGTGGACAGCCACCGATGCCAGCGGATACTTCCTGGGCCGCCCTGGACCGGGTGGTGGTCTTTGCAGACCTGCGATGCAGGTCGGTCGGACCGGCAGGATGATCGTCCGGCGAACCGGTTGCCCTCGATGCCCCTGCCGCTGCTGGTGTGGCTCCCTAGGTACGCCGATTCTCCCATGGGAGCGCTTCCATCGCAATCCTTCGACGGGATCGGCTCTGACCGCCACTCTCATAGGAATAAAGGTGCAAAACGTGGGAAGAGCACACCAGCTCATCAGACCGAAGGTCATCAAACCCTACATAGATCCTAAAGCCGGAAAATACGAAATTTCTCCTTCATAGGTTGTGAAACGGACTAACGTCTGCCCTAGCTCGGTTGTCACCGAGTTCAGGACAACAGGGGATGGAGTGACGCACGTTATGGCAAAGAAGCTGCTCGGGAAGGTCGTGGCAGGTGCGGCCCTCGGTGGCGCCTCCCTGCTCGTATGCGCGCCGGGAATCGCGGTCGCGGACGATCATCGCCGGGGTAATGAAGGCAGGGTCCAGGCCAAGCCGCATGCGGTCAAGGCCGGCCAGGAGGTCAAGCTAATCCAGTTCTGCCCGACGCCGCAGGAGCACGCCTATGTCTGGTCGAAGGTGACCGGCAAGGTCCCGCTCCGGCCAGCTGAGGACCGGCGGGACGGCAAGGACTACCGGGGCAAGGGCGGTCACGACTGGAAAGACAAGGGCTACGACTACAAGGGCTACGACTACAAGGGCTACGAGTCAAAGGGCCACGACTACAAGGGCGGCGGGGGCAGCGAAGCCCGCGAAGGCGAGTCCGAGGGCAGCGTGACGCCCAGCGAGGACGCACGAACCCGGCTGGAAGGCGCCAGCGCACCG